>NZ_JBGJZL010000014.1:0-97380 GCF_042610375.1 Pelosinus sp. sgz500959
ACGCATACAATAGAACTATTATTCTATTGCACAAACCTATATTATTTGTAATTTAATTACATAGCGGCTACATACTACTAACACGCATTCCTTTAGGCTTGCCAACCTATCTAATGGATAATATTTCAATTCAAATTCACAAACAAATTAATCGACCTAATAAGTGGAGATACTATCCCCCCTATTTCACCGCCCATAAACAGCAAAAAAGACCTACAAGCAAAATGCTCATAAGTCTTATCATTTAAGAATGGTGCGGTAGAATGGATTTGAACCATCACGAGGTTGCCCCCGCCAGCCCCTCAAGTCTACGAAAGAGCTTTTACCATATTATACAAGTCATAAAAACTCGTGCAGAATGGGGTCTTAAGCTAAGCAAAATATCATCGCACGCCTTATGCGTTATTATTCTCATCTCGCATACCATTATAACTACCAAAAATATTCAATCGATAAAAAATATATTGTGTCTCCATAGTGTCTCCAAATGTGTTGGTGTATTTTTGGGTGGTACCAATTCACCAAATCATGCACCATAAATAATATTATACCACACATCAACTTTCAAGGAGGCATCATCCATATATAATTCTTCACACAAAGCTCAATACTTAAAACTCATTAAACAACTTATATTTATCAAATCTCAGTTTTATCGCTTCACTTCCACCTTCTAAATTATTTAAAACTTCTTTTACGATATTATCATTATCTAGTGAACCATTAACCTCTATACAACCATATTGACCATCATATTTTAAAACTAAAATATTCTCAGAATCTGAAGCGACTGGTATATTTGCATTATGCGTTGATATAATAATTTGTCTAATTGCTTTTGATTTTCTAAACTCGCTAACTAATGTATTAAAAATATAATTATTATCTAAATCATCTTCTGGTTGATCCATTAATAGCGTCCTATTATCTCCCAAATTATGTGCTACATTTAAAATCAACAATAATAGAGCCACCGAATTTTGTCCCATCGAAATTCGTTGTGAATTTTTAAATAGTTCAGGATACTCCTTATTGCCAGCATGTATGTTATATTCCATTTCAATTTCTAAATCTGTAACTATACACAATTCATCTGGTGAAATACATCGACTAATATCATTTAATATATTTTCTATATCCTCTACCGAAGATAAATTATAATCTTTTATAACTTTTTCTATTTTTCTATCAAACAAAAGAATAAAAAAATCAAATTGGGATTTTACACTTATAAATTCTATCACTCTTTCTAATAGCTTTCTAACTTTGACTTGGTAAGCATAGTATTTACCTTTTTCCCGTATGATTTCTTGAGGAAAATACTTTAGTAATGCTTCTCGACTGTCATTCTTTATGCCTTTTTTCAAATGTAGTTTGACCTTCCCCCTTAACAGCCCATTGAGTTCATCTATCATATTTTTATATAAAATAAATTCATTATCTTTTGCCTTCGATATAATATTATGATATAAAATTATTTCCTGAAGATAATCTTCATCTATTAAAAATGTTTTTAAATCTTTTACATCTCTTTTATCTTCATACTCCACCATAATTTCTTTTATTTTTCCAATATTAGCTGAGATCATTAATTGATTTTTCTTATATTCTTTATTCTTTTTCCACTTTAAAAACTCTTCTACGATAGAAAGTATATTATTCGGGTCTCTTTGAAATTTCGATAGGTCACCTTGCATATATCCCGTTCCAATAAAAAGGAGTAAGGCACTTTTTTCAGCAACATCTGCTAATTGAAACTTATATCCGTTATTTCCTTTTTGAATATATATTTTAAATTTCGACGCATTTTTGTACTGACCATTTACATAACTATCTATTTCTAACTTAAAGTTATAATAGATAGCATAATTTTGACCTTTGTATCGAATATAAATTATAGCTTCTGAAAATCTATCTTTTATATGATCAAATTCTTCATCTGTTCCAAATTTAAGAATATGTAGAATAATTTGTAATATAGTTGATTTTCCCGTTCCTCTTCCCCCAATAATACAATTCATTTCAGGATGAAAAGAAATCAAAGTGTACTGATTACAATAATTTTTTCCCAAAAATTCACTGTCGATAGCAGCTCCAATAATCTATGGATAGTTTTTCTCTTCTTCATTTTCTATAATTCTCATTGTGTGATCTTTTAATGCCATTTTCAAAGCGTCAAAGGATATACTTGATAATTTAGCCAAAGAAAAGGCCTGTCCTATAGCCTTTCCACTCTTGGCAACATATTGATTGTTAATAGTGAGTCCATGTGAATCGGAAAACTTATAAAAACCTAGCCGCTCTCCAGCTTGTTTATAAGTATAATTTCCAAATTTTTCTCTAATTATTTTTTTATTATAATCATTTACAATTTGAATTCCATAAAGAAACTTAGATTGCAGTATTTTAGCTAAAGATTGTCCTGAAAACTCTAATTCTGATTTACCCTTTTTACATAAAGACAATAGAAATCCAGCTTCCGCATCTGCATGTGCTAATAATGCAAAGCCGCCAAATTCTCCAATAATATCTATTAATTTTGCTGGTCCATATAAATCAGCCATTTCTTCACCATTAGCAAATCCTATTTTCTTCAAAAAGTCATTTTGTTGATCTTCTCGAAAATCATCATTAAAAATAGCCAATAAATGTTTTGAAAAGCAAGTTATCTCTATTCCACATAAAATAAGTAACTCGCTGTATTTATCGTACTGTTCTTTAATTTTTTTAATTTGATTATATCCTTCAAAAGTATTATGGTCTGTTATTGCAATAATTTTCAAATCATGTTCTAAAACTTCATTTAGAATTGATAAGTAGCAGTTTTCTTCATTTTTATTGTTCTTATCATAATCAGAAGAAGCTGGAGAATGTATATGTAAATCAAATCTAATAATCTGTGTTCCATTATTGCTGTTTAAAATTTCTTTATATATTTTCGCAACTTCTTGACTATTCATACTTTACTCCTTTCTGACTGTATTTATGATATAAAAACAGTCAGATATTGAATATTTTACCGTGATAAGTCTATTAAACCAGACTATTCATGTATCCAGCATATCCCACTCTTCGCCTAGAATCCAGCGTAGCGCGGAAAGTTTACCGTTAATCATTCCCCATTCAAAATCATCCCATGGACCAAGATTTTCTAACCCATATTTCTTTTCAACCTTTTCCGCTGACTTGAGTGCCCCCTCCCATATGTCACGTTGAATAGGTCGCCGCGTGTGATCTTTGACTGGAAAGGTTTCCTTCTCAACAATCTTGACTTTACCCCGCTCAATTAGTTGCCGTGTAACTTGATGGCGATTATACCAAACTTTGTTTACTAGTTCGTCGATTGTATCTACAATTTGCGTAAGCCCCCTGGGTTCTTCAACCCATTCTTGCTCACTCATCAGATTATTAAATTCTTCTGGCTGAATGTGTTGTAACGCTTCGCTCAAATTAATAAAGTAAAATGACTTCGCCCGTGAAAAACAATCTGCTATATCTGGATGTGGCAGTTTTTGATTGGCACTTGGATGGCTAAAATCACTAGTATTATGCGAAATAAATGCAAAATGATTTCCACTCGCGGCTTGCGCTCCCTTCACATCTGTATATACCTCAATCAGAATGGCATCCCCGATACTATTTCGTTGTTTGTGAAAAGGAGCGCGCTTATCAATGGCACGCTGCGCTGCGCGTAGCTTCACAGAATCAGAAATTTCGATAATAGGCGTGCATTCGAATAACTTTTCGATCCGACTGACCGTATCCACAGCCGCCTCACCTAAGGTTGGAAGCCGATGATCAACATCATTAAGTTGCGACAACACTATTTTCTTCTGCTCAGGGTCGCCAAATACTTCCACAACTTCTTTGACACGTTTTAAGGTACTAGACAGACTACGGCTACTTTCCTCGATAATACGCACTTTATTGCGAGCAAATTCATCGACCACGGTACGAGGCAAAATAAGTGCTATATCTCCCCGTCGAATAAATTCTTCTAGCATAGCTAGAAGATCCCGTTGCTGGTAATTCTTAGCGAGATCAAGCCATACACAGGTATCTATAAGAATCTCAAACACTTGATATTTACCCCTTCCCTATTTCTCTAATAAATTTCAACATAACAACCATCTTGGCAACGGAACCTAATATTATTCAATATTTAATCCCGTCATACTAATTCCACTAAAATCGCTTACATCGCTACCGATTTATTATCTGCCTCATATCGTTCAATATAATTCAGCACACCTCTAACAATGTCTTCATTCTTTTTATCTGACGCAAACCAAACATTAGACCGCCCGATACCCCCAGATGTCGTAGATGATGCTTTAGGAATGTGGAATCTTCTCTGCCGATATGGCAATAAGGTACAATCAACAGCTCTTGCTTGAATATTATAATAGCAGTCATCATAACCTCTGTCCGTATCAAGGTCTGGTTCCTTCCAATGACGGTAGACTCTAGCATTTTTATACCAGCCAACGATATATACCTTACCATGATCGGGATCTCTAGCGAGCCACACTACCGTTATTCCATCAATCCAATCATCTTGTTTTGATGCACCTAAGTTTTCTATTCTAATCTGACTTTGACACATGACAAAACCTTGGCAAACATCTACATAGCCATCATCTTTATCAGAAGGAAAATAAGGCTCTTCCACAATCGTTTCAATAGAAAAATTATGAATTTCTGATCCAGTATTATTATCATCTACATATGAACCGCCACCTCGAATACGATCACCATTAGCAAGCCCCTGATAGTAATCCATCCAACCGACTAAACAAAATAATACTGTCACAACAATCCCTCCATCTACTTTTTATCCCTACTCTTCAGCCACCTTCAACTTTTCACTTTTTATTGGCTGATACCGATACTCGTTACTCTCATTCTGACACATCAGTTTAGTCTGTTCCATGACGATGTCTACTGCTTTTGCTGTTTTATCTGGTGGATAGCCGTATTTTTTTAGTAGGCGTTTAATCGTCATTTTCATTTTAGCCTGCACATTCTCGCGGATGGCCCAATCTACGCTGATGTTATTCTTAATCGAAACGGTTAAATCCCGGGCTATCTGTTTCAATATATCTTCGCCCATGATTTCTTTTGCAGATTCATTATCAGATAGTGCATCATAAAAGGCTAACTCATCAGGGGTTAATCCTGTGCTTTCACCGCGTTTTTCAGCTTCGCTGATTTCTTTGGCAAGGGCAATTAGCTCCATAATAACTTGAGTCGTTTCGATGGCGCGATTCTGATATTTCCTGATAGCAGCTTCTAATAACTCCGAGAATTTTTTAGATTGTACCAAGTTGCGCTTCGAAAAGCTCTTGATATTACCCTTTAACAGTCTGTTCAATAGTTCTACTGCTAAGTTCTTCTGTTTCATTCCCTTGACTTCTTTAAGAAACTCATCAGAAAGGATCGCAAGATTAGGTTTGGTAAGACCTACAGAACCTAAAATATCAACGACTTCATTGGAAGATATCGATTTTGAAATCAACTGGTTTAGCTCACTATCAAGTTGAGCCGTTGTTTTCTTTTTGTTATCATCACTAATAATCTTAACAAGGCTGGCTTTAACTGCCTTATGAAAGCCAACTTCAATATTTAATCGTTCCGCAATCTCAGTCGTTGCACATAGAGAATAGGCTCTTGTTAGTTCTGTTACTAAAGTAATGTAGTCATTTTTCCTTTGATCACGAAATTCAATAATAAAGTCCATGGTTTCCACAATCGCTTGCATCTTTTCACTAGGCTTACCTTTAAAAAATTTGCGATAGTCATGATTATGTAACAACTCTTTGATCAGATCGTGTTTTTCTAAAAGTACTTGTGCAGCCATATCAGCGTCAACACCAGTGGTTTTTTTGTCACTTTCTGTATATTGGGAAAGGGCTTGTTTTAGATTTTCCGCAATGCCGATATAGTCAACAATGAGTCCACCCTGTTTTTCTTTAAATACGCGGTTAACCCTCGCAATAGCTTGCATTAGATTATGTCCTTGCATTGGCTTATCAATATACATGGTATGCATACTCGGCACATCAAAACCAGTAAGCCACATATCACGAACGATAACTAGTTGTAATTCATCCTGTTTGTCTTTCATCCGTTTAGCCATGGTTTCACGATTCGCTTTTGTCCCAATAAACGGTTGCCAATCAACAGGATCAGAGGAGCTACCTGTCATAACTATTTTGATTTTCCCACTCATCAAGTCATCACTGTGCCAGCCAGGTCGAAGGGCTATAATCTCTTTGTAGAGATCAATGGCAATCCTCCTACTCATAGCAACAATCATGGCTTTACCGCCTTCTGTTTCTTGAGCCTGTTCACGTTTTTCAAAATGCTCTACGATATCTTTAGCAATCAGTTTCACACGCTCACTTGCACCCACGATAGCCTCAAGCCTAGCCCATTTGCTCTTGAGCTGTTCTTTTTGGCTATACTCTTGATATTCAGTAATATCATCATATTCACTATCAATTTGAGGTTTTAGATCATCAGGAAGCTCTAGCTTGGCAATGCGACTTTCATAGAATATTTTAACTGTCGTTCCATCTTCCACAGCTCGTGTCATATCATAAACATCAATATAATCACCAAATACCGCACGAGTATTCTTATCTGTGAGTTCTACAGGTGTACCAGTAAAGCCAATATAGGAAGCATGCGGCAAACTATCACGCATATATTTGGCATAGCCATATTTCACATCGGCTGCATCATCGTTTTTAACAACATCTGCACCAAATCCATATTGACTCCGGTGGGCTTCATCTGCCATTACAATGACGTTTTTACGATTTGTTAATACAGGTGCACTATCACCTTTCTCCTCTGGAGCAAACTTATGAATGGTAGTAAAAATAATACCTCCACTGGTACGATTATTCAGTAGCTCCCGTAAATTCCCTCTGTCAGCTGCTTGCACTGGAATGCTACGCAGAAGATCCTTACACTTTAAAAATGTACCAAAAAGTTGATCATCAAGATCATTTCTATCAGTGATGACTACAATAGTCGGATTCTCTAGTTCCTCACTGATAACAAGTTTTGCCGTGTAAAAAACCATGGAAAGGGATTTTCCTGATCCTTGAGTATGCCAAACAACACCAATGCGCCTATCACCATCGTCCATAGTAGCACGTTCGGTACTCTCCACTGCTTTATTAACAGCGTGATATTGATGATAACCAGCAAGGATTTTGAAGGTGTCCTTACCATCACTTTGGAATAATACAAACTGTTTGATAATGTCTAGGAAACGCTCTCGTTCAAACATTCCCTTAATGAGTACTTCTAATTGTGGAATTGTATTGGGTGCAACGCCTTCGCCATCAATCGTCCGCCATGCCATAAATCGATCCTCATCAGAAGTAATAGTTCCTGCTCTAGCATTGATTCCGTCGCTAGTTACCATGAATGAGTTATATGTAAAAAGGGAAGGGATCGCCATTTTATATGTTTGCAGCTGATTGTAGGCATCAGTTATGTCTACATTTTCATCACTGGCACTTTTCAGTTCAATGACAACTAGAGGAATACCATTAACAAAAACAATTACATCCGGTCGTTTTTCCACGCCATGTTCGTTAATAGTAAATTGGTTCGCTACCATAAAATCATTATTCAGCGGTTTTTCAAAGTCAAATACATAGGCTTTCTCGGTGCGATAACTAGCGTCAAATTGCTTGACCTGTACGTCAATACCATCCGTAATCATCTTTTGGAAAGCCTTGTTATTTATGAGTAGGCTTGGACTGTTAGGTACTGCGATTTGCCGATAAGCATCTTCAATGGCACTTGTAGGTAGTTTAGGATTAATGCGCCCTAGAGCTTCTTTGATTCGTTCTCCAAGAATAACATCGCAGTAATCTTCCCGTTCAGCATATTCACCATCGGGGGCAATATCAGGAGCAAAGATAATTTCATAGCCTAATTCTTCAAACCATTCAAGGGTAGCTTCTTCAAGATGAGACTCGCAGAA
This sequence comes from Pelosinus sp. sgz500959, assembly GCF_042610375.1. Lineage (NCBI taxonomy): Bacteria > Bacillati > Bacillota > Negativicutes > Selenomonadales > Sporomusaceae > Pelosinus > Pelosinus sp. sgz500959. Next base: position 8,009 of record NZ_JBGJZL010000014.1, read on the forward strand.
ATTATTCTTAGCCATTTATTGCACCTCCTGTATGGGAACTCTTATTTCGCCTGACATTAATTTTGGAAGTAGTGAGTCACGCATAGTGGTAAGAGTTTGATTTTGAATAAGATTATTTTCAATTTTCATAAACAATTCATCAAACAACATAGAATTTAATATATCATCTGGTGGTATTACAATATTTATTTTTGAAATAGTATCTTTACTCAAATTTTGTTGTGCTGCACCAACAGCTAAACCTTCGATATAGATCTGATTGTACAATAGCCATAAATATAAATAAATCGATTTATTAGCACCATCACAAATCATAGCGCAACACGCCTGATTTGTACTTGCTTCAAAACGTAAAAGCCCAACTTTTCCAGCCGTCGCACCATACATGGCCACTAGCACAGCATTATATGGCAATAATCTCGCCGAACTATTCTTTAACCCTTCGAATGAAATAAATTCTTTATTTGAAATTATAGGTGCATTGCTAATTTCACCTGTTTTAATCCAAGGCACGTCATTACTATTCCAATATTCTTTAGTTTTTCTACTTGGAGTTCCACCACTTTTCATATCTAAAGTAAATTTGTCAATTGTTCTAACGCTCCAACCCTTAGGTATCTTCCCTAACTCACTGTCCTCAAACTCGCCATCTTGAAAAGGCTCAAAATCCACAAACCAGCTTTTGAAAATAGCCTGCGCCATTTCTTCCAGAGTTTTGTTGATGCGGTTGTTGAGTTCGATTTTTTCATCGAGGCAGGATAGCGTGTCGGCAATGGCTTTTTGTTCACACAGGAATGGAAGTGTTATATTTAAATTTTCAATCATTTTTTTTGTTAGTGCATTTCTTGTTCCACCTATTCCAGCAATAGATAATAGATATGTTTTGTTATTCTGTAAATAATATAAAATATACTTATTATAAACTTGATTTTGACTCCCTCTTATAATAGCTACATGTTGATTGACTCTTGCAGGCAGCATTTCTTTTGGAACAATACAGCTTCTTGCAACAGAATCGCCTGTAATATTTAACAGCACATCACCTTCCTCAAGAGTCACATTATTAAGTTTTTTTGCTTGTATCTCATTTATATAAACTAATCCATTATTTGAAAAATTTAAATCTAATACATTTTGACTTCTGATTAATGAAATCCCATTGTCGCAGTAGGCATTCGCTCCCCCTGTTGGAGTTGCTCCACTTCCTATTTTGGAACAAACTTCCCACAGTTTAACTTCTTTCCACTCACTAAAACTCATACCCAATTGCCCCCAATCGCTGCTTGATTTCTTCCTCTAGTTTATGGGACTTAACAAACATTTCACTAAGCTCACCAGTAAGCCTTGTCATCTTTTCATCAAAAGGCTCGCCATCATCTTCTATTTCTTCAATGCCGACATATCTGCCTGGGGTTAAAATATATTCGTGTCCTCTAACTTCTTCAATATTAGCTGATTTACAGAATCCCTGTATATCTTCATATCCATTTTCATCCCGCCAATTATGATATGTATCATATATCTGCTTAATTTCCTCATCAGATAACGTCCTATGCTTACGAGTAATCATCGTTCCCATTTTTCGAGCATCAATAAATAGTATTTTATCCTTGCGATTTTCTCTTTTCTTAGAAATAAACCAGAGACAAACGGGAATTGTTACATTATAAAAAAGGTTCGGTGGCATGGTAATAATACAGTCCACTAATCCAGCTTCAATAATATTTTTTCTAATTTCAGTTTCTTGCTTTGTTGATGTACTCATAGAACCATTCGCCAATACAAATCCAGCAATTCCGTTAGGAGATAACTTGCTAATAATGTGCTCGATCCAAGCATAGTTGGCATTGTTTTGTGGTGGCAGACCATATTTCCAGCGAACATCATCTTGTATCAAGGTATAATCGCTGACGTTAAATGGTGGATTTGCCAAAATATAATCGGCTCTTAAATTTTTGTGCAGATCATTACCGAAGGTATCTGCATCTCTTTCGCCCAAGTTCCCATCGATACCACGAATTGCAAGGTTCATTTTACACAGTCTCCAAGTGGTAGCTGTATACTCTTGACCGAAGACGTGAATATTATCTTTTGCCCCTTGATGCTCCTCAACAAAGCGTTGGGATTGGACAAACATCCCCCCTGAACCGCAACAAGGATCATATACCCTGCCTTTATAAGGTTCAATCATACCAACAAGAAGTTTAACAATTGTCGGCGGAGTATAAAACTCGCCTTCACTTGAACCAAATTTACCTAAGAAATATTCATAAACTCTACCGAGAATATCCTGTGCTTTTGCTTTCTTATCTCCTAAATTAAACGAGAATAAGTCGATCAATTCTCCTAGCTTGGTTTTGTCCAATTCTGGACGAGCATAGTTTTTTGGCAAAACACCTTTTAGATTTTTATTTTCTCGTTCAATGGCAATCATGGCTTCATCAATAATTTGACCAATTGCGCTTTGCTTAGCACTTTTCTTTATAAATTCCCATCTGGCACTTGGTGGCACAAAGAAAATGTTATCCTCAACATAAGCATCCCGATCTTCTTCAAAACCTTCACCATCAGCAACCAAGTCATTGAACTTTTCTTCAAAACTATCTGAGATGTATTTTAAAAATATCAAACCTAAAATAACATCCTTATAATCTGATGGCTGAAGATTACCTCTTAATTTATCTGCCATTTCCCATAATTTGTTTTCAAACTCTAAATTTACAGCCATGATTGACCCTCCTAAATTAATTTATTATAAATATTATTTTTTATATTTCCCCATCGATTTTCAGCCTGACTGATGGTGGCTTTATAAATACTTAGCTCCTCATTATAGCTATTGATCATTTTCTCTTGCTCATTGATTGGTATTATAGGGATTTCCATCTCCATAATATCGGAGTGATTGATATTCATGATCGTTGTGCCTCGTTGGAAACTTTTAATCATTGCCATACCAATCGGACTTTCTAAAAACATCTTAATATACTTGCCAAGAACTTGAACCTTAGGTCTTATGATAATTACATTCGCCGAAGCAATTATCACTTTATCTTGCTTTTGGAATACAGCCGACTTAATGGCTGTTCCCCTGCAAGAGAGGACAACATCACCTTCAGCAAGTTCATATCGTTTGATTTTGCGCTCATCTTCTTCGATGGTATCCAAACATGAGTAATTAATTTCGCCATTTTCAATGTTTGAGATGTTTAGTACCGATATATTGCCAATGGTTGTATCCTTTTTGAGAATCGACTTACCTCTAAATACTTCTGCTACGTCTTTCAATTTCATTTTCTCTAGATTAGAGTTTTTGAACTTTTGCATATTCTCATCATCATCAGAGAGCAGTAACTCAATTCTCCAGTCCTCGTGAGACAGTGGGGGTACCCACTTATCATTGTCGGCTACTTCGAGTACATCTCTGTTCATTTGCAAAGTCCCTATTTGAGTACCCCGTAGTATTGTATCCTTAATCGTAAAGAGATAGGTTTTAATGGCTGTCACGGGTCTGAAGGTTCCCTCTGGTAAAATGAAAATTCTTTCTATATTATAATTTTCGTTTATATGAGCTCGTAACTTTTCAAACCCCATACTAGCAAAAGTAATCTTAGCAGGAAGAATGATATCCAATGTTCCCTCTTTCTGCAGATGCTTCAGCATATTTTCCATCCCTATGCCATCACTGTCTCTGGTAAAAAATTGTCCACCTAGTTCGTCTGGTTTATATCCAAAAGAAGGAAACGATAAAATATAATCAAATTTTTCATCTAGCAAAAAATCTGTATAGATTGATTCAAATACAATTTTCACATTTTGGCAATCCATAAACCCCAATTTCAGCAATAAAGCCATCGGCTTCAACTGGGTTGTAAGAGTAATTTTTGAATGTGGAAAGTGATCAATCAGTGCTTTCAAACCAGCTAAATGTTTTTCAGCCTCAGTAATCAACACCTTTTGCGGAATGCAGTCTCTCACTTTACTCTTTATAAAATTTGTCAAATATACTGGCGTAATAACAGTACCCATTCGATCATTTTTAAATATTTCAAGAGCGAACCCGATGAGGTCAATCTCTTTTAGTGCTTCAAAAAATTCGATAAAATCATCTCGATCTGCAGGAAAAAAGCCTAGTTCACTTTCTGTTTCTTGTTTCATAAACTGAAATAATTTTTCTTTATCATCTGCGATATGTAACCGATTATCTAGCCTTTCTACTGTTAATTTAACTCTGAGCATTTCATTTAACAGTTGCTCTCTTGAAGTAATTTGTCTTTGATACATTTTATTTAAGGCCAGATCTATTTTTAATTTCAAGATAATTCTCCTCTCAGGATTTCTTGCATCCTACATTTTTCATTATATTTTTAATGTTTTAGTATGTCAATACTAAAACATTAAAAATATAATGGACTTGCTATTTTTCGCATCTAAGAGGAAGTGATATTTCTTTATCCTTCCATACTTTTACACAAATTCCTCCAAATTCTTCATATTTATTTGTTCATTTGCAAAAACACCAATAATCGACAAAAAAAATCGCTTAAACTAAGTTTAAGCAAATACAATGCATACTTATTTAATTACCTTTAAACTTCTTTGTTTATTTCTTAGCAAACTTAGCATATTTAGCCTACTGAAACTTAATAAAAGCTTCCATAATATACGCCATTGATTCCTCGGTAGCAATCCATTTAAGAAATTCCGGTGGAACATGCTCGAACTTGTCATGCTGCCCTTCTTCACCAAGGATAAATTCGGTGGTGGTCTCAAGAGCTTTTGCCAAATTATCAAGAGTTGTCTCTGAGTACCGTTTAATTTCATTTTGCTCATAGCGTTTGTAAGCACTTTGTGAAATACCTATTTTATTAGCTATTTCTGTTTGCGTTAAGCGAGGCTTTTCTCTTAGATGTCTAATTCTTTGACAATACATCAACCATCCCGGCTTGTAAACAACCGGGTCGATACAAGGCAACAAGCGGTATCATGTCAGAGTATTCTTCAAGCTTCATATCTTTAAACAATTTGGTCATGCCAGAAGACTCAATTTAGAAGCATCCTGTAGCATTAACAGCTCTATACTAAATGTTGGGGTGACCAATTCTAGCAACTGGCATACCTCAACATTTAGTATAGAACCCAATAATCGAATTGAAGTTTTAAAACGAATTTCTTATGATTAACACTACTTTGGATATTTACAGCCATTTTTTATCAGGATTTAAACAACAAAAAAGACCTACAAGCAAAAAGCCTGTAAGTCTATCAATATTGAATTGGTGCGGTAGAATGGATTTGAACCATCACGAGGTTGCCCCCGCCAGCCCCTCAAGCTGGTGCGTCTGCCGTTCCGCCACTACCGCATTGTGTAAATATGCTTGGCATATTCTTTGGTTGTCACTAGGTAAAGCTTGGTGCGGTCGAGAGGACTTGAACCTCCACGAAGTTTCCCTCACTAGAACCTGAATCTAGCGCGTCTGCCGTTCCGCCACGACCGCGTTCGTACAATTCATCAGCGACAAGATCTATATTACCATATGTCAGAATGTTCGTCAAGCATTTTTACATAATAAATAACAAATAATATTATTTGGACATTAATCCCCATTGCCATGCATTCCAAAGATTGCCTGCTGGCGTTGGATTTGAATGATAATTGGCCACAGTTTTTCTCACTGCATCAATGTTACTTCTAAAATACAAAGGTATCACTGGATGTTCTTGGACAATGAGATCTTGGATGCGATAATAGATTTGCTTACGCCCCTCAACATCAATCAGACGTGCTCCTTGCTCTGTTAGCGCATCAATTTCAGGATTTCTCCACCCTGAATAATTTTGTCCATCATACCCATTGGTCCGGCTAGGAATTTTCTTAGAATGCCACAAATTCAAACTATTGGGCTCAATGCCAGCTACCCACGCATATAGAGCTGTTTGGAATCCTCGATTTTTTAATACTTCTGCAAAAAATACTTTTTCATCAACAGGTCTTAACTCTACAGCAACCCCTATTTCTTTTAATTGCTGCACGATCACACTGGCAGCAATCTCTCGCGATCGATTCCCCGTAGGAAATGCTAACGAAAATGCCAGTTTACTACCATCTTTGGTAAAAATCCCGCCATCACCAAGTTTCCATCCTGCCTGTACTAAAAGTTCACGTGCTGCATTTACATCACGGGTTTCTTGTTTGATTCCTGGATTATAAGCCCAAGATAAGGTCGATTGATCTCCCGCGGCTGGACTCCCTGCATTTTTCAGTACATTGGCAACAAGACCTTGCTTATCAATCCCCAATGCAATGGCCTGGCGTACCCGCCCATCTTGAAATAAAGCGTTATCCAAATTAAAATCCAAGTGCTCCCAAATCATATTTGGCGTAATAACGGCTTCAATTCCATCAATATCTTTCACTTGGTCAAGTTGTGCAAAAGGAATATTTGCTACAACATCAACTTCACCAGCTTTTAATTGAATCAGCATAATATTACTATCAGGTATCACTTTATAGACAATCGTATTTAGGTTGGTTTTACCACGGAAATACGCAGCATTTCCTTCAAGTACAACAGCCTCTGCTAAACGCCATTCTTTGAATTTAAAAGGCCCTGTACCAATTGGTGAGCGATTGAATGGAGTTTTATTGATATCACCAGCCACTTCTAAAATATGTTTAGGTAAAATAGCATTAAATAATGCCAGATGAGATGGATAATATTCTTTGAACCTTATAATAACCGTATATGGATCAGGAGTATCAATTGCTTTGATTTTGTCATACCCTTCACGTGATACTACATTCACCTTTGAATTCATAATGGTTTGCCATGTGAACTTAACATCATCTGCATTAAAAACCTTACCATCATGCCACGTAACACCAGAACGAAGTTTATAGGTTATAGTCAAACCATCTCTACTGATTCCGCCATTTTGCAAGGTAGGAACTTCAGTAGCCAAATCAGGGATCCATTCACCTTTATCATTCATTGTGACCAGCCCACTAAAAATGAGGCTGCTTACCTCAGCAGTTGATACTAAATCAGATAGCAGGGGGTTTAAGGTATCAGGCTCTTGCAGGCTACCATATACCAACTGCCCCCCCTGCTTAATTTCACGTTTAGCAGGACTTTGTAGAGAATTGGAACTGCAACCACCCACTAGCAATATCATAATCAACATCGAACATAAAAGCAGACTGTTTTTACACCCAAAAATAATCGTTTTTATTAGTTTTTGTTTTTTTATATGCTGCAAAACAACTCTCTCCTCACCTGCCATATAACTCTTGATAACGTTTCTTGCTGTATAATACTTTATCTACATATTCCTTTGTTTCTAAAAAAGGTATTTTATCAACCTCGTCAAAGGACATGTTCCATTCATATCGTTCCATCCATTGCTTTACATTGCCACGACCACCATTATATGCAGCGAGCATCAGCACTTGATTACCTTTAAATTCTTTTTTCAACGAAGATAAGTACCATGTTCCCATACGAATACTGACTTCAGGACGTTCTAATTGCTCGATGCTAAATTCACTATCGTCCATCTGTTCAGCTACCCATGTGGCTGTTTCAGGCATCATCTGCATTAATCCTAAAGCACCTTTTGGTGATCGTGCTCGCGTATTAAACTTACTTTCAACTTTCATGACACCAGCGATTAAAAAAGGATCAAGTTCTTTTTCTATTGCATAACGATAAATAATGTCCTGATACGGAAAAGGGTATAAATATTTTTTCTGAAACCAGTCACTGGTATATATTCCGTAAACAACCATAAGGACAAAGCCAATAGTTACCAGGATTTTCATCCGGGCCAAAATGTGCAAAACAAATCACTCCGTTATATTTACTATGGATCAATACTTTCTAGTCGATTTTTCGCCACGCTGCAGCAACCTGCATTCTTGCATGCTCAATATCCAAATTATTATTAATTACGACATCAGCTTGCTTAACTTTTTCATCTAAACTCATTTGAGCGTCCACTCGCTCCTGAGCTTGTTGACGTGTTAAGTGATTGCGATCCATCAGTCGAGATAACTGGACTTCTTTCTCTACGTAAACCACCCAAATCCTATCAACCATCTTCCCCCAACCAACTTCAAATAACAAGGGTACATCAAGAACAACAACCTGCTCACCAATGGACTTAGCATGAGCAATGCTCTTTTGCACTTCATTTTCAATGTAAGGGTGTGTTATTTTTTCTAAACATTGACGCTCAGCTTTATCTTTAAAAATTTTTTGCCCCAATACTTCTCGATTAATCCTACCGTCAGGCAGTAAAATTTCATTGCCAAAGTGTGCTACGATATCATGCCAAGCAGGTTCATTGGGCATGACAATTTTTCGAGCAATTTCATCGGCATCAATGATATAAGCTCCAAGTTTCCTTAGCATTGCACTAACAGTACTTTTGCCACTTGCAATGCCCCCCGTTAACCCGATCGTATACATCAAATTTCCTCCACCATACTCTATCCTGATTGCTATTTTTGACACTCTGGACAAAAATGCGTACCGCGTCCAGCAATTGTTTTCCAAAGAATCGGAGTGCCACAAGTAAGACAAGGAGCCATCTTTCGTCCATACACTGCGAGATGATTTTGATGGCTGCCCTTCTTACCATTGCCATCACGATAGTCTCTAAAAGTAGTACCACCATGTGCTATACCATCTGCAATGACTTTATTAATGGCATCAAATAGTCGTTGTATCTCATCATCTGCTAAGCTACTAGCGATTCGTTCAGGGTGAATCGCAGCAATCGCCATGCTCTCATCTACATAAATATTACCTAAGCCACCAATATATTTTTGATTTAAGAGAACGGCCTTAATATTACCATGACGTTTTTTTAGCATATCTGTGAAATATTCCAATGAAAAATCCGCAGACAAAGGTTCAGGTCCCATTGTCGCAAGACCAGAAATACGCCATAGCTCTTCAGGTGGCAGAAGATACAACGTCCCTAGAGTCCGTGTATCTCCATAAATGAGACGATCCCCATTATCTAATTTAAAGATAATACGAGTAAATTTATCACTCTCCATACCAGGACTCACATAACTCAATCTTCCAGTCATTCTAAGATGTACGACCATAATCTGGCGATCGTCCAAATGAAAAAGCAGATATTTGCCACGTCGAGTTAAATCGATGATTTTTTTACCGGTCAACACGGCCTGAAATTCACCCGCCGAAGGCCACTTCACCAATCGTGATAATAAAAACTCCACTTCTTTGATTCTTCGTCCTGCCACTTGTTTGATAAGAGTCCGTCGGATGATTTCTACTTCTGGCATTTCCGGCATAATTGACCTCCTGGTTCATTCTCTATTATTTAGCCTGCGCCCAATTTTTACCGAATTTTACATCGACAACGAGAGGAACCTGCAATTTTACACTTTGTTGCATTGCCTCTTGCACAAGTTTCCCAACTTTCTCAACTTCATCTTTAGGTACTTCTAATACAAGTTCATCGTGAACCTGTAGTAGAACCCGACTTTGTAGTTGTTCACTTTGCAAAGCAAGATGTACGTCAATCATGGCTTTTTTTATAATATCCGCTGCCGTCCCTTGTATGGGAGTATTCATTGCCGTTCTTTCAGCAAAAGACCGTTGATTAAAATTACTGCTATTGATTTCGGGCAAATAGCGCCTTCTCCCAAATAAGGTCGTCACATATCCTTGTTGATGGGCTTCGGCGACAACACGATCGATAAATTCTTTGACGCCATGATATTTAAGAAAATAATTGTGAATATATTGGCCTGCTTCCTTACGACTCACACCAATATCCCGGGATAATCCATAATCACTAATACCGTATATAATACCAAAGTTTACAGCCTTAGCCCTTGAGCGTAGCTCTGCAGTGACTTCATCCATGGATACTTCAAATACTTCGGCCGCAGTACGCGTATGAACATCTTGATTGTGCGCAAAAGATTCCACAAGATTTCCATCACCTGACATATCAGCCAAGATTCGCAGTTCAATCTGAGAATAATCCGCCGACATAATATAATCATACCCTTCACCAGGCACGAAGAGTTCCCTTATTTTTCGACCGGCTTCTGTCCGAATGGGGATATTTTGAAGATTAGGCTCGGAGCTGCTAAGCCGACCAGTCGCAGTGACCATTTGATTAAAAGTAGTATGTATTCGACCAGTATTATGACAAATCAAAGCAGCAAGACCATCTAAATAAGTAGACTTTAATTTCGTCAATATTCGATATTCTAGTATTTTATCAATAATTTCATGCTGACCGACTAATGCTTCCAATACTTCTACATCCGTCGAATATCCGGTTTTAGTCTTTTTGATGACAGGCAGATTCAGTTTTTCAAATAAAATAACGCCCAATTGTTTAGGAGAATTAACATTAAATTTTTCACCAGCACATTGATAAATTTCAATGAGTAAAGCTTCAATTTTCCCTCCAAGGTCATCGGACATGATTTTTAAATAATCAGCATCTACTTTAATACCATAATTTTCTACAGCTGACAACACTTCGACCAAAGGAAGCTCGATTTCATCAAATAACAGATTCAGTTCATTATCAATTAGACCTTGTTGTAAGATAGGATGGAGAGCATGAATGGCTTCAGCAGCCCACACTGCAAACAAGGGTTCTTGAGACATTTTCTCAAATTGTGATTGGCTACCTTGACCAAGATACTGCTCTTTGAGCCTTGCAAGAGTATATTCGCTGGCTGTAGGGTCTAGTAAATAAGCAGCTAAGACAGTATCAAAGACTAACCCTTGCAATTTCGTCCCCATATGAATACAAGTGCTATAAATTTTCTTTGCATCATGAGTAATTTTCATAACAGTTTGATCAGCAAATAATGATAAAACATCTTGCCAAGCTTCACCATCAGCTGGAATAAAAACCGTTTTTCCATCTACCACAACAGCTAACCCTTGCATACTCATCTCAGGTACTTTTCCAGTCACAAGTGCATAAAATTCAAAGATTCCCAGCTGTCGAACTTTGTTAACTATTTTAATTATTTCATCATGTTTCATTAAAATTTCAACATGTGGTAAACTTTCAGGTTCACTTAAACATTGAATTTCAGTTGCTGGAAAAATACTGTCAATCTTGAGAAGTAAACTTTTAAATTCAAATTTAACACATAGTTCTTTCATCTTTTCAGCATCAGGGTGAAATTCAAACTTCTCTGTTACGAATTCAAGGGGCATATCACAAACGATTGTTGCTAATTTTTTTGACAACAAAGCAATATCCCGATTATTACGCAGATTTTCTTGGATTTTTTTGCCAGATACATGTTCAATATTTTCAAGTAGATTTTCAATGGTACCATACTCAATAATGAGTTTTGTTGCTGTTTTTTCACCAATTCCTGGGACTCCAGGAATGTTATCAGAAGCATCTCCCATGAGACCTTTTAGATCGATTTGCTGCTCAGGTGTAACACCATATTTATCTTCAAAAGCTTGTCGATCATATACATCCATATCTGAGATACCTTTTTTAGTCAGCATGACTCGCGTATGAGGGGAAATGAGTTGCAGCGCATCTCGATCTCCAGTCACAATAATGACTTCATGACCAGCTTTTCCGCCTTGAGCCGCGAGAGTTCCGATAATATCATCAGCTTCATAACCAGCTTGCTCAATAGCAGTAATTCCAAGAGCCTCTAGAACTTCCTTCACTAAGGAAAATTGTTGAGATAATTCTCCTGGTGTCGGTTTCCGATGTGCTTTATATTCAGCATATGCTTCATTTCGAAAAGTAATCTTACCTTTATCAAAAGCGACGACCATGAGATCTGGTTTAAGCTCACTTAACAATTTTACCATCATTGTTGTAAAACCATATACAGCATTGGTATATAATCCATTTGCAGTAGTGAGTAGGGGTAAAGCATAAAAAGCTCTATGTACTAAACTACTTCCATCAATAATTACAAATCTACGGGCCATACACCCACCACCTTTAAGAATTTATCTAAGTTCATCTTTAATTAAACGGATTGACATATTCTTCATCATCGTTTTTTGCATAAAGATGGCTTACGTTTAACACGCTCTATTATATTTTGCTAAAAAAGACATAAATCCTTTATATTATTTTTTTAAAGTATAAATTTATTCATAGTAAGACTTAGGGAATCGATTCTATATTGACTGGCTAGGATATGTGACTTCAATATTGTTTTTTCCTTTATTCCAATATACATCTGCGTTAAAATATTCATTAATTTTGGTGATCTGTATATAAGGCTGATCATTGATCAAGAAAACGGGTACGATTTTTTCTTGTATAGTGAAAATATGGTTGACCTCATCATAAGTAAGTTTTTTCCCTAAGGAATCAGAAAGGGCAAGAACTGGTACAGCTAATACACCATCAATGACCTCTGCCGCCCGGCCAAGGATTTTGCCATTAACGACTGTCGTTACTACGTTAATTTCAAGACAATTTTCAGTTGATTTAAAAAGAATTTCTCCACCAAATAACTTTGGAATATTATCCTCACTAATATATACAATATCATTTTTCACCATACTGTTAACAGCACGCTTATCATTCCATACCATTTTGGTTGTTTCATCCAAAATAACATTATTTTTTAAGGCCTTGGCGACAGGCCATACTGGGACATATCGAATATTATCAATAGCTACCGCCCACTCATTTAATAAAGTATCATTGACCTTTATCTTATACACCTGAGCAAAAGGTATCTGTTTATCAGCTTCTTCGCGAATGACTCCCAATAAAAAAGCATCACTCGCCATTCCCCGCAAACCCATTTCTGACATTTTTTCATTTACTTCTGCTAACGTCACTGCTTTGCGCCCATAAACATCAGGATAAATCCCTACTGTGGCCTGCCCATAATTGTCAATTCTCACCTTAATTCGATCATATGTGACTTTAACTGGTGTACCATATTGTACAATTTCAAATAATTCCTCAACATTTTCTTCTAGCATACGGACACAACCATTTGATACAGCCTGACCAATGGACCAAGGTGCATTGTTTCCATGAATCCCATATAACTCTACAAAACCAATCCAGCGATATCCTAAGGGATTATCAGGTCCCGATGGCACACTATAATCACGGCCTGGTGGTACCCATACTGGATTTATCTCTTTATCAATCACTGTAAACTTACCAAGAGGCGTAGGTGTCGAAGATTTTCCAATCGCTACTGGATATTCTTTAATAAAAGTATTACCAGAATATAATTCCAACATACGGCTAGGAAGATTAATAACAATGGCAGGCGAAGCAACATCCTTCAATTGCGCATATCCAGTTGTCATACAAAGCAACAATAACAAAACCGAATACATTATCTTTTTCAGAAAAAATAACATAAGCATACCTTCTTTATATAAATTTCACACAACAATCAATATATATGAAGAATGCTATATGAGTATGACACGATCTAAGGTTATCTCTCATCCCTATCGAACCTCGATAATTTAAAGGATATTATAAAATAAGACTTGGCGCAAGCCAAGTCTTATTTTATAGTGCTTTTTTTATATAATCAGGACATAAGTCACTTTGCAATTCCACCTAAGAACGACCAAATCTTACGTTATTGCAAATTTAAAATTTGTTGATGTACAACTGTTAATCGATTTATACGATCATCAATAATCGGCAAGTAAATATGTACTTTTGTACCGCTGATTTCACCAGGAGTCACATTAACAAATCCACCATGTTCAGCAATAATACGGTTGGCAATTGGCAGCCCAAGTCCCATACGATCGGCTTTTGTGGTATAAAAAGGTTCAAATACTCGCGCCAATATATCTGCCCCCACTCCACTCCCTGTGTCATTGATGGAAATAACTAACATATTCAAATCGCCATTTATCCATGTCTTTATGCTGAGCATTCCTTCATCTGCCATAGATTCAATAGCATTTTGCATAATATTGACCACTGCCTGCTTTATCAAATTTTTATCAGCAGTAATCGTAGGAAGTTGCTTTGCCAATTGCTTTTCTATACTGATCTTTTCGCCACCAATTTGTTTAAAAGTCAAAAGCAATGCTTCATCAAGCAACTTATTAATTTCAACTCCTGGTTCCTTCTCTACTGGCGGTTTAGCAAATAAGATCAGTTCTTTTACTACGCTGTTGATATAGGATACTTCATCTAACAAAGTTTCTAATATATCACGACGTACAGTATATTGATCATCTTCCAGTCGCCCTAACATGATTTGAAGATAACCACTAATCGTCGTTAAGGGGGTACGGACATGATGAGCCACTCCAGCAGCCAGTTCACCAAGTGACATCAGCATCTGGGTTGTCTGTATTTGCTTGATAGCAACCCGCACAGCCGTTACATCCTGCAAAATAACAATCAGCCCATCGACTTCACCACACGAATCGAGCAGTAGTAAGGAATCAGTATTAATATATATAAACTGATCCTTCTGTTTCAATTTAAAATTAGTCGTCTTAACTTTTTTATATTCTGAAAGATTAAAGATCTTTAAAAAATCCTCACCATGTTTTTTTAGTACGATATCAATTCTTTGCCCCAGAACAGAAGTACGTACAACACCACATATTCGTTCAGCTTCTCGATTCAAATTTTTCATTCTCATTTCACTATCAAGATGTATAATTCCATTGCTCGTTGATGAAAAGCATTCTTTATAATCATCTTCTCTTGTTAAATACAATAACTTATTCTGAGAAGCTTCTAATAATTGCATATTTCCTATCCCCTTTGTAACGTTCATTTATTAAGGTGATAGATATTATTCTTGTATTTTTTGGTATTTCCTGCTATATTAGACCATTTTTCGTTCGTAAAAATGCGACATATTTCGGATTTAACTAACAGACTTTTGTCGAGGCTTGTTAACGTGATCAACAGCCCTCTACCTTCCTCTATCTCTTCCACACCTTACATTCGACATGTTTGAGCTAATAAAAGCAAATTATTGTTACTTTTATTGTAAAATTTCCTTTTTATTACATTTTATTATTTTTTTCATTTTAAATCATTTTTCGACATTTAAAATTAACTCTTATACACGAAAAATATCCAAACATAAAAAAAGGCGGCCACTCAACCGCCAAAACTGCCACTATCTATACCGCATAAACTACAATATTTTTCTTTTCTAATTATTCTCCTAAATATTTTTGATGAAAATAGTCAGGATTTACTTCTTTAGGTACTACAGCATGAAAACGCATCCATTCATTACCCTCTTCTTCTTTTGCTAACAAATAGCTTTTTACAGGAAAATCATTATGATCCACACTTAAAAATTCTTGTTCAGCAATCGCACTATCAATATCATCATGAGAACGATGCTGCGTATAAAAGTACTGATCTAAGTATTGTAACCTACCATCATTATCATACAATGCATTAAAATAAACAGACTCACAGTCAATAATAAATTCAAATTCTCCCTCGTCGCTCATTGTTTCGCTATTTAAAAGAACTTTCTTCACTGGTAATTTTCCCATCTTAGTTGCCATCCGACTATTCCTCCTTTTTTGTAAACGCACGATACAATTATCCCCTACAATTTCACTGTTATACATAAATTTAATCATTCTCACTTAAAATAGATAAAATGATTGTTATTTTCAAAAAAACAGTTGACACGACTCTACTTAACATGTTATTATACTTCTTGTCTGGTAAACAATCTCTGAATACCAAACATCATAAGCGTGCCGAAGTGGCGGAATTGGCAGACGCACCTGACTCAAAATCAGACGTGTACCCCACGTGCCGGTTCGAGTCCGGCCTTCGGCACCAGATAATTATAAGACTTAGCAAATTGCTTAAGTCTTTTTTATTTTATATTTTTTACATCTCATCCGAAATTGCGGCATCATATCAATGAAATTTGGTTAACTGCATTATATACTTGACAATAATACCTCATTATGGTATCATAATAAATGTTGAGAGAACATCTCAGCCTAGGATGTGCCGAAGTGGCGGAATTGGCAGACGCACCTGACTCAAAATCAGACGTGTACTCCACGTGCCGGTTCGAGTCCGGCCTTCGGCACCAAGTGATTAACAAGTTTCCAATTTTGAAATTGGAAACTTTTTTTTATTTATCATAAAACTTGCAGGATTTAATATTCTATGTGCCTAATTTTACTATCATGAATATGATTACACTTGCTAACCATCCACTAACCTATCACATCATTTATCAAAAAAATCGTAAATCTCTCCAGTTGAAGATAATCTCCAGTAGAGAATTGGAAATTATTGCCCCTAATAAATTCCCAAAAACTGCTATCGAAAAAATATTATATGAAAAATCTAACTGGATTATCAAAAAAATTTTACATTTGGAAAACTTAAAAGCAAATCCTACGAACAAATTAATTGCCCATGGCGCAACAGTACTTTATCTAGGTCAAATACATACACTTCACTTTACAGAGACTCAAAATATTCATCCTATCATTCATCTATACGATCACCAAATCATCATCAATATCTCGTCGGAAAACGCTTCTGTTGCCGAAGCCTTATTAAAACAATGGTATATCACTAATGCGCGCACACTCCTAATCGCCAAAACCGCCTTATGGGCGACTAAAATTAACGTTCAACCTCAACGTCTCACAATCAAAGAGCAGAAAACCCGTTGGGGCAGCTGTTCGTCTAAGAGTAATATTAATTATAACTGGCGGATTATTATGGCGCCACCTGAAGTCATTGATTATTTAGTGATTCACGAACTTTGCCATTTACGTGTACTCAATCATTCTTCTCTATTTTGGCAAGAGGTTGGAAAATTCTCACCAAATTTCAAAGAACACAGACAGTGGTTAAAAAATAACGGCGCACTACTTATGAACTTCTTACAAAATGCGTAAAGAAAAGGTTACAAAGGCTTTATAAAAGTCTTTGTAACCTTTTCTTTACTATACTAGCCAAGAGACCACCGACCACCCCAGTCACAAACTGCGGCCAACTCATAACAAACAACAAAGAACTTGCCAACTTGGCCGGAATCGCAATGAGCATCAGCAGCCAACTGAAGGCACCATACATAAATACCGCTTTACTTAATCCAGCAACACCAATTCTCAACCACGACTGCCACCTTACACCACTAAAAAAAACTCCAATATAAATGGCATTTCCAAGAGCTACTGGAAGAATCATAATCGGCAATGGCAATAATTGTTGAAAATAAGCAATCACCGGCGCTATAAATCCAATGGCAAGAGCAGGTTTTGGACCTATCATTTCTAGCGCGACCAACAAGCAAGCATTGACTAAACTACCGATCAAAAAAGTCGATAAAAAGATTGGAATCGGGACAAAATAACGCAAAGACTGAAATGTCAAAGTGAGAGCTAACAATAGTGCCGCACGAGTTAAATTCTTCATTTATGCCATTTATGACGAATCGTCGGACTTTTAGGATTTCGATTTCCATTACTTTGACCACCCTTGCCGAACATCATCCAGCCTACCAAACCTAACACCAAAAGATTACTAACCATATCGCTCATCAAATTCAAGTCTGCAAGTATGGAAATCACTGTTAAACCACTTAAAAATAACATACTGCCTTTCAGATTTACATTAAGATGTTGACGTAAAATCAAATAGGAAATCCCTAAGATACCAAGGTCAATGGCTACCCATACCAAAGAGTTGTGAAGGGCAGATTTAAGAATACTACCAACGATCATTGTAGCAAAGATTTGCAACCAAACTTTATTCATTTTTGCACCCCTCTCATTTCTAATTGAACATTCCTTATATTTATATTACCACAACTATTTTCATTTAACTACGTCTTTAATACTGCATGCCCCTTTCGACTTAAGGAAATAAGAGCACCAAGCCCTGCAAAACAGGCACCAATCATTAGCGAATCATGATACCCTATTAAAAATGCGCTTATATTCGCCGTTTGACTGGGCAAACTGACTTTAGCCAATTCCATTTGTCTTGTCCATTCAAAGACAGATACAGTCACTGCCGTACCACTGACCATGCCAATATTACGCATCAAGGCACTCATTCCACTCGCTAGTCCCACTTTTTCTTTTGGTACGCAACTTAAAACACTATTGTTGTTAGGTGATTGAAACATACCATGGCCGATACCAAGAATACCTTGCCCAATCAACACATTCCAAATTACAGATTGAGTATCAAGAGTCGATAAATACCAAAGTCCTATCATCACAATACTCAGACCTGAACTCGACAACAAGGCAGGGCTGATTCGCTCTGATAGATAACCACTAACAGGAGCAATTACAGCCATTAGTAAAGGGAAAGGGGTAATCGCTAAACCAATTTCAGTCGGTGAAAACAATAATATTGAATGAAGATAAAAAGGAAATAAGATTACATTAGAAAATAGCGCCATAAAGGACAATAATCCAGATAGATTTCCCGCCAGAAATGGCCAGCATTTATAAAGAGATAAATCAATCATCGGATGTTCAATTTTATTTTCATACCAAATAAAGGTACCGAGAAGTATAATTGTTATCATACTAATTATATCCACAAGATAGGAACCCCACCCCCATTCTTGCCCTTTCAATAGCACGATCAACAACCCTGTCATACCACTGGCAAACAGCATTGCACCCTGCACATCAAATGATGCGCTTCCTTCTTTTTCTTCAACGGGCAATATGAAATATCCTAGTAAATAGGCACATAGACCGATAGGCAAATTAATATAAAAAATCGATTGCCAATTAAATAATCCTACCAATACACCACCTAAAATCGGACCAATCATTGAAGCCAAAGCCACGACAGTACCAATCATCCCTAATGCCCGCCCTCGCTGTTTACCCGGAAAAGTCACACTCACAATTGCTGGTGCATTAGCCATCAACATAGAAGCTCCAATCGCCTGCACAACTCTTGCTAATACCAAAAGCCAAATTCCATGAGAGAGACCGCACAGCAATGATCCAATTGTAAATATGACAAATCCCAGTAGATACACTCTGCGTCGACCATATAAATCACCAACTTTACCAAACAAAGGGAGTAAGATTGTGATCACAAGTAAATAAGCCGATACCACCCATTGTACGATTGCCAACTCCACGTTCAAATTCACAGCAATCACCGGTAAAGCAACATTCACAATTGTAGAGTCTAATACCGCCATAAATGTTCCCATTGCAGCAACACCAAAAATCAACCATCGATAATATGACAACTGCCTTAATCTCTCCTGCATAAATTAGCCTCCATCGCCAAAATAGTTGTTTCTTCTACTACTGCTATACAAAAATAGCAGGGTATCCCCTGCTATTTGAACCCCCTAAAAACACAAGACTTTACCAGATCTTCATTATTTGCGTTCGCATTCCTCATCAATCAAACGTGTATAGGCCATTTGTAGTTTACGAGTGATAGGCCCTACTTCACCATCCCCTACTTTATTGCCATTAATCATAGTGACGGGCATAATTTCAGTACTTGTTCCTGATAAAAAGGCCTCTGAAGCGTCTTTGATAAATGATGTCTCAAAAGCTTTTTCTAGAATCGTAATTCCCAATTCTTTCGCTAATTGATCCATGACAATAGTTCTCGTAATTCCTTTCAAAATCAAAGGACTTGCCGGGTAAGTCCAAACCACATCATCTTTGACCACAAAAAAATTGCTGCTTGTCCCTTCTGTGACATGCCGATCACGAACCATGACCCCTTCGTAACATCCAGCTTCTTTAGCTTGCTGCTTACCCAAAATATTAGGTAATAAATTCAAAGATTTAATATCACAACGCAGCCAACGTTCATCAGGAATCAGAGTCACTTTAACACCTTTTTCCCACAGTTCCTTATTAACCTTACCAGCAGGTCTTATGGACATGGTTAGACATGGTACAACTTGTTCTGGAAAGCTATGTATTCGAGGAGCGACACCCCGAGTAATTTGCAAATAAATGGCCCCTTCAACAATGCCACTTTTTTCAATCAACAACTCATGAAATTCAACTAATTCTTCAAAGGTGTAAGTCGCAGGAATCCTGATTGCCCGTAAAGAGCGATACAACCTTTCCAAATGTGGCTTTAAAGCAAAGCAACGACCATTATAGACTTTTGTAACTTCATAAACACCATCACCAAATTGATGCCCACGATCTTCCATTGATATAACATTTTCGTCAAGGTCAACTAAATTGCCATTGATTAAACCTAATGATTTCATTCTCAATCCTCCTAAAAAAAGCATTTATCTATATATTCAAAATCAAAGTTTAATATTCCTGCCTATTAAAAATTCTTTGCTAACGAGTCGTTTATTCTTGAAAATCCTCTTTGTGACCAATACAAGCAGGAATAATCTAAAAGAATTACGAATTTAGTATTTGATAATAAATTTATTCGTACAAGAAAGGAACCTTATTATGTCCAAACAAAGAATAAATGCTCTTGAGTACATTCGCGGGATATCCATGCTCGGCGTAGTCGGCATTCATACTGGTGCCTATTCATTAAGCAATCCCAAAGTAAACGTTCATCTCTTTGCTTTATTAGAAATTCTCACTCGTTTTAGCGTACCTATTTTTTTCTTCGTATCAGCCTTTGGCTTATTTGTAAATCAAGATCTAACAGGCAAACTGAATTATATGAATTTTATCATGCGTCGTTGGCGCACTGTACTCCTCCCCTACATTGTCTGGTCTTTATTGTATATGCTTCACTATACATTTATGAATCGAGATTTTTCAATATGGACTCCGCCTTTAGTCTATGAGTTTTTTTTATTTGGTCTAGCTTCTTGTCAGCTGTACTTTTTAGTCATTTTACTATGGTTTTATTCTCTTATGCCTCTTTGGCGTTCAATGGTTCGTTACATCATCGACCATCCACTCCGCAATTTAAGTATCCTTTTACTCCTTCAAATCATTTTCAATTATTATTCAAGTTATCTTTTGAAAGCTGATTTTACAAGTTATTATTTCAACAAATTCATATCATACCGTCTAAATTATTGGGTATTCCATTATATTTTTATTTTCCTCTTCGGTGCTGTTTGTGCCGTAAATTATTCTGTTTTCGAAGAGAAAATCAAAAAATATCAACAACATATAAAATCTTTCTTTTACCTTACCACAGCAGGTATGCTTTCATTTTATTATTATTTGTTGTATGTTTCCCATTATTCCCCTGAACAAGCTGTTAACACAGCTCACCAACTAAGTCCTATTGGCGTTTTATATACACTCGGTTCCACCTTATTTTTATTTTTATTTTTTAACAACAGCAAACTGCCTAATAGTATAGAAAGTATTCTTTCTGCCTTAGGAAAACACTCTTACCTAGTGTACCTAGTTCATCCTTTGGTTATGTATTATTTAGATGCTTATCTAACGCGACACAATATCATGATGTCAGCGATCGTCGTAATTATTTTTTACCTATTAACTATAGGAATTAGTTTGACCTTCGCAGTACTGATTAAACACATTAGCAAAGTCTTTCCCATTGTCAGCGTACTCTTAACTGGCAGCAGCCTACCAAAACAAAAATCCGGCGTATAATAATATACCCGGATTTTTTTGCATTTTTAAATGCCTAGCCGTCGTCTTTCGCTACTAGAAAACAATATAGGTTCTATGAATTCTGGGTCATATGACAGAGTTCTTTTCATCTGCCGTTTATTTTTTAACCAAAACAATAATAAGAGCTGACAATATTTTTTTGCAGATTTCTGATTGATCATTAATTCTGAATGCCCCATCCAACATTTAAAAACATCAACAATCGTTTCTTCTGTTGAACCAAGTAAATTCAGCCTCGCACAATAAGACAAAATGAGTAAACTTTCTCTGACAACTCTAAATAAAAGTCGCTGGCGAATCTTATCAACAGACTCTATAAATTTTAATTCTGCCCACAGTAAATTTCGTCCAAATTCCAAAAGAGGATGTATGATAGTAAATGCTGCAGCAAGACCATGGCGATAAATAGCTAATTTGGCTACCCGCCCAGCAATTGTAACGACCCTCGTCCAGTGCCGATCATTTTTCCGTTCATTTGCAAGTCTGAACATAAACTCAAGGATGAGACTTGCCAAGGGACTATTGGGATTTAAACAAGCTGATGCTGCAACATTTCCTAGCTCATCAATCATCACTTCAATCCCATCATCTGTTAATACATCGGCTCCAATCAAATTGAAAATCATATCAGTAATGACCGTGAATAAAACTGTTTCATTGAGCCATATAATACGATGTAACCAGGCTGCAAGCATACTAGAGATTTCAGTTGTCATATCATCTGCTTTACAACTAGAGATAAGGCAGGTCGACAAACGTATATTGAGTTCTCTAAATAATCCCGTATCACGACGGCGCAAACTAAGAACACCTAGAACCTTTAAAGCTTTAATGGCGGCTACCATTTTTTTTCGTTCTACAGATTCATCCGGTTGCTCCATTATAAATAAAATACAATCTACAACTTTGGCTGCTAAAAAATTTTGTTTCTTTTTAAAAGAAATCACACCAATCAAAGTTAATTGATTGATTGCAATGACAACGTCATCAGGCGATAGCTGACGTACTAAAGGTCTAAAAGCATCTACAACAAAACCAACAACATCAGGTTTATTGTTATTTAATGCGCTTATACCAATCGCCATTAATCGACCAGACTCACCAGAACGAACCAAGCCATGACCAAAAGCTAATTTTAATAAATCTAACGTTTGATAAACAGCAGTAGAATGATTGCAAACCATACCTTTATTGATAATGGTATAACTATCTTTTAATAATGATTTTATAGCTTGTCGATCCCGCTTCTGGCAGCGAATCATTTTATTTAATCGCGCTATTAAAAATTTAATCTGCCAGTCTAAGTTATGAAGATAGTACCAACCAAGTATAATGAATACAACAACACTGCTTATTCCTATCATCCAGAACAATATAAACGCCCTCCGCCCCATCAAAATCATTTTTAAAACACCATCGAGCGTTTACACTATACACACTGGAGATAAGGAGTATCAATTATTTTTGCAGCAACTCATCTTATGATTAGCCTCGAGTCAAATTTTTCATAACAGCATATTGACAAATAATTTCATTTGCCTCATTTGCTTCGGACTCCAAGACCAAAATTTCATATGCTCCATCACCAGCAGCTAAAGCCGCTCCCGTTGCTCTTGTATTGGATAGAATCCCTTCTGCACTTAGTATATCTTTCATTTTTTCAGCTTGCGCCCGATTCGCTGCGATATATATTACAGTCCACATAAGTCCTCCTACTACTACATCATTAATATTAAATCTTTCACAAGTATGTTTTTATTACATTCATATCTCGCCAGATTAATTCTCTATTGTTTTCTCCATATCAAACAGTAATCCTGCATTTTTTTTTTGCTTTCTTTTAAAAATATAAACAGTTTCTTTTTATTTGCATCTTATAATACATATAATACCATATCGCGTAAAAGAATACCATCTTTTTTTACCATTAAATTACATTAATTCTTTTTTTATACAATCTTCACTCTTCCCTTACCAATAATCACTTCTAAGGCTTCAACAGCCTCTGCTGAAGGTTGAATCCAAAATTGTTTTTCTGTCTTAATGACACGCTGACTATCAATCAGATGTAAAAATACGACAGTTGAGCCAGCATATTGTTTCAAAACTTGTTTTAATTGCTCAAAAATTTCTCCAGTTTCTTGTTGACTTGAAATCTTAAGCCGCACTTCACCGCTGACTGCATCATCTAAACTTCGAACACTATCAGCAAGAATTTTGGCACTTTCATCATTCACACTTAATCGTCCCGATACTCGAACAGGCATATCAGGCAATAAAAATTTGCTAAACTTATCAAAAATTCTAGGAAAAACGACAACTTCAATTTGATCCGTAAAATCTTCAAGAGCAATAAAACACATCATATCACCATTTTTGGTTGTAATACGTTTTGCATTATTGATCAGCCCTGCTACTTGTACAATTTTCCCATCAGCATAATTACCATTTACAAGTTCACCAAGGGGTGTAACACTATTCATCTTGTCTCGATATGCATCCAAAGGGTGCCCGGTTACATAAAACCCAGTAATTTCTTTTTCCAAAACAAGTAATTGATCTTTGGGTATTTCAGGTATATCTGGTAGATTAACTTCAGCGGCTTCATTCAAAGTTTCTTCACCAAACAGCCCAAGTTGTCCACTGGCTTTATCTCGTTGACTTACAGCAGCCATATCCACTGCACGATCAAGAACTGCAAGTAGTTGGGACCGTTTTGCACCAAATGAATCAAAAGCTCCACATTTAATCAAACTTTCAATGACTCGCTTATTTACCACTCTCATATCAACTCGTGTGCACAAATCAACCAACGATGTAAAAGATCCTTGTTTCTCTCGAGCGATCACCATATTTTGAATAGCATTTTCACCAACATTTTTTACGGCAGCCAAGCCAAATCGAATGGCCTCACCATCCACACTAAAACTATTATGACTGGCATTGACATCAGGGGGCAATATAGCAATTCCCATCTGCCGGCATGTTTCAATATAATGGCCTACCTTCTCATTGGTTCCCATGACGCTTGACAATAAAGCTGCCATGAATTCTTGGGGATAGTTTGCTTTCAAATAAGCGGTTTGATAAGCGACTAAGGCATAAGCAGCACTATGGGATTTATTAAAACCATAATCAGCAAAATGGGCCATCAAATCGAAGATTTCTCCAGCCAATTTGGCATCAATATCTCGGGCACTGGCCCCCTGCAAAAAATTTTGCCGCTGAGCATTTAGTACATCATGTTTCTTTTTGCCCATGGCTCGCCGGAGCATATCAGCTTGGCCGAGTGTAAAGCCAGCCATGACAGAGGCGATCTGCATAACTTGTTCTTGATATAAAATCACCCCAAAGGTCTCGTGCAAAATCGGCTCAAGCAATGGATGTACATAGGTTACTTGCTTTTTACCGTGACGGCCATTGATAAAATCAGCCACCATGCCGCTGCCTAATGGCCCTGGTCGGTATAAAGCTACTAAGGGTATCAAATCAGCAAAACATTCAGGTTTCAGATCTTTGACTAAGGTTGTTATACCACTTGATTCCAACTGAAAAACTCCTGCAGTATCTCCATGACTCAGCATAGCCGAAACCTTGGCATCATCAAAAGGAATATGATCAATATCAATCTTTATGCCTCGATTTTCACGTACTAACTTGATGGTATCACCGATCACTGTTAACGTTCGCAGACCGAGTAAATCCATTTTTAAGAGTCCAATTTCTTCAACTTTATCTTTATCATATTGGGTGGTCAAAAAACCTTCAGCCGAGTTTTGCAGCGGTACATAATGTGTCAAAGGTTCTTTAGAAATCACCAGCCCTGCTGCATGTGTAGATGCATGACGCGGTAAACCTTCTACCGCCATTGCCAAATCCAATAATTTAGCAACCATCGGTTCACTTTCATACGCATTCTTCAGTTCAGAATTAATTTCTAAAGCGCGGCGTAAGGTAATTCCGAGTTCATTTGGTATCATTTTTGCAATGCGATCCACTTCACCATAAGACATGTTTAAAGCCCGTCCTACATCACGAATGGCACCTTTCGCCGCCATGGTACCAAAGGTAATAATTTGAGCTACGCGATCAGCACCGTAAAGAGCTGATACATATTCAATGACTTTTCCGCGTTTTACATAGCAAAAATCGATATCAATATCCGGCATGCTGACTCGTTCGGGATTCAAAAACCGTTCAAATAGCAAACCATATTTGAGAGGATCTATATTAGTAATGCCCAATAAATAAGATACAATACTACCAGCCGCCGATCCCCTACCTGGTCCTACAGGAATTTCTTGTTTTCGGGCATAATTAATAAAATCCCAAACAATCAAAAAATATCCTGAATAACCCATTTTATAAATAACAGATAGTTCAAAATCAAGGCGAGAATGAGCTTCTGGCGTAACCTCTTCATACCGTTCAACGAGTCTTTCTTTACAAAGTTGCGCAAGATATTCATCAGCAGTTAAACCCTCTGGTACAGGAAACTCAGGTAAATACATATTGCCAAAATCCAAAGTAACATCGCACCGCTCAGCAATACGGCAGGTATTCTCTAAAGCTTCTGGATAAGATCCAAATAACTGGGACATTTCACCATGATCTTTCAAGTAAAATTCTTCCGTGGAAAACTTCATACGATTGGCATCATCCACAGTTTTGCCCATTTGAATACAGAGAAGTACATCATGACATTCTGCATCTTTTTTATCAATATAGTGTAAATCATTGGTTGCTACGAGACCAACTCCCAGTTTGCGAGATAACTCCACCAATAATTTATTCACTTGTTTTTGTTCAGGAATACCATGGTCTTGCATTTCAAGAAAAAAGTTATCTTTACCGAAAATCTCCATATATTCGCGAGCCAATGCTTCAGCCCGATCCATATCACCTTTTAACATCCAAGTCGGAATTTCCCCTGCAATGCAGGCGCTTAGACAAATGAGCCCCTTACTATACTCTCTGAGCAGTTCCGTATCGACCCTTGGTTTATAATAAAAACCTTCGGTATTGCCTCTAGATACCAGTTCGATTAAATTTCTATATCCTTCATCTGTTTCAGCCAACAGAATCAAATGATAGTAGTTTTCTCCATCGACGGTACATCGTTCCCGCCTAGACCGCGGAGCTACATACACTTCACAACCAATAATCGGTTTAATTCCTTGTTTTCTTGCTTGTTTATAAAAATCAATAACACCATACATTGTCCCATGATCAGTAATCGCAATCGCTGGCATATTAAGTTCCTTAGCCCGCTTAACCAAATTTGCAATGCGACTCGCACCATCAAGTAAGCTGTATTCTGTATGAACGTGCAAATGAACGAATTGTTCTTTGTAAACATCATGTTTCGTATTCATAAGGGTCTATTATCCTTCCTATATCTCACTTATAATTTATATTTTCGATGAAGATTTTTAACACTGAAGTGAACTTCTATTTTAACCTACTCATCAAGTTTTAGATAGACGTTTTCCTCTTCATTTTACGACTTACTTTTACTTAAATGCAAACATTTTATAATGACTGAATAAATTCTGCCTTCACAACGTAGCATACTATAATATGTTGGAATTTTCTATCATTTTATGCTACAATATTTATTCGTTTTTTTTGCAGGTATTATCGCATATGTGTTGAAAATGTATGGGTTAGAATTTTTTTTAAAGAGGTGTTCGTCTTTGTATAACATAGGTATTTTGCAACTTACGCAAAATTTGGATGATGCAGTCAATGGTTTCAAACAAGGTCTTGCTCAACAAGAAATTGCTGCCAATTTTCATTATTTAAATGCCGACGGCAATATCGATTTGCTTCCGGACCTTGCCATAGCATTAGCACAGCAAAAAGTTGATCTTATTTTTGCCTGCTCCACACCATCAGCACAAGCAGCTATTGAGCTTGTTGAGCATATTCCCGTGGTTTTTACACCTGTTTTTGATCCAGTCGGTTCTGGATTGGTCAACAGTCTAGCCTTACCAGGAGGTAAAGCAACAGGCGTTGCTGGCATGGTTCCCGCAGATGCTAAAATAACTTTTATTCAGCGCCTATTACCTGCAGCCCGCACTCTTGGAATACTCTATCACGTTAATGATAGCAATTCTATTGCAGAAGTTGAAAATTTCCGCAAACTAGAAAACTCAACCTTCACTCTCATCGAAATCCCAATTCACGAGGCTGAAGAGTTATCAAATCTCCCTGACCTCTTACCCATAAACCTAGATGTTTTATTTTTACCAATAGGGCGTATAGTTGAAGAAAATTTTGCCACTATTGTCTATTATACCGACACCATCAATATACCAGTGATCACCTCCCATGCACCCAATGTCCCTGCTGGAGCATTAGGTGCATTGGTTGCGAATCACCATCAATTAGGAGTTGAATGCGCTGCAAAGGCTAAGGAAATTCTTAGCGGCACAATGCCAGCCTCCATCCCTGTAGATACTGTAAAAATTCCAGAGATATTACTAAATGATTTTGCTGCTCAAAACTTAGGACTCAATTTACCTGCTGATTTAGTCGCTGAAGCCAAGGAAATTTTCGAATAAATGACTCATTTTTACTAAAATGCTGGAGATGAAAATATGCTATTAAAACGTAATTCTGTGGAGCTGTTAGCTCCTGTTGGTACTTGGGATGTATTAGAAGCCGCTGTCGAGTCGGGAGCTGATGCAGTTTATTTGGGTGGTAAACGCTTTAACATGCGTATGTTAAAAACAGACGCAAATTTCGATGACAAAATGCTCATTCGAGCGATTGAATACGCTCATCAACATCATGTGCATCTGCACGTCACAGTTAATAATCTCATCAGTGAACGGGAAATTCCCAATATGCGTTCTTACCTCAAATTTCTTGATGAAATTAAACCTGATGCTCTGATTGTTCAAGATCTATCGATCTTGCAATTAGCACGTGAAATGAAACTAAGTGTCCCCCTCCACGCTTCAATTATGATGAATACTCATAATGAACATGCAGTTCGCACCTTGCAAGACTATGGTATTAGTCGAGTTGTCGTAAATCGAGAAATGTCCCTTGCCCAGCTCGCCTTATTAAAAGAACGTACTGGTATTGAAGTTGAATACTTTATCCATGGGGATATGTGCATTTCTCACAGCGGTCAATGTGTTCATTCAGGTGTAGTCTTCGGTCAAAGTTCCAACCGAGGCCGTTGTTTAAAATCCTGCCGCTGGCCTTATGAATTGATTGATGCAGCCACTGGCAAAAAAGTCACTGACCAAGATCCTGGCCCTTATAAACTGGCTATGAAAGATATGTGTTTATATATGAAGTTACCTGAACTGATACAATCAGGCGTTACTTCATTCAAAATCGAAGGCCGCATGCGTACAGCAGCATTTGTAAAAAGTATTGTACAGTCATATCGTCATGCCATTGACAGCTATATTGCAGATCCTCTCGGTTATACACCAAACCTTGATGATTGGAAAAAATTACAAGATTCTCGTGCTCGTGACTTTTCCACTTGTTATGCACTAGGTAATCCTGGCGCTAGCGCAATTGGCTACACTGGAAAACGCGAACCTCGCTTTTTTAGCCAAGCCGTCCGTGAAGCCGATATGAGTACACCAGTTGCTATTACTTCACCTACCACTACTACAAATACTAAGATGGAGCCTGTACTATCCGTACGCGTTGCCGATTTACCTTCTCTTAGAGCAGCCTGCCAAAATGGTGCAAACATCATTTACATTGGTGGCGAAGCTCTAAAACCTGCCACTCCTTGGACCTTAGAGCAAATCACTCAAGGAATTACAGAAGCCAACAAATACAATGCTCAAGTTGTTGTTGCGACTCCACGCATTACAATGGAACGAGAATGCGGTGAATTAGAACAATTTTTCACCAGTATGAATACACTGCGACCTCATGGCTTAATGGTCAGCAATATTGGCGCATTACGCTTAGCTCGCACCTTATGTGACTTACCAATACAGGCTGATTTTTCATTCAACATATTTAATCATTTGACAATTGAACTCCTAAAAAATAACGGAATCAGCAAAGGTACCGTTTCCCTAGAAGCTACTCATGAGCAAATTATACAATTGGCAAAAGAAAGTTCATTACCAATCGAGATGATTGTACACGGCTCTTTACCGGCAATGGTGACTGACCATTCCATTCCGGTCGCCATCCTAAACAATGGCAGCAATACTTATGATCATACACTCGATACGCGCCAATATGCCTTACTTGATACTGCTGGGCAAGAACATCTCATTATGGTTGACCAATATGATCGCAGCCATATTTTATTTGCTAATGATTTATGTTTGTTACCTCATTTGCAGTCGTTACAGACTGTCCAGAACTACCGCATTGAAGGTCAACACTACACTCCTGAATTCATCGCTCTCCTGACAAGCACTTACCGTCAAGAACTTGATAAGATTGCAAGTCAGCAATCTGCATATGAATTTGAACCTACACAACTTGAAAAAATTCAGAGTTCTAGCCCAAGAAAGCTAGGTCTTGGTACTTTCCGTTACCGTGTTTCACGCTAAGGTATCTTCAAAAAATAACTAGTCATTTTCTTCTGATCTATTTATTTTCTTTCAGATACTTACTTATTGAAAGGTGGGATATATTTTGAGTCAGTATATTGGCCCTGAAGAAATTTTACGAAAAAAACGTGAATATTTGATCCCTTGCGTCTATCATTTCTATAATCAACCGATGCAGTTAGTGCGTGGTGAAATGCAGTATTTGTATGACAGCAATGGTAAACAATATCTTGATTGTTTTGCCGGCGTCTCCGTCGCTAATTGCGGTCACTGCAATCCTGAAATCACCAAAGAAATTTGCCAGCAAGTTAACACATTACAACACACTACAACAATTTATCTAACAGAAAATATTGTAAACCTCGCTGAACGTCTTGCTGGGATCACACCTGGCAGACTGCAAAAAACCTTCTTCTGCGCTAGTGGCAGTGAGGCCAACGAAGGAGCCGCACTCCTCGCTTCTCTTTATACTGGCAACTCAGAGCTCATCAGTTTACGCCAAGGACTCCATGGACGTAATAAACTCGGCATGAGTTTAACAGGACTTAGTTTTTGGCGTACTGATCCGACACCAGTCGGTGGTATTAGTTTTGCACCGAACGCCTATTGCTATCGTTGTCCTATGAATAAACGCTACCCTGAATGCGATCTAGCCTGTGCCAATGAAATTGAGACGATTATCAAAACAGCAACTTCTGGAAAAGTAGCTGCTATGTTTGCTGAACCCATTCAAGGTAATGGAGGTATTATCACTCCACCCCTAGACTATTTCAAGCGGGTTAAAGAAATATTGGATGCTCACGGCATACTCCTCATTATTGATGAAGTACAAACAGGTTTTGGCCGTACAGGAAAAATGTTTGCCATGGAGCATTATGGCGTGGAGCCTGATATCATGACCATGGCCAAAGCACTTGCCAATGGCACACCAGTTGGAGCCTTCACAGCGCGATCTGAAATCGCTGATGTTTATACTCGCCCTGGTGCATCAACTCTTGGCGGTAATCCAGTCACAGCCGCAGCTAGCCTTGCAACCTTAAAATATATGGCTGATCACGATTTGCCTGGGAAGGCTGCTGAACTTGGCAAACTCTTAAAAGAGGGCCTACTCACTTTACAACAGAAACATCCTATCATCGGCGATGTAAGAGGTATCGGTCTTATGTTAGGTGCTGAGCTAGTGTACAAAGATAAGACACCTGCGATCGCCGAAACGGATATCATTATGGAGAGAATGAAAGACCAAGGTTTTTTAGTTGGTAAAAATGGCCCCAACCGCAATGTCTTAGCCTTCCAACCTCCTCTTGTCATCACCGCCAATGATTTGAACAATATGCTCAATCATTTAGATGACATATTGGGTTCACTGACAATCTAATTATGATCCACTCATAAAACTTGTTGAGCGTGCCTTCTTGGAGGTACGCTCATTTCTTTGTATACCAAAGACAGGAACATATTGTCGCCCTTCACGCTGCTTCATTCTCCTTCCATGGGCAACGAAAGACAACATGGCCATCAGTGTCCATACCGCAACAAATACTTTTCCACCAATCGTTGCTGTAAATTCGGGCATTAATAAGAAAAATAATATAAACATAGCCGCCAGTGTACTCAAACTAATCAATGAATTAATTTTACTGGTTCTCGTTCTAAATAATCTCCTGATTATCCTCACCCCTTACCATGAGTTTTTACTTCACCTTGCAGTACAATCTTATTCTAATGACAGCTTAACTATGACTAACAAGGATTTTAGAGATTTTATTAGTTTGTATAGTAGCATACGACCCCTCACTGCCATACGATAGTAGTGAACCACTACGTATGATTTAGGCAATAAGGAGGAACTCTCTATGGATAGCCAACCGATTGAAATATTTGGCATTACGCCACCATCACATTTTCCTCAATGTCCGCCCCATCATCCTTGTACACAATTCTGTGAAAGCGACACTTTATACCTACCGTCGAGAAAAATTAAAATTGAAAACATACGACAAGTCTGTTTAAAGGTATTGATCAATTCATTTAAAATCATCTGTACACCAGTCGGTAATAAACTCGTCATCAATGGGAAAAAGCAAATCAAAGTACTCTTGTCATCAAATCCTTCTCACCAAGCACTCTACTCCATCGATTTTGAAATTCCCTTTTGTACTTTTATTTTATTAAAAGAACTTCAAGGTGATGTTGTTGATGTTTACACTGTTGTTGAAGATATCTCTGTCCAGTGCATTAACCCTCGATCGATAACCATTGCTAGTGTTATTTTTATTTGCCCAATCGTTAAAAAAGATCATCAACTCTGCCCCCCTCCTCCCCCACCTATTTCCCAATCAATCTGTACACATTGTCATTCCTATTTAAATCCAACATGATTAAAGATACAAAACAAAACCCTGAAACCGATATAAAATCGAATTCAGGGTTTTACATTTGTGGACATGGAATAATTTTTAAAATCAAAATTTAATTTTTGTATAGCTTAACCATAAAGTAAATTTTCAGTTTCTAGCCACTTATTTATAAATATATGTACTTTACTTTTAAGAGGCGTTACTATTTTGAGAACATATAATCTCTTATTAAAATCACATTCATTAATTTATCCGTACAGATAAGAGAAAGCAGTGTTTTCAAGAAAAGCCTTCGATCCTCCACTTGTAAGATACACTCGAATCACACCCCTGTCTTACGTCAGTAACACTGATGGAAAAATCCCAGTTCTGCATGGTAGGGCGAGGCGTGGCCTTGAAAATTATAACTGGCCTTATACTTTTTCTTTAAACTGGATCTTTTTAATGCGCAGTCCTTTGGTGTAACATAGGCACATAAGAATATGCCAAACCTAGCGTTAATTTCGGAGAGGAGATCTCAGTTATGGAAAATAAGAATCATGATATTTGTAGCGTATGTCATTCGAAAACACACGGGACTACTTACGAAATGGAAACAGGAAATCATATCTGTGGTGACTGTATTCAAACCGGCTACATCGTCTACCTACAACAGAAAAGATCTAATGAATGGTGGGCACTTTCCGTATTTAGAACGAAATCTGAAGCAGAGGCAGCCGCAAAGGATGGCATGAATTTCCCATTTATAATTGGTTATGCCATAGAAGAAGCTATATATGGGCAAAACTCCCGCCAAAGCAGTCGTCGAAACAGTAAGATCCAGTCGATAAGTGCTAACGAATTAAAAAAGAAGATGGAAACAGGTGATCTGTCTTTTCAAATTATTGATGTACGGGCCGATAAGGAATTAGAAAAAGGCAGTATCCCTGGTGCTGTACATATAACAATCGAAGAGCTATCCCATAAAATGACAACCCTTTCTAAGGATAAAGAATATATTATTGTATGCTCTCATGGATTTCGCGCTCGTTATATCTGCGAGTTTTTAGAAGACAATGGCTATAAGGCAAAAATCTTAACTAGCGGGATGATGGGTTGGAACGGATTTGGGTTTGTAGTATCCGCTATGAATACAGTCGTATCCATAATAAAAAAATTCAACAACAAAAATGAAGTGAGTAACACATTATGATCTATTTTGATAATAGTGCCACGACCTTACCAGATGAAGATATCTTAGCAACCTATCATGAAATCGTAACAGGATGTTTTGGCAATCCATCTTCGCTCCACCGCTTAGGTGGAAAAGCAGCTCTGAAATTAGAGCAGGCAAGAGGTGTCTGCGCTGATAGTCTAGGAGTTAAACCGGAAGAGATTATCTTTACATCCAGTGGTTCTGAAAGTAATAATACAATAATAAAAGGACTTGTTACGGGGAAAGATTTGCATGGCAAGCATATTATTACAACAAGTGTAGAACATGCCTCTGTATATGAAACCTGCAAGCAATTAGAGAACATCGGATATTCCATTACATATCTACCAACCGATGGCAAGGGTTGTGTCCATGTAGAGGATGTAATACGAGAAATACGAAAAGATACCATTCTTGTTACTGTAATGCATGTAAATAGTGAATTAGGTTCAATACAACCCATCGCAGATATTGGCCGTTTGTTGTCTGCATATCCTACTATTCATTTTCATGTTGATGCAGTGCAAAGCTTCGGAAAGCTACCACTCAGTCCCAAAGAATGGGGAGTCGACTCTCTTTCCATCTCTGCACATAAATTTCATGGTTTGCGTGGAGCAGGACTGCTCTATATTCGCAGCGGCACTTCATTCTCTCCATTAGTAAATGGTGGCGGACAAGAGCATGGGTATCGGGCAGGAACAGAAAATGTCCCTTGTATCGTCGCTATGAGCAAAGCAATGCATAAACAGCACCTACAACAGAAGGACAATTATAGCTATCTATCTAATCTTAAACAATACTTACTAGATGGCCTTATAGAAATACCAGGTTGCATACTGAATGGTCCTCAAAAACAAAGCAAGGTTGGAGCCCCCCATATTATTAACTTCTCTCTTCCTGGCTTTAAGTCAGAAGAATTACTACTTGCCCTAGAAAGTGAAGATATCTATGTTTCAAAAAGTTCTGCTTGTTCATCCAAAAACAATAAACCTTCCCGTGTTTTATTATCAACTGGGATAAGTGAAATTATAGCCAATAGCGCTATTCGCGTTAGCTTTTCTACTTATAACACAATAGAAGAAGTGGATACTTTTTTGTTAACATTACAAATGATTGTAGCTAAATCGATGATTAAATACCCGATGAAACAATAAATATTTTATAAATTTTACATAGGAGCATTGTTATGTTTGTTTTAAGTGGCAAAAATGAAAAGCCGTTATACTCTCAACTCTACCAACAAATCCGCAATCATATACTTAGCGGGGATTTGAAATCAGGGACAAAGCTATCGTCAAGCCGCCACCTGTCAAAAGAGTTATGTATCAGTAGAACCACGGTGGATATGGCTTATCAGCAACTTGTGTCAGAAGGTTATCTTGTGGGAAAATCACGCAGCGGTTATTATATAGAAGCGCTAGACAATATTAATATACCTGTGTTTATGGAAACAAATGCAAAAGAAGAAGCTATTCTAAGCGCGCCATTAAAGGCTCCAAAATATAACTTGCAATATGGTAAGCTCGAGACGGCTATTTTCCCCTTTAAGAGATGGAGGCAATTAACCAATAAATGCTTGCGTGATAATAAAGAGCAAATTATGAATTATGGACCAGTACAAGGAGAGCTTGGACTGAGAATAGCCATTTCAGAGTTCTTGAGAGAATATCGTGGGGTAGAATGCACTGCAAATCAGATTGTTATTGGCCCTGGATCTCAATACTGTCTTACTCTTATCGGTCAGTTGATCCGCCCCTCAACGACTACGATTGCGATAGAAAACCCAGGTTTTTGGGCAGCACGTTCTATTTTTTCTAATATGGGGCTTCGTGTAATACCAATACCAGTAAAAAAACATGGCTTACAAGTAAAACAATTACGTATGACTGATGCAAAAGCAGTATATGTAACCCCTTCACACCAATTTCCTACAGGAAATATCATGTCTATTACCAGACGTCTTGAGCTTGTGGAGTGGGCTTATCAATCTGATGCTATCATTATCGAAGATGACTATAGCTGCCACCTTAGATATGACGTAAGACCCATACAGGCATTACAAGCATTAGCTCCTAGCCAAGTCGTATATATCGGAAGTTTTTCGAAGATACTCTCACCATCCATACGGGTTGCATATATGGTTCTTCCTCAAAAACTGGTAGATCAATTTCTCTTAACGACAGAGCATTTCCCTTGTTCTGTACCCTTTCTAATACAAAAGCCTTTGGAGTTATTCTTAAAAGAAGGCGAATGGGGAAGTCATTTAAGAAAAGTCACCAGGCATATGAAGAAAAAGCGCGATATTCTTATTCAGGCTCTTAAACATGAGTTTGGTGATGCGGTTTCAATTTCGGGAGAAAATGCAGGGTTGCATCTTTTGGTTCAAGTAAAGTCACATTTACTAGAGCAGGAACTTGTAATGCGTGCACTTCAAACAGGGGTTCTAATCCATCCTGCAGGAAATTTGTGGCTAAATCAAAAAGATGCTCCTTTGGGAACTGTTCTACTAGGGTATGGTGGTATCGCACTTGAGGATATTTATCCCGCGGTTCATTTACTGCGACAGGTATGGCTAGGGGATGAATAAAATAGCTGTCTACTATTTTTTACAAAAAAATTCAGATTTGAATCGTGGAGGTGAGTTAAAGCGAACCCCTCAAAGCAAATAGGCTGAACCCTTACTATAGAAGGGCCAGCCTATTTTAGCGATTAGAGGTGATACAAATTATATTCTCTCTAATATTACGCTACAGCTTTAAAAAGAAAACATAGTTTATAATCTCCCTGTGAAATGTTGGCCTTACTATTGAATTTAGAAGAGATGCCATCAATTATAACTTCAACCTTCATTTCAAATTCTTTCTATTATTGATATAAAAATAGAGTTATCGACAGCCACTTGTACAATTTCTTCTATAATATTATTTCGTTTATTGATTTTAATCTATATTTATAATTTAAAATATAGAAAAGATGACGCAGAAAACGTCATCTCTAGTTACGATAATATTACTGAGTTTAAGCAACTATTACTGGTTTAATAATTTATTCCGTGTCCACACTAAATCCATGTCTCATTCAAATTTAGGTTTTACATAGGCAGGTACAGAATAAGCATATAACTCTTTCTCTATATCGACATCAGCTGGAGTATACATAAATACACAATCAGCAATTCTCTGAACATTACCAGCCACTATATAGCAAACACCATTCATAAAATCTTTAATTGCATTTTGCGTATCCACATCGACGCCTACAAGATTAATGACGACGGCTATATTGGCTTTTAGATGATCAGCATATTTACGTACATCATCATATTTGGCTGCAGAAACGATCAAAACTTTTAGTTTCGCCGACTGATTCGAGTGCACAGATAAGCTTACTAATTTACTCCCTTGAGCGGTATCAACTTCCTCCACTTGTTTCTCTTGATGCCCTACTCCTTCCACTGGCATCAAATAATTTGTCAGCTTATCAATCATACTCAGTGCCATTATTTTCGCCTCCTGACATATCTCCATACGAACAACCATTTTATGGTAATCATTCGACGCTTTCAGATAAATATCCTGCATTACATTATTTTTTTTTACATTTTAAATGAAAAATATAAGTTCTCAGTAAAAGTAAATGCAAAAACGCCCGTAAAGGGCGTTTTTACGCTATAGCATAGCTTAAAATTATGAGTTTTTACGCAGTCTACCACGTAACGTACGATCCAAAATCGTCTTACGTAAACGAATGCTCTTTGGAGTAACTTCTACTAACTCGTCTTTATTGATATACTCCAAAGCTTGTTCTAAGCTCAATATACGCGGTGCTGTCAAGCGCAAAGCTTCATCAGATGCACTCGTACGCATATTGGTAACATTCTTTTTCTTACATGGATTTACGTCCATATCCATTTCTCTAGTATTTTCTCCGATAATGCTACCTTCATAAACAGGTTGTCCAGGTACGATAAACATAACGCCGCGATCTTGGACATTGAAAATACCATAGCCAGTTGTTTCACCGTCTTCAAAAGCAACTAACGCGCCACGAGTACGTCCAGGAATATCACCTTTATACGGTGCATAACCTTCAAATACATGATGCATGATACCATTACCTTTGGTAGCAGTTAAAAACTCTGAACGGAAACTAATCAAGCCACGAGCTGGAACAACAAACTCCATCCGTAGATATCCAGCTGTTTCAGTCATATTTACTAAATCAGCTTTACGAGTACCTAAAGACTCCATAACAGGTCCCATAAATTCTTGAGGCACATCAATTGTTAATGATTCCATTGGCTCGCAACGTTCGCCATTAATTGTTTTATAAATAACAGCAGGTTTACCTACTTGGAATTCAAAACCTTCACGACGCATTGTTTCAATTAGAATGGATAAGTGAAGCTCACCACGGCCGCATACTTCAAAAGTATCTGCACTATCTGTTTCATTTACGCGCAAACTTACATTTGTTTCAACTTCTCTAAACAAACGATCACGTAAATGTCTGGTGGTAATGAAGCTACCTTCCCGACCAGCAAATGGGCTATTATTTACACTAAACATCATAATTAAAGTAGGTTCGTCAATATCAATAGTTGGCAGAGCTTCTGCATTTTCTAAATCACAAACAGTCTCTCCAATATTGACATCAGTAAGACCAGTAATCGCTACAACATCACCAAGTCCCACTTCTTGGGTTTCAGTTCGTTTTAGCCCTTCATATGTATACAAACGAGCAATTTTACCTTTTCTTTCTGTTTCGCCATTTAAGATTAATACTTGTTGGCCATTACGCACTTTACCGCGAATCACTCGACCAATAGCAATACGTCCCACATAATCATCATAATCAAGAGTCGTAACCATGATCTGTAGTGGTCCATCAATGTCACCTTGTGGAGCTGGAATTTCATCAATTAAGAGTTCAAACAATGGCTCTAAATTAGTACTGTCATCATCCATACTAAGTTTAGCAATCCCATCTCTTGCTGCAGCATACACGACTTTGAAATTTAATTGCTCGTCAGTTGCATCAAGATCCATGAATAATTCTAATACTTCATCAACAACTTCATCCACTCGTTGGTCAGGACGGTCAATTTTATTAATCACAACAATGGCTTTTAGTTTTTGCTCTAAAGCCTTTTTCAAAACATATTTAGTTTGCGGCATAGGACCTTCAAAGGAATCAACCAATAAAAGTACTCCGTCAACCATGTTAAGTACTCGTTCTACTTCACCGCCAAAATCCGCATGGCCTGGAGTGTCTACAATGTTAATCTTTACATCATTATGCATAACAGAAGTATTTTTCGATAAGATCGTAATACCTCGTTCACGTTCAAGGTCATTGGAATCCATAACCCGCTCAGCCACAGTTTCATTAGCACGAAATACATTGCTTTGTCTAAGCATTGCATCTACTAGAGTCGTTTTACCATGGTCAACGTGCGCAATAATCGCAACGTTACGTAAGTCAGTCCGTTTCATAAATTAAAGCCCCCCTAAAAAATAAACAAAGAAAGGATGCTGTCAATACTGCACCCTTTTATTGTGGCATACAATCCACTATATTATACTGTGACCTCACTGTCAATTAGCAAATGAAAATTTTCTACATATTTCGTGAAAATCTTTGCTTTTTAATTTTTAAAGTCCATTTAATGTTTTATTCATATAACTGTGTACTTTTTCCAAACTACGCATAATCTCTTCAATCTTGCTATCATCAGCACCAGCGGCGTCACTCAATTGTTTACGATATTCTAGATAATCTCTCTCCAACGCATCTAAATAATCATGTAATTGTTTGATCGCAGGTTTTTCAGAATGATTTTCTTCAATTCGCCATTCTCTTCCTGTCAATATAGCACTATCTCCAAAATCCGGGATATATGTGGAAATTCCCATTTTATTTTTAATAAGTTGAGAAAAAGTTTCTGAAGCTTCTGATTCTCCATGGACTAGGAAAATATTAGCGGCCTTTATTTTTACATTTTCTAACCATGTTAATAATTGTTGTTGATCAGCATGGGCAGAAAAACCATCTAACTTGTAAATCGTGGCTTTAATGCTAATTTCTTCTCCTAAGACTTTAACTCGTTTTGCACCTTCAACTAACCGCCGTCCTAAGCTCCCTTGAGCCTGATAACCAATAAATAATATACTGGCTTCAGGACGCCACAAATTATGTTTCAAGTGATGAAGAATACGTCCCGCATCACACATGCCACTGGCAGAAATAATAATCGCTGGCTCTTTTAAATCATTCAAAGCTCTCGATTCTTCAGCTGTTTTCGTAAAACGTAATTGCGGCATAAGGAGTGGATTCTCAGAGTCAATCTCCAACATATTCTTAGCTTCATTATCATAATCTTGTGTATTATGCAAAAAGATATCCGTCGCTGATATGGCAAGTGGACTATCAATAATCACTGGCATATCGGGAATTTTTCCTGCTTTTAAAAGATTATGCAAATAATATAACATGGTTTGGGTACGCCCCACTGCGAAAGAAGGAATAACAATATTACCACCCCGTGCGACGCTAGCATTGATAATACTCGCTAATTTCTCTTCTTTATCATATTCTTCATGTAGACGATTTCCATATGTGGATTCTACAATGATATAATCGGCTTCATCAATTACAGTAGGATCTTTCACGATCGGTTGATTAGGTTGTCCTAGATCACCAGAAAATAATAATTTAGTCGTTTTTCCCTCTTCAGTAACCCATATTTCTAGCATAGCAGAACCAAGAATATGTCCTGCATCCCGGAAACACACTTTTACACTAGGAGCTAAGCTTACCATTGCATCATAGTCTACAGGGTAAAAATGAGTTAAGCAAGCATAAGCATCAGCAATTGTATAGAGAGGCTCTACATGTTTGCGCCCTGCCCGTTCTCCTTTACGATTAGCAATTTCCGCATCAAATTCTTGAATATGAGCACTATCAGGCAACATAATACCACATAATTCATTCGTTACTTTTGTCGCATAGATTTTCCCTTTAAACCCATCATTGCATAATTTAGGTAATAATCCACTATGATCAATATGTGCATGTGTTAATAAAACACAATCAATAGCCGTAGGATCATATGCAAATTCACGATGATTATGAGCTGTAATCGTCTTTGAACCTTGGAACATGCCACAATCAATCAATATTTTTTGCTTACCGACTTCTAATAAATAAGACGAGCCTGTTACCATTTTTGCAGCACCTAAGAATGTTAATTTCATATCGTCCACTCTCCTCTTATTCTACTTATCAGTATATTTCGACAATGTTTCTTAAATCTCCTGCTCATACCTCCTATTATGGTAAATAGTCAAAGACTTGGGGTTACCCCAAGTCTTTGACTATTCTTCACCGTATATACGAACTTCAGGTTGTAACATAACTCCTGAATGTTTGTAAACACGATGTTGCACTTCTTTAATTAGTTCTAACACATCTTGCGCCATGGCTCCGCCAGCATTAATAATAAAGCCAGCATGTTTCATTGAAACCTGAGCCCCACCTACGGCAAAGCCTTTTAGCCCTGCCTGCTCAATCAAAGTCCCTGCGAAATGACCTTCTGGGCGCTTAAAAGTACTACCAGCACTTGGCATTTCAAGAGGTTGTTTTGTTTCACGCTTTAATGTATAGTCATTCATTTTTTGTTCAATTGTTGGTTGCTCTTGCTTTTGCAAACTTAGTTCTACTTCACAAATCACACACTGATTATCTTGAAATATGCTATGCCGATATCCAAAAGAAAGTTCAGACTCAACGAATCGTCTGACACTTCCATCAGCACAGACCCCTGATACAGCAACTACAACCTGACACATCTCACCAGAGTAGGCACCAGCATTCATGTATACTGCTCCACCAATGCTACCAGGAATCCCAATGGCAAACTCCATACCACCAAGTCCATTTTTTGCAGCATAACTAGAAACATCGGCAAGCATAGCTCCAGCTCCAGCACAAATCGTAGACTCAGAATGTCTAATATAAGACATATCACTACCAAGTTTTATGACCAATCCCCTAATTCCTTTATCAAGTACCAAAATATTAGAACCATTACCAAGGATAGTAACAGGTACCTTATATTCTTGTGCAATGACCATTACCCTAGATATTTCATCAAGAGTTGCTGGGAGAATCAGATAATCTGCAGGACCACCAATTTTGAAGGTAGTGTGCTTAGAAAGTGGTTCATTCACTAAGAGTCGTCCTTCGGGAATCACACCCTGCAACTTTAGTAACACGTCAGCCTGTTTACTATTTTTTGTCAAAGAAATCCATTCCTTCAGCTACAGAATCACCTAAAATTTTATAGATATCAGCTACCATACGTTGAAATTTCATATAAGAATGCATAAATTGAGATGCTGTACTATTAGCGGCAATAAGTTGATACAGCTTTTGTATCTGCTCGGTTTTCGCCTTATCCTCTGGTTTATTGCCCATCATTTCATATTCAAGTTCCATTTGTTTAGCGATAAATTCTTTAACCATTTTCTTAGCTTGCTCATCTTTGTCAAGAACCTTCTTCGTGACCATAAATTCACTATATTCGGGTGATTCCTTAATCGCACCAACTAAGTCATGGGTTTTATCATAAATATTCATAATACCCCTCCTGTTTTTATAATCTACCAAATACACACAATTCATTCATTATACAATAATATGTCATATAATAACATATTATTGTATAAATAGTACATGAATATCATTATTTTATTAATGAAAAATATAAATCTTGCATCACTTTCGCATCAATAGCTTGAGTTCCCGCAGATTCACAGATCACTCTAGGTGTAAATCCACGTAAAGCACAAAGTTCTACGAGC
The DNA here is from genome assembly GCF_042610375.1 of Pelosinus sp. sgz500959. Classification (NCBI taxonomy): domain Bacteria; kingdom Bacillati; phylum Bacillota; class Negativicutes; order Selenomonadales; family Sporomusaceae; genus Pelosinus; species Pelosinus sp. sgz500959. The sequence goes on from NZ_JBGJZL010000014.1 coordinate 50,573, forward strand.
GGCTCATGAGGTGGCCCAAATTCATCAGCAAAAGTCCAATGGCGTTTTTCTCCGCCTTTGGTAAATTCAATACGGCTAAAATGGATATGCAAATTCTTCGCTACATCCGCGCCCAATTTTTCACCAATGATATCAAAAACTTCTTCCATCTCGCTTTTGGTCACATATTGCCCACCTGTCACAGCATGTAAATGTCCAAAATCCACTGCAGGTCTAACCCAATTAGACATTTTACATAGCTCTAATACCTCTGCTAATGAGCCTAATTGGTTTTGCTTTCCCATGGTTTCTGGGCATAAATAAATACCTGTTAGACCACATTTTTCTACTTGTTCTAAAATTTGACTAAACGAGCGCTTCACAATTTCCATTGCAGCACCACGTTCCTGTTTGCCTGGGCCACCCATATGAAAAACAATGCGATCCGCTCCCATCCAGCGAGCGACCTCTAAAGATTTCAAAAAATGATTTTGCGTATTGGCGATAATTTTTTCATCTTCCGTTCCTAAACTAATATAGTAAGGAGCATGAATACTTAATTTAACCCCATATATTGCTGCCTGACGACCAATATCCCGGGCCGTTTCTTCTTTGATATTTACACCACGGCTACATTGGTATTCATATGCCGTTAGCTTCATACCACCGAGCCATGCTGGCATTTGTACAGAAGCTTTATTCCCAGCCTCATAAAAAGCATCAGGATTACCCGCTGGCCCAAATTGTGCGTACATTGTTCATCACCATCTCTATTATATTTAAGTGCCGCTTATTTTAGATTTAAAAATTTTTCTTGCCGCAAAGCCTCATAGAGCACAATTGCGGCCGCATTGGATAAATTTAGGGATCGAGCATCATCCACCATGGGAATGCGAATACAATACCCTTGATTCGCAGCTAATAATTCTTCAGGTAGACCTGCCGTTTCTTTACCAAATACTAGCAAGTCATCAGAATTATACTGAATATCTGTATAGCTCTGATCAGCTTTTGTTGTATTGTAGTAAAAATTATGACCTTTATATAACTCTAATACTTCAGCAAAACTTTCATGAATATGAACTTTCACCAAATTCCAATAATCAAGACCTGCACGTTTCAAATATTTATCTTCAATTGAAAAACCAAGAGGTTTCACTAAATGAAGTTCACTATTTGTCGCTGCACATAATCGCGCGATATTTCCAGTATTTCCAGGAATTTCAGGTTCAACCAATACAATATGCATTATAACACCTCAACCTTATTTTTTGAAAATTTATTTGTTTTCATTCTATAAATTCACTACAAAGAAAAATCCCACCCCCCGGCAGGATAAAAAATTTCACTTATTTTATACAAACTAACATCATTGCCATATCACTATTCACTACTTGATGGCCTCCATTACCAAATAGCCGAAACATATTCGTAAAAAATGCAGTGACATTTTCATCAATAAGATGCTTTTGATTTAAAAAGCAATTTCCTAAATCATCATACACTCCTAAACTATCAATCATAACTCTATCTTCGATCAACCCTTGAGTATATGTGACAACAATATCACCTGCCCCCACATTGACTTGATGGGAATTATAATTCTCATCTGCCATGACTCCTAACGTCGAGCTACTTTCGCGCAAAACTTGCATCCGCTGTTGCTCTTGGTTAAAAATTAAGGGATAAGCTTGTCCTGCGTTAGAGTACCAGAGTACATTATCGCGAATCATACCAACAAAGGCTGTCAGTGTATAGTCACTTTGGGTAATTTTACAAAATGTATGATTCATGACTCGAAGTACTTTATCTGGGGAATGTAAAATTTTAACACAATGTTCGAATTCCATTTTAATCATGGATGAAAGCATAGCAGCCGATACCCCATCTCCTGATACATCTGCCATGATAAACCATACGGTATCATCAACTTGCAGACACTCATAAAAAGATCCACCAATATCTTGGCTAGGAATATACTTACCATACATTACAGCATTGGACATTTTTCGTCTTTCACTTAATAAAGACTGTTGAAAAATATTAGCCATCAACAAATCCACTTGTATTTTTAAATTGAAATTTTGAATGATTTTTTGCTGCTCATAACTTTTAAGAGCATTTTTGGCCTTCATAGGTAAAATAACCTTCATTTCACGAGGTTTTAATGGTTTCGTAAAATAATCATATGCGCCAAGTTTCAAGGCCTCAGTAACACTTTCAACATCTTCATTTGCCGAATACACGATCACAGGAATATCACGTTGAGCGGGCGTACTTTTCATCTCTTTTAAGACTTCAAAGCCGTCTTTTAAAGGCATCATTAAATCAAGAATAACTAAACTAAATTCCTGCTCATCAAGAAATTTCAAAGCTTCGACACCATTTACCGCATCAACAAATTCAACATCTTCTATGGATTCTAAGGCTACTCTCATGACGGCTCTGTTAACAGACACATCATCAACAACCAAAATTTTACATCCCACATTTTCACCCCATATCGTATATCATTTATCAGTATAATTATACCAGTAAAAAAGCATAACGACTACACAACTCTCTATATATTAAATAAAATTTATAAATAAAAACTCATCAAGCGACAAAATACAACTTGATGAGTCTCTGAAATTTAAATATCAATCTTTGCTCCTAGTAATTCTACAAAAGATCTAAGCCATTCGGGATGATTAGGCCATGCTTGCGCCGTGACCAAATTACCGCAGGTGACGACAGGTTCATTTTTCCAATTTGCGCCAGCAATACGGCATTCAGCCGAACACGCTGGGTAGGATGTTACGCTAAGGCCAGCTAGTACATCAGCTGCTGCCAATAATTGTGTACCGTGACATACAGCGGCTACTGGTTTATCTGCTTTAAAAAAATCTTGAACGATTTTAATGCTTTCATCATACATTCTAATATATTCTGGAGCCCGTCCACCTGGAATCAGTAGACCTACATAATCATCTGGATTGACGTCTGATGCAGCTATATCAACAGGAATACGGTGACCCGTTAGTTCAATATAAGTATCTAAGTTTACAAAATCATGGACCACAAGTTGTAATGTATCGCCCATCTTCTTATTAGGAGCCGCGATATGAACTTCATAACCAAGCATCATCAATGCTTGTTGGGGGACTTTTACTTCATAGTCTTCTGCACAATCACCAGTTAGCACCAAAATTTTTTTACTCATAATGTAGCCTCCTTATTTGTGTAAAACCTTTTAATACCTTCTAGATTAAGTAAATATATTCCTGCTAAAAAACGGCTCTTAGAATATTTCAAGGCAGTTGAAAAAAATAATTCCTCAACTGCCTAAGCAACGCTTAACTAAAGTTATTCATTTTATATTTTTCTGCCTATCCTAACGAAAAACGACTTTACCTGTTTGTAATTCATAGACAGCTCCTACAACCTTAACATGATCTTTTTCAATTTTTTCTTTAATGATTGGTTCTGATGCATTCAATTTAGCAACAATCATATCAACATTAGCCTTTACTGAGTTAGAGAGAAGATCGCCTTTTTTCATTTTTGCTTGATTAACTGCTGGAGTAATTGCCTTTGCAATGGCTACGATATGACCTGGAACTTCCCCCCCAGCAATCGTCGCTTTTACAGCGCCACATTCTTCATGTCCAAGTACAACAACGAGTTTAACACCCAAATGCTCAACGGCATATTCAATACTACCAAGTGCTACATCATCAACAACTTCTCCAGCTGTTCGAATCACAAATAAGTCTCCCAAACCTTCATCAAAAACCAATTCTGGAGGGACGCGGGAATCAGAACAACTTACGACAATTGCAAAAGGATGCTGTCCTTTCGTAAGCTCCTCTCGGCGCATTTGTCCAATATTGATATCTGCATGTTTTTCAGTTACAAATCGTTGATTACCATCGATCAACATTTGCTTTGCCGTGTCTGCATTTACACCAACCTCTGTACCATTTGCTAAGGCCGTAGACATAAGTAAAACCATTGCCACTATAAATACACTCAGTTTTTTAAACACACTTACTCCCCCTTTTTTTGTTTTTTCTCAATACTCAGTTAATTTTCTACATATAATAGCAAAATCCTCCATGTATATATCTTTTTTTCAAAATATACATGGAGGATCTTATTATCTCATTCTTGGCGAATGACCCTTTGATTGAGAAATTTGCTATTTTAAGATTAGCTCTCCTCCAAGTTTTTCAAAAACTTGTACAAAATCCTCGGCTTTTACAGGTTTACTAAAGAAATAGCCTTGTACGTAATCACACTGCGCATCTTGCAGAATCGAAAATTGATCACCGCTTTCTACTCCTTCAGCAACTACTTTCAGTTTAAAACTTTTTGCCATCGCAACAATTGATTCAATCATAACCATATCATTGATATTACCACTAATATGAATATCATCAATAAAAGATTTATCAATCTTGATTTCATCAACAGCGAGTGCTTTTAATTCTGCCAATGATGAATAGCCAGTACCAAAATCATCAATCGACAACTTTATATTCATCTGTTTTAATTCACGAAAAATTTTCCGCACCTCATCAATATTTTCCATGGATACACTTTCAGTAATTTCAAGCTTTAGGTGGTGAGAATTCATACCAATTTCCTCAATGATATTTTTTACAGCATCAATAAAATCAGGGTAACGTAATTGCTTTGCTGATACATTGACTGAAATTTCAATAGGAGTCATCCCTTGTTCCTGCCATCGCTTATTTTGGCTACATGCTTCTTTCAGTACCCATTTTCCAATCTTCACAATAAGATTTGTACTCTCTGCTACTGGGATAAAATCAATTGGCGATACCACCCCTAGTAAGGGATTATTCCATCGCAGCAAGGCTTCAGCTCCACTAATTTTACCACTATATGCATCAACTAGAGGTTGATATACAAGAGAAAATTCACCGCGTTCTAATGCACCCCAGAGTTCTTTTTCCATGATAAATGTACGGTTCACATTTGCTAACATGCTATCATGGAATATTTCATATTGATTATTTTTACTGCGTTTATTAATGTATAAAGCAATATCAGCATTTCTAAATAAGGTTTCCATATCATCTCCATTATTTGGAAATACAGAAATCCCCATACTCGCATGAATGGTGTAATGTTTATCAATTACTAAAAAAGATTGTTTAAAAAGTTCAACATACCGCCCAGCTACAGTATGCAGATCTTCCATCGTTGAAGGGTTTTCAATTAAAATCATAAATTCATCGCTACCCAAACGTGCTATGAATTCACCTGTCTGCAGCTCTCCTTTCAAACGATTCGCTACAACTTGAAGTAACTTATCGCCAAACCAATGCCCCATATTATCATTAAAAGTTTTAAATCGATCTAAATCAATAAAGATAACGCCGATCCGTCCACCATGATTCTTTGCCGATACGATCATTTCACTTAGTTTGCGCTTGCCATATCGTCGATTATTAATTCCTGATATTTCATCAGTCACAACTAGGTTTTCAAATTGCTGATTAACGACTTCAATATGCCATCGACTCACACCATTGCGATAAAACAATATTCCCATAAAGATAGGAACCGTATCGATCATAAATAATAATTTATTATTTAAATGAATGCTTTTAATATTCTCTATCGTATAGGCTATTTCCAACCTATATAATTCAAAAAGAATGGCAATGACAGGAAAAAGCATCCCAAAAAAAATGCCCATCCATAAGTGTTTTTTTACAATAGAACGTGTTAATTGTTTCTCCATAGTTCCCTCTATCACATCATTTTTTATGAATCTGCCTATACATTTTCGACAGCATTTCCATTAATTATATCATTATCTGTAAAAATTCCATATATTTTTCTTTTATCTATTTGAATTGAAGAAATTATGATCAATGCCACTCATCAAAATGAAGATATATCTCGCACAAAAGCAAGCGATGCCCTACAGTCTTCCCACTGTAGGGCATTCATGTCAGGGTAAAATCCCCTCACTCATCTATTTTATTCCGTAACTTCTTCGCATTCTTCATCTTGTTCTTCAAGAACATCTTCATAAGTATCAAGAATGTTAAAATGATGTTCTACCAGTGAGTCGCTAATCAGTCTGAGAACTGCATTCGTTTGTTCTTCTGGCAACCCCATAGCAATAATAATATCATTCAAGCGGTCTTCTAAAATTTCAACATCTTCGGTAAATAGCACCTGAATTTCTTCATCAATTTCAACTTCTGTTTCATTACACACAATAAACACTCCTTTACTACTTTTATTTTGACTGTATTACTTATTATGTTTTTTATCTATTATTATAGTACCATGGATTAACAATGATGTCTTGTTAATTTTTCGTAAAAGGATCTGATGCGATTTTACTCGAAGGCTATAGATTTTTTTATAATTGACTTATATAAATGACCATTTCGTAGAATACTGTAAAGGTACCTTTATTAATAAAAAAGAAGGAGAGATGTATCATGACTGTACAAAAAGATTTACAAAAAGCCGTAGCTGCTGCCGAATCTGCTAAGGGAACCTATTCTACATTTAGCCAATCTACTGATGATCAAAGTGCTAAACAAATGTTTACACAAATGACACAAGACATGGATCGACACATTAGCCAATTGAATAGTCGTTTGGGTGTAACAGCACAAAATCAATTAAACGCTCCGGAAGATTAATCCTAATTTAAAATATGCCGTGGAATCAATCCACGGCATATTTTAATCATTTATTTACTTATACTCGTTATTCGCGTCATCTTTGGCAGTCAACGTTCCATATTGAGATTTACTTGCTTGTTGTTTTGCACTCATTGTTTGATTTTGTGTAGATGCACTCATTGTCGAACTGGTTGCACCACTTTGAGATTTGTTCATTGCTTGTTGAGAACTGTTGCTTTTTTGTTTATTCATACAATAACCTCCCGCTAAATTTAGTAAAGGTTCTGCATTTATTATGATCAAAATAGGGTGGATTATACCTGATTTTTTTTTCAAAATCGACTTTTAATAGAGTTTAGTCATCCATGAATTGGTTAATAACAAATTTAGTCGCTTGATAAATAACGACACCTGCAACGGCGACTTTGACCATTGACTTCATATGCATATTCATGTCCATATCCATGTCCATCATCAAATTACGTTTTCGTTTCAAAAACATAATATCACCTCCTACTGTTAGTATTGCCTTTATTAATAATAAAAATCGGTACAATAATTAACAATAAATCAAGAATTATAGTTAATTATAACTAGGCCAGCTGTAATCAAAATAGCACCTACTAATAGGGATAGAGAAATACCTTCATCAAATAATAAATAACTTAGCAATACCGTAATTAAAGGTGTACAAGACATAATCAAAGCAACTTCATTAATATTCCCTTTTTGAAGGGCATAAAAATACGCCAAATCACCTAATACAGCAGCTAGAACTGCCTCTGCTGTTATGAATAACCAAAATGATTTTGATAAATGCGTTAATTCATGATATGTATTCGTCCCAATCAACCATGTTAGAACTAACACTGCAGCAATGACTGTCCTGATTGCAAAAGCAGTTGTTGGATTCACACTATCCAAAGCAGTTTTTCCAAATAAAGGCGCAATCCCCAAACAAAGCACTCCCATAAAAGCATAAAGAAAGACCATATTATTTTTCCCTTTCTTTAAGTTGATCTAAGTAATAGTAAACTATATGCAGAAAGTCAAAAAACTACGACTTGAAAAATGTTACCGCTTTTAAGTTATAAGAGATAAAACCTCCCAATTAGAGAGGTTTTATCTCTTATAGCCTATATTCGCCAAGATTTAATCTACTTCATCATGGCTTTAGTCTTAATTATACTCATCATCATCATCAGGGCGCTTATATTTACATTTACAAGGTTTTTGAGAAGGAGGTATACATTCTTCATCCTCTTCTTCAAAAAATCGATCAGGCCCCAGATTGGTTACGTTAGAAAAGTTATGACAATGCCCATCATCCATGCTCGTGCGACCAGCAAAATAGTGAGTATGAGTACCGTCAGGCATCGTGATTGCCCGATCTGTCATAATATCTACCCAATGCCAATGATCTTCCGTAAAGGATGTCCGGGTTCGAATCCCATGAATATGAGATCTTCCTACCATATTGGCAGGACCACTCACTCCCAGCAATACATGTTGATGTTCATCAGAAATATCTGTTTCAGTATTGTAAACATGTACATGGACATTGATCTGATTTTTACCATTATACTCCATCATTTCTTTCCCTTCATAATCCATGATATGTTTTCTTTCCTCGTCATTAAACACTCTACCACACCTCCTATGATTCTCCATAGTATTATATGCGACTTAGGCAGAATATGTGACTAACGGGATATCACCAACTAGGCGATATCCCGTCTCTTGATTTATAGCAGTCCGATTCCTGCTGCTCGATTAGCTGATTCAATAGCCTGATGAGCTAGTTCATTAGCCTTACCAAGGGTTGTCATAATTTGATCTGGATTGTGGAACCCCATACTGTTTTCAGCTGCAATAATATCCCACATCCACTGAGCTTTGCGTACTAGTTCCCGCGAGTTGGCTAGCTCAGCCTGATCAACATTGGGATTTTCACTCGCTTTCTTTATAGCAGCATGAGCTTTCGCAACATTCTGCCCTGCAGTGTGTTGCAGCTGGAATGTTTGATCTTGAATTGTTTTTACTCTTTCACTGAGCCACTCTGTTCCTTGACTATGGCATGATGAGCAAGAAGCATCAAGAGTTTTTAAAGGGCTAGTAACATAGTGAGATGAATATTTCTTTCCATCTTTGCGCATATAAGGCATATGACAATCAGCACATGTTACTCCAGCTTTGGCGTGAGTGCCATTAGAAAAGGTCTCATAATCAGGATGCTGAGCTTTCAACATGGGCGCTCCAGAATCTGCATGCTTCCAATCTTGAATAAAACCATTTGGTTTTTCAGCATAATAAGAATACATTTCTTCTGGTTTAAAACCTTTGTCCCAAGGGAAAACAACCCGAGTCGTACCTGGTTCAAAATAGTACTCCGAATGACATTGAGCACATACATAGGTACGCATTTCCTCACGAGTGGCTTTCGTTACATCGATCCCTCGGCGAGCTTGTCCCTCGATGAACGCAGGATTAATAACACGTAACGCCATAGTTTCCGAGTCATGACACTGAGCACAAGTAACAGGATGTTTCGTCCTTTCCATTAATTCTGATAAGGGTTTATTGGCATATCCCCAACCGGATTCTTTATAAAATTGTTCAACATATGGAGTTTTACACGTAATACAGGCTCCTTTACTAGCTGGTCCAATCCGTTTACTATCTCGCAAATCTTCTACAGCATAAACATGACCTCGGTCCTCAGCATAATCTTTGCTAAAAGGCATCCCTGCAAAATTTGCAATCATTTCTGGCTGCATATCAGATTTTTGAACCTTAAGGCTGCCGCCATACCCAGTTGGGGAAGGAGACATATCAAACATTTTTTTATAACTTTCATACTGAAGCGGATAAGCTTTTCCCCATACTGCAGGATCATATTCGCCCTGAGCAATCGGTACTACCTTAACGCTACTTGCGGGTTTCGCTCCAACACGCACAACAACAAAGCCCAAAAATAGTACTGCTACGCTTAATAAGGCAATTAAAGTTTTCTGCATCTTACTCAACTTTTATTCCCCCTTTGCTCTTGTTAATGCCATGGACCAGACCACGATGACATTTAGTACAATCTTCATTACCGGCTGCCATACCAGTGTTTTCTACGGTCGATTGATGACAGCGCAAACAATTGTCTTCCACAATCGTCTTGCCTTTACTCGATAACTTCATTGCTACTGGATAATCTCTAAGCACTTCGTGATAGGTGTCATTCATACCGGTCGTACCTTTGGTAATCAATTTGATAGCCATATTTTGTTGTGGTAAATGACACTCAGTACACTTAAGCTGTTTGTGATTTGATGCCTGCCATGTACTATGGGCCTGTTCCATTGAATGACAACTTCCACAAAACTCTGGGCTATCTGAATAAGCATAACCCGCGCCTGCAGCCATCATTCCGATCATTACCACAACTAAGACTACCAGGGCAATCTTTAATCCATTGCGATTTAAAAATTGACCAGTATCCAAAAAAATCCCCCCCTCCCTTTTCTCTTATAACCGAACTGGCACTTCGCTGATCTTACAAGTCAATTATTCAGTCCCGCAAGCAGGACATTGACTCCATTTAGTTGCTGCCAACAGTCATTTTTGAATAAACTCTAAAGCGGTTTATTGCCGCCCAACCACAACCTACAGTGATCAAACTTGCTCCGAGCCACACTAAATTGATGAAGGGTTTGTGACTTATTTCAACCTGGACTTGCTCTGCATTACGAGTAGCAGCCCTGTCAATAACGTCAAGGCTCACCTTACCTTCAGTAGGATTAACACTATTTATCGCGATTTCATATTGATTGAAGGCTTTTACAGCAACACCAGTAAACCCACCATTTTTATATGCAAGCTCTGGTTTAACTTCTTCTGTCTTTCCATCTTTCGTAACCTCTAGCAATGCCTGTACTCGCATTTCTTGCCCCATCCCTTTGCCAACCATCCCAGCGCGAATCAACTTAAAAGTGACGTCCTTTTGCTTTTGTTCTTCTCCTGCTTGCAATATGATTTCTTGTCCACTATGGTCATGATCTTCATGCTGCATGACAGGTGCTACATACAAATCTGCCAGCAACCTTCGCTCAATACCAGGTTCTCTTGCTGATGGATTACCATCTTTATTATATTTAGTAAAGGGACGTATCAGCGTCTTCTCTACCTCTGAGCCACTCATCTCAAAATTTTGATAAAAACCGCTGCCATCACTCATCTCTTCAACGCCGATGTATGTAAAATTGGTGCCAAAAGCTTGTTTGGATTCTTGTTTTTCTAATGTTACGATCATTGATTGGCTGGCAGCCGATGATATTACAATACCAATCACCATCAGTGCTAGTCCACCATGAGTCATGGCTGCTGGCCATGATAAATTTCCACGATTAAAAACCGTCATTATATTCACGATCACTGCTGTAACGGAAAAAACAATCGCAATCAGAATGATAGGATGATAGAGTCCGAGCTTAAAGGGAATGCCTAATGATAGCAAACCACTCACTGCCAACCACCAATATTGTTTTAGCCCAGATCCATTGTTTTTTCCATCTCCAAATATCGGAGAAACTGTCAGTAATATGACCAATGCTGCCGCCAGCGGTAATGATGTGCGATTATAAAAACTTCCACTCACATTTGACGGATTACCGATTAACATTGTAATGAGAGGTGTCGACATACCAATAAAAACGACGACTGCCATCAGGCTCAATACTAAGACTCCACAACCTAAAAGAAATTCACGACTCTCAATATTCGGATACAAGTCCCCCTCTGGCAAATCAGGCCAACGTATAATAAGCATCACCAAACCTGCTGCTAATGCAATCAGTACAAAACTTGCAAGTAATCCTCCCACACCTTCATCAGCAAAGGAATGTGTTGAAAAATCACTTAACACTCCACTACGAGTCAAAAAAGTTCCATATAATACAGTTACAAAACTGAAAATACTTGCCAAATAAGCTGCTTTCACTGCTGCCGCTTTTAACCGTGCCCAAAACAAAGTATGTACCAAAGCTCCAGCAACAAGCCACGGTACTAAAGAGGAATTTTCTACGGGATCCCAAGCCCAATATCCCCCCCAGCCAAGTACTTTATAAGCCCAAAAACCACCGATAAACACACCTGCCCCCAAAGCACACCAGGAAAACAGAGCCCATGGAAGAACGACTGCTGTCCAATTTTTGTGTTGGTTTGAAAATAACCCTTCAAGAGCATAGGCAAAAGGCACTGCAAGACCTGCATAACCCAAAAATATAATTGGCGGATGAATGACCATCCAAAAATCTTGTAATAAGGGATTGAGCCCTACTCCATCAAGCTGCGGCTGTGATATCAGCATAAATGGGCTCTTTGTTAATAACGTAATGAGTAGCATGATCTGCAGTACACTATAAACAGCCATGACACCAGGCGGGGTATCTTTTTTTTGAGCTAAAAATACACCAAATATGACATGAAAAACTAACCACAACATGAATGAACCTTGCTGGCCTGCCCAAAATGCTGATATTTTATATTCCAATGATAGTGCACGAGACGAATAACTAAAAACATAGGCATAATCAAATCGATTATCTAAAATGAGATAAAGTAAATAAGCAGCAGCAATCCCAGCAAATGCTACTGATAAACGATAGAAAATCAGACCGAAAGGCCTCCTACTCCCTTTCCCTGAAGGTCGTGTCCTTTTGGCTAAATGTAAATTAAAATAGAAAAATGCTGCTATACATGTCATTATCAAAGATAAAAATACGGCTCCATAACCAATCATGATTTCACGCTCCCTTGTACAGACTGATATTTGGAAGGACATTTTACTAATAATTTTTCAGCTATAAATTGATCATTTTGATATTTGCCAATTGCCACAATGCTCGTTGCCTGTTCGATCCCCTCTGGCTTAGTACCTTTATATATAATTGTTGCTTCTTGGCCTTTCTCATCTCTGAGTTTAAATTTTACAGCCTTTCCATCATCTGTCATCGTCACTTGTTCAGTGGCTAACACTCCACGCACTTGCACACTTCCATTCATGGCTTTCGCTTGGCTAAAAGTAACATACGGGGTTAGAGAACTGCTAAAACTAAATGCACTAAAAATAATGAATATGGCAATGATGGCAATACCAATCCCATGTCTTCTTTTCATCATAATCCCCCTCGCGCCAATCCTTAAACTGACTTTTGTTTATTATGTACAATATGCTGAAATAATTGCCAAAATAGTGCCGTGCATGCCCCTACAGCCGCTAAAAGTATATACAACATGATTGCATCCATCTCTAATTTACCAGCCTTATTAAATACTGGTTCTGGATGCAATGAAAAATAAAACCGTGGAATGATAAAGACTAAAAATGGTACTGTCAATGAAGATAATAAAGCATAAACAGCAGAGATTCTAGCCCTTTGCTCCTCATCTTGAATGGATGCCCTCAGTACTAAATAAGCACCATAAATTAAGAGTAAAATAAAAATAGTAGTTTGCCGAGGGTCCCAATTCCAATAGGCACCCCAAGTCAGTTTAGCAAAAATCGCACCGCTCACCGTTGCCAATAAACAAAATAGTAAACCTAACGTGGCCGCTACTGAACTTTTCCAGTCATACCGTATTTCTTGTGTCCGTAAATATTGCATGGACCAAAAAGCTGATAGCAAAAAAGCGAGTACCGATACCCAAGCAACTGGTATATGAAAAAAAGCAACCCGTACTAAATAACCGAGTCCTTCAGCTGGTGGTACGATATAAAATACAGCATATACCACGCCAATAATCCATAAACTTACCGCTAATTTCATAATAATCCCCCCACTTAGTCATACCAAAGATAATCAAATAATATTGATATTGCAATCATCATGACTCCATCATAACCGACCATAAATACAATTCCCCCTACTTCAGGCGAAGTATCAGCCAATATTTGGGTTGTTGCACTAATACTGCTTAAAAATTGTGGTAAAAGAATCGGAAACGTGAGCACTGTAAATAAAGCATTTTTCCCTTGGGTTTTAGCCACCATCGACGCAGTGATTGTTGATGCAGCAGCAATCCCTATATCACCTAAAATTAAAACAATGATAAACATAGGCCAACGATAAACGTCTACATTCAAAAATATAATAAACAACGGAATGAGGAGTATGGTCAGGCTAAGCAGCATGATCACGTTAAATAATAATTTTCCAAATATAACAGCTTGGCCTGATGCATAAATACGTAAGGCCATCATCGTACCTGATTCCTGCTCTTGAACGAAAACTCTCGAAAGGCCAGCCATAGCACAAAAAAACAATATAACCCATAATAATGCTGCGATCAGTTCAACAGGTAGACTTATAGAGCCGATGGACATACTAATACTTGTTAAAGCTACTAAAGCAAACATAAACAGTGCACTCAATGAATAGCGAGTCCGAAACTCACACAGACCATCTTTTATTAGCACTGCCCATATACGGTCAAACAAGTTCAATCTTGTAACTTGCATTCTGTGCCTCCCATGGTTCATTGGTTGCAATAATGACTGTTGTCTGCTCTACCAGCCCATCGCCAATCATTTTGCTCACCAATCTCTTTCCATCAGCATCTAGATTGGAAGATGGTTCATCAAGTAACCATAATAAAGGTTTAAGGGCTAATATGAGAGCAAATTTCAATCGTTGGCGCATACCTGTAGAATAGGTTTGTACTAATTGATCTTTCGCTGCAGTAAGGCCAACAATCTGGCAATAATCTGCGACTTGCTCAGCACTACAGTAGCCGCCACGGACTCGCACAAAAAATAGTAGATTCTCACTTCCTGTCATGTCAGCGTAAAATACAATCTCAGGAGAAACCAATCCCAAGCAGGCAAGTCGCGCTTCTGTATCTAACATTTTCCCATCACCAAGTACCTGTATCGTACCTGTTGTTGCCCTACTAAGACCAGCAATCATTTTTAGTAACGTTGACTTTCCTGAGCCATTAGGACCAGTGATGGCCAAACACTGCCCTGAATTCACTGTAACCGTTAATCCTTCAAATAATACCCTCGATCCTATTTTTTTACTCACATTCACTAATTTTACACTCACACTTTGGTACACGATCCCATTACCTCCAAGATAAATACCTTTATACTTACAAATTACGTATTATAATAGTCAAGATAATTTATCAGACTATTCTATTAATAATTTTATACTATTTTAAGAAATAATGCGACTAATTTAAAATAATCTGCGAATTATGTCAATACTTGTTTTGGATGGCCAATGAGCAACCACAATCATTGAACTCATGATGAAATTAGCAATAATACCTAAAATATGATAACATGAGAAGATGATAACGAAAATCATCGCGTCCTGCACTGCCACTGCAAATAAATTCGAATCAAGTAGGTGTTTTAATGATGAAAAAATTTTTCCTTTTAATTTCCCTCTTAACAACTTTATTGTATTTTATTGAAACCAATGAAAATATTGGTTTGAGCAACTATAAACCTTTGGTCAATGTGAACTATATTGCAAATCACTATATATTGACTTGGTCCAAAATACCTTATTTAGCTTATTATGAAGTAGAAGTTTTAAACCATAACCCTGGCAAAGAACAGGACTCAAAATCATCAAATCTATCTTCTAGAATTGCAAAATATCGTACCTTTGATACAACAATAAAAATTGATCAAAACTTCCCTGATAGTACTTACCTACGAGTGTCAGCTCACAGTCTTTTTCATCAACCTTTAGGTTTATATTCTGACTCCATTTCCATTTCAGAAATAAATATCAATCATCAGCAGGCAAGACAAAAACCAATTGCGACCACGAGCTATCCACAAGATGCTCCAGCACCAAGTATACCTCTCTTAAAGTGGACAATCGTCCCAGGCGCAGTATATTATGAAATTGAATTTTTGAGTTCTCCTGCTGAAAACCCTAATGATGTAAAGCCTTCAGTTTACCAAATATCTTCTTCACGAGAAGTTTTTACGAACGCATATAGTGTTGATTTAACTCGCTATCCAGGAAATCACTTATATTGGCGTGTACGGGCTCTGAACTTTGCGGATAATCCTATCGGTGTTTTTTCAGATGTGGCAGAACTGTTCATTGACCATACATTGCCTCAGGTCTTAAAACCGATCTCAAATACAGGTTATAAAGAAGCAAAGATGCCTATGCCCCTTTACCCCGTCTATTCATGGATTCCCATTCCAGGTGCAGTGAGTTATGAAGTCGAAGTAACGACCCGCCCTCCGGAAAATCCAAATGGAATACAACCTTCTAAATACCAAATCCGTCAACAAGTTATTCATGGGGGCAGTGATTGTTATGATGAAGAACCTCTCATTACTCCTGGAACGTATTACTGGCGAGTACGAGGACTTGATAATTCAGGTAAACCAATCGGGGTATATTCTGATGCTGAAGAATTTGTCGTCGATCTTGCAGCCGGAAAATATGCGGCTACTCTGGGCGATAGTATTAGTCATGGCGGAGGAGCGATTTCCTATTCACCTGCAGATTTAGAATATAGCTTCCAAACCTATTTATCTTTTCCCACAATAAATTTAGCTAAGAGTGGTGACACTTCGGAAACTATGTTAGAACGTTTCAACAATGACGTTTTGCCTTATCATCCTAAATTTCTAATTATTATGGGTGGTTCTAATAGTTTGCGTGGTGGTGTGCCTGCTACTCAAGTGATTAAAGAGCTCGCCGCAATGCGTGATAAATGTTTGGCTAATGGTATCAGACCTATTTTTCTCACTCTACCACCTATTAATCCTAATGGAATTAATCAGGCTTTTAATGAAGAGACAGTACCTGACTGGCAAAAGCAATTTGCCGATGTAAATTCTTTCATTCGTCAACAACGTTATTACATTGATTTAGAGCCTTACTTTATGGATGAAAATCATGAATTGCCTCCCCATTATGCGACAGATGGATTACATCTCGATAGTGAAGGTAAAAAATTAATGGGTCTCATTATTAATAGCAATTGGGCAAAAGTCACAAAATAAAAAGCAGACTCTCATATCACATCAAAGTGTGGTATGAGAGTCTGTTTTTTGAATTAAGGCATCACGCCGATTTTTTGCTCGTTTAAAAAAATGATGGATTGCTTGGCGGTCACCTTGCTGTACGGCTCCAATCACCTCATCAAGTAAACCGCGTAACTTGATTAAGCTATCTGTAATGGGCTGAGCATTCGTCAAACAAATATCTGCCCACATATCAGCATTAGAAGAAGCAATGCGAGTCGTATCTCTAAATCCACCGCCAACTAATTTAAAATTATCTTCTAAATCAGGATACATTTCTAAAAGATTAACTAAGGCAGCAGCGGCAACATGAGGCACATGGCTAATGACAGCGCCACACTGCTCATGATCTGCAATATTCATTGTGGTAAGCCTAGCACTGGTCCAGGTAAGCACCTGACAGATTTCCTCGACGGCTTCAAGGCTAGTTGATGCTTCTGGAACAAGGATATACCATTTATCCTTAAATAAATCACGCTTTGCTGCCCATATACCACTTTGTTCTCGCCCTGTCATAGGATGACCACTTACATACTCAATACCACGGGGTAAAATCTTTCTAATCTCTTGGGCTAAAAATCCTTTCGTACTCCCCACATCGGTTAAGATAGTCCCTTCCTTGAGATGAGGTACTATCTTTTCTACAATGGGTAGAATCTGCAATACGGGAGTACATAAAAAGATAATATCAGCATTTTTTACACCTTCAACTAGATCAGAAGTACTATAATCCACCGCGTTGCAGCCAACAGCTTTTACTAAGGTCTCATGATCACGATCAATCCCTGTTACTACGACTTGTGATCCACCTATTTCTTTGAAATCTAGCCCTAAAGAGCCACCGATCAATCCTAACCCTATGATCGTGATATGCTTGACGTTCATGGTACGATCTTGCCCATAACATGTGCAATGCTCACAATTTCCTTCATCATCAATTCAAAGTTTTCAGGTGTTAATGATTGTTTTCCATCGGATAAAGCTTCGGCAGGATTTGGATGAACTTCAATCATCAAACCATCAGCACCTGCAGCAATGCCTGCACGCGCCATTGGGCGAACTAATTCCCATCGTCCTGTACCATGACTAGGATCAACAATAATTGGTAAATGACTGATATTTTTAACGGCAGCTACTGCACTTAAATCCAAGGTATTACGAGTGTACTCTTCATACGTACGAATGCCACGTTCACAAAGTACTACATTATAATTTCCTTCACTCATAATATATTCAGCAGCATTTAACCATTCATTAATCGTTGCCGATAACCCACGTTTTAATAATACAGGCTTATTTGTTTTACCAACAGTTTTTAACAATTGAAAGTTTTGCATATTGCGTGAGCCAATTTGTAGCATATCAGCGTAAGCACACACAACTGGTACTGACTCTACATCGACTACCTCTGTCACTATTTTTAGTCCCGTCTTTTCTCTAGCCTCTGCCATCATTTCTAACCCTTTTTCTTCTAGCCCTTGAAAAGCATAAGGTGAAGTCCTTGGTTTATAAGCTCCTCCACGCAAAAACTGAGCACCTGCATTTTTCACAATATCAGCCGATAATAACAATTGTTCAAGGCTTTCCACCGCACATGGACCAGCCATGACAACTAGATTTTTACCACCAATTTGTATACCATCTACATCTACGATCGTATCTTCTCTTTTGAATTCTCGGCTCACTAACTTATAATCTACAGTCACAGATACCATTTTTTCTACGCCATCCATGGCTTCAATTGGCATTTGAGCGATAAAACGTTTGTCACCAATTACACCAATAATTGTACGGCTTGCACCTTCAGATAAATGTACTTTTAGACCCACCTTGGTTAACTTATTAGTTACCATTGTTACTTGTTCTTGAGTTGCTTCTGGTTTCATCACAATAATCATATTCGAAATCCTCCTCTAATTTTGTGTAAATAAAAAACACTCCGCCCCTATAAAGGGACGGAATGTTAAAAATCCGTTATACCACCCTACTTGCATTGCAAGTCACTTACATTTCAAGTACGAGGCTTACACCTGATACTCTAGCCTATGATAACGGTGGCATTCCGGCACGGTCTACTTGTACTACGTTCAACCTGCTACTCCTAGGTGTATTTCAGCAAGCACACTTACCAGGTCACACCACCCCCTGGCTCTCTGTAAAATGTTGCAAACTTACTTATCCTATTCATTGTAATTGTAAATATGCGATTCAACTTATCAATAATATAACAGTGCTTTACACTTTTGTCAAGTGTAAAAAAACATTGTTTTAAATAAACCGTCGTGCACCAAGATATCTTGTGTTCCAATATTCATCGGACAAATTACTGACCATGACACCACGCTTAGCTGAAACATGAATAAACTTTCCTTTTTCCAGATAAATCCCACTATGAGAAGCACCTGGTTCATAAGTCGTAAAAAAAACTAAATCACCTTGTTTTAACTGATCTCTCCCCACTGTTTTTCCCATTTTGTATTGCACATCTGCCGTCCGTGGCAAGGATACGGAATTCTTATCAAAAACATACCAAACCATGCCAGAACAATCAAAGCCCTTAGTCGTTACTCCACCCCATTTGTAAGGAATACCAACTAACTGCATGGCTGACCCAGTTATTTTTTCCGCTGTATTACTTTGGTTTCCACCTTCACTAGTGATTGGTTTATTTATCATATTTTTACCCATTAATACAAAATAGGTCTTTTCTCCAACAACACCATCAGGTTCTAATTTATTCTTTTTTTGAAATGCTTTAACTGATTTTTTCATTTCAACAGTAAATTTACCATTAATCACATCACGATAATAACCTTGTGCTTTTAACTTAACTTGAATTTCTGCAATTTCCTTACCAGCATCACCTTCAGAAAATTGCCGACTTGCAGCGAAGGATATCGTTGACATGAAACTCAAGATGATCAATATTAGCATCATTTTTCTAAACATAAGCATACCGTCCCTCCACTCAATGACTATATCTTGTTCCTAGTAGACCAATCATTGGGATTGCCTACGAATTAATTTTACTATTTCGCCAAATCTTACAAAATTCCTGTAAATATTAGTTTATCTTTCATCGACACACTAACAACCTTCATGATATAATTAAGTTGTTAGCAAAAATATAGGGGGTGCGGGTATGAACGTTGCTTTAGTAGGATTGGGCGCCACCGGAAAAATAGTCGCAGAATACTTGCTCGGGAAAAATGTACTTTCTATGGTATTATGTCGAAAAAATAGCCACCATGCAGATTTAGACCTCGGGGTAGTACTAAATCGTAGAGACACAAATATTTTCATTGAAACGTGTGAACATTTAGAACGTAAACTATTTGAAAACAAACCCGATGTATTGATTGATTTTTCGAGTTCACATTTTCTTCGCGAGAATATCAATCTATTAGCTCATTATGGCGTTAACATTGTAACAGCCGTTACAGACTATGAACCTGCTGAAATAGAAAAAATTAAACAAGTCGCTTTACAAGATAAGATTGGTATTATTATGGCACCTAATATTACTCACGGCGTCAATGTACTCATGTTATTGACAGAAATCGCCACTGAATTGATGAAAGGGTATGATTTTCAAGTCTTAGAAGAACATCATCATCGTAAAAAAGACAGTCCTTCTGGCACGGCAAAAAAAATTGCTGCCAAAATTGAAAATATAATGATCAATCATCTTGATGATCGGGAAGTTCCCATTCATGCCGTTCGTTCTGGTGGTATTGTTGGCAGGCACAAAGTACTCATTTGCGGTGAATATGATCAACTTGAAATTAGCCATGAATCTTTTTCACGCATTGCATTTGCTGAGGGTGCCTATAAAGCTGCAAATTTTATCAATGGTAAAAAAGGTCTCTATGGAATGGACAATGTTTTTGATGCAGAACGAATCATCAAAAAACATACAGTGACAGATGATGATCATCATTTTATCGCTAACTAATTTTTATTATCAATAGTGCAGCCACTTTAATGATCCCCCTTTAGGATTCGATAAAAAAAGCCTGTGATTCTAAGCGTATAAAACGCTTAGAATCACAGGCTTTTAATTACTTACACTTATTGATATAGGCCATTGTCCGTTCTAATACATCACTATCTCCAACAACTACAATGCGATCAAAAGCTTGAATGACAGCACTTGGTCCTGGTGAAATAATAATCTCTGTCCCGCGCCGAATAGCAACAATGGTGGCTCCTGTATGTTGCCATAATTGAATATCAGAAATTTTTTTATTGATTACATGAGATTTCCCTATAACTTCGATTTCAACAGGATTATAAGGTGTCAAATTACGCAACCGATCAGAATAGTTAATGATATCCTTTAAAATTCCTTCCAAATGCCGATCCATTTCACGTTTTTTCTTTAATAAACTTTCTGCATCTTGCCGAAGAGAATATACAGAATCAGAACTTTTACAATGTTCAATAAAGTGATAGGATTTCTGAATGGATAGAATCGTTATTTCTTTCCCCTGCGAGACAGCAACGACATTTTCCTCTTTTAATAGGGAAATGGCTTTTCTAATCGTTTCAGGTGATACATTATATTGACTAGCTAATAACGAACGTCCTGATAATTTCGTTCCTTCTGGAAATTCGTCATTAATAATGCGTTGAGCAATATCAAGAGCAATTGAACGATAGATAGCGCCTCCGACTCCACTGTTCATAGTTACCTCCAAGTAAAATAGCAACCGTTTTATATAATTTTAGTTGTCCAATTTTCGACATCCCATATGTCAGTTACCCAATCTTCATAAAACTCTGGTTCATGGGATACAAGTAGCACAGTTCCCTTAAATTCAGTAAGAGCTCGTTTAAGTTCAGCCTTAGCATCTACATCCAAATGGTTAGTCGGTTCATCAAAGACCAACCAATTAGATTCTCGCAGCATGAGCTTACACAATCGCACTTTAGCGTTTTCCCCACCACTTAGTACCATCATTTGGCTCGTAATATGTTCATTCGTAAGTCCACAGCGGGCTAATGCCCCCCGAACTTCAGAGTGAGATAAACCTGGATACTCAGCCCATACATCTTCCATTGCAGTCTTAGTATTACGTTCCGTAGATTCCTGCTCAAAATAACCAGGATGGAGATGATCGCCGAGTTCTACTTTACCTGATACAGGCTGAATCTTACCTAAAATAGTTTTTAAGAGGGTTGTCTTACCCAAGCCATTCACACCGCGAATAGCGACTTTTTGTCCTCGCTCTAATGTGATGTTAACAGGTCGTGTCAAAGGTTCATCATAACCAAGCACCAAATGCTCCGCTTGAACAATCATACGACTTGGAGTTCTAGCTTCTTTAAAACCAAATACCGGTTTCATTTTTTCCCGTGGTTTTTCTAATACGTCCATTCTTTCAAGCTGTTTTTGACGACTTTTAGCGCGACCAGTCGTAGAGATCCGCGCCTTATTACGAGCAATAAAATCCTCTAAACGATCGATTTCTTGCTGTTGTCTTTCATAAGCCTTTGACTCTTGTCCTTTACGTATGTTATACAACTGTTGAAATTGCTCATAATCGCCAGTATAACGGGTTAATACTGTATTTTCCACATGATAAATCACATTGACAACATCATTTAAAAATGGAATATCATGAGAAACTAAGATAAAGCTGTTCTCATATTCTTTCAGATATCTTCTCAGCCACTCAATGTGCTCCACATCAAGATAGTTAGTCGGTTCATCAAGAAGTAATATTGTTGGATTCTGCAATAACAGTTTAGTCAGTAACACTTTCGTTCTTTGTCCACCGCTTAAATCCGCTACATCTTTATCAAGACCAATGTCACCCAAGCCTAGGCCATTAGCGACCTCTACAATACGTGCATCAATCATATAAAAACTATTTGTCTCAAGAATGGTTTGAATTTCCCCTACATCTTCCATCATTTTTTCAAGTTCTTCTGGGGTTGCATCACCCATTTTATCGTAAATAGCCAACATTTCAGCTTCTAAATCAAACATTGACTGAAATGCTTCCCGTAAAGCTTCACGAATGGTCTTTCCTTTAGTAAGTACACTATGCTGATCCAAATAACCAACGGTTACACGATTAGACCATACTACATTCCCCTCATCAGGCATTAATTGCCCGGTAATAATGTTTAAGAATGTAGATTTTCCTTCACCATTGGCACCAATTAGACCGACATGTTCACCCTTTAATAAACGGAAAGAAGCATCTTCCAAAATTTGTCTACCACCAAAACCATGTGTTACATTTTCTACTGTTAATACGCTCACTCTATTCACCTGCATTATTTATATTTTTTGTTTATTAAATTCACTAATTAAAGCAATTTTTTGGCATCGTCGTAGTTTCTTTATGCCAGCCTCGCGTTTTTGCGCCCTACTCTGATTATCTTGTTCTTCAAAGTACACTAGTTTAACAGGCAAACGACATCGAGTATATTTTGCCCCTGTACCTCCATTATGAGCAGCAAGACGTTTTTCTAAATTAACTGCCCATCCGGTATACAAAGTACCATCAGCACACTGTACAATGTATGTATAGACCATAAAAATGGCCTATGGTTGTTCAATCGTAATTTTCTTGATGACAACATTCTCTACAGGTTTATCCATAGCTCCTGTTTTGACCTTACCAATTGCTTGTACAACGTCGAGACCTACAATGACTTTACCAAAAACTGCATGCTTTTTATCCAAATGAGGTGTAGGCGCTAAAGTAATAAAGAATTGAGAGCCACCTGTATTGGGACCGGCATTTGCCATTGAGATAATACCTGCTGCATCATGTTTTAAATCAGGATGAAATTCATCAGGTATTTTATAACCAGGTCCTCCCGTTCCATTCCCATTCGGGTCACCACCTTGAATCATAAAACCATCAATGACTCTATGGAAAATCAAACCATTATAGAAGTTCTTATTAACAAGATCAATAAAATTTTTGGTCGTAATCGGCGCTTTGTCTTCAAATAGCTCAATTTTGAAGTCACCTTTTGATGTTTCAAATTTAGCTACACTATTTTTTTTACTTGTTGTTTGTTTTGGTGTATTGTCTGGCGCTACTTGATTATTGGAATTACCAGTATTTCCCGAACAGCCAGCAACTAAAAACACCTGCATCAATAAAACGATTAATACACTCACTATTTTTCTTGACATATCCATTCCTCCTACCATTTAACTTATCATCATGAAAATTCGCCCAGATATCAATTTGCCTTATCTTTTCTGAGTATTTGTTTAAACATGCTCTAATATTATATCATCAATAGTATCTTTTTCAACTTTGATTTTCTACATCTCTTTGCTTGGACACAATTGAGATAACGGGCAGGTATGGCAAAGAGGTTTACGTGCTTTGCAGACGTTACGACCATGCCAAATGAGCCAATGATGAGCATCTGACCACTTGCTCTTAGGAATGGCTTTCATCAGCTTTTCTTCGACAGCGAGGGGCGTCTCTCCCGTGGCAAGCTTCAATCGATTGGATACACGAAAGACATGTGTATCAACAGCAATGGCTGGGATGTTAAATAATTGGCTAATAACAACATTCGCTGTTTTTCGCCCAACCCCTGGCAGCGTAATCAATTGATCAAAAGTCTCTGGCACTTGTCCATCATAGTCCCTACAGAGAATTTCGCAGGTCGCCATAATATTACGAGCTTTGCTATGAAAGAGTCCACAATCTCTAATATATTCTTCTAATTTTTCTTGTCCCATGGACCAAATTTTATCTGGTGTATTATATTCTTGAAATAAACGAGCTGTAATAATATTGACTCGTTTATCTGTGCATTGGGCCGATAAGACGACTGCAATCAATAATTCAAAGGGAGAAGAATATTCAAGAGCTGTCGAAGTTCCTCGATAATGTTCTTCCAAAATCGATAACATTTCCTCTTTAATCGCTTTAGTAATTCGCATAAATAACCCTCCTTATTTCTTATTACTTTACTTAAAGAAATAAGGATAACGATTTCCCGTCATAGGAAAAAAGTTATCCTTACATCTACAGCAATCGAATTAATTGGTTAAGCCTCGAATTGGTGCAGGAATTCTACCACCACGGGCAATGAATTCATCTGATTTAAATGTATTGACTTTAAGAATAGGGCTGTGACCTAATAGGCCACCAAACTCTACCCAATCACCAACTTTTTTACCGGGAACAGGAATAACGCGCACTGCAGTCGTTTTGTTATTGATCATACCAATGGCTGACTCATCAGCAATAATACCAGAAATAGTAGCCGCTGAAGTCTCACCTGGCACTGCAATCATATCAAGCCCGACTGAGCATACACACGTCATGGCTTCTAATTTTTCTAATGTTAAGCTGCCACACTCCACAGCAGCAATCATACCGGCATCTTCACTGACTGGAATGAAAGCACCGCTCAAACCACCAACATGGGAAGAGGCCATCAGACCGCCTTTTTTAACTGCATCATTAAGCAGTGCCAAAGCTGCTGTAGTACCAGGAGCACCACAGCTCTCAAGTCCCATTTCTTCTAAGATATGAGCGACACTGTCACCGACAACAGGGGTCGGTGCCAAGGATAAATCAATAATACCAAAAGGAACATTCATACGGCGTGAAGCTTCTTGAGCAACAAGTTGACCCACACGAGTGATTTTAAAAGCAGTTTTCTTAATGGTTTCGGCAATAGCGCTAAAATCTTGTCCTCTTACTTCTTCTAAAGCACGTTTTACAACACCAGGTCCGCTAACACCAACATTAATCACTTTCTCAGGCTCACCAATACCATGGAATGCACCCGCCATAAAAGGATTATCTTGAGGAGCATTTGCAAATACAACTAATTTTGCACAACCTAAGCCATCTCGATCTTTAGTTAATTCAGCAGTACGTTTAATAATTTCTCCCATTTCTCTTACACAATCCATATTAATCCCGCACTTGGTAGAGGCGAGATTGACAGAGGAACAGACCCGCTCTGTTTGGGCTAATGCTTCTGGAATGGACTGGATCAGGATACGATCACCTTTGGTATATCCTTTATCAACAAGAGCACTGAAACCACCGATAAAATTTACTCCAACTGCCTTTGCTGCCGCATCAAGAGCCTTAGCAACTGGCACATAGCTATCCGCATTACAACTGGCTGCTACAATGGAGATCGGAGTGACAGAAATGCGTTTATTAATAATTGGAATACCATATTCAGCTTCAATATCCTCACCCGTACGCACCAAGTGCTGGGCTTCAAAGGTTATTTTATCATAGATATTTTTACAAAATACATCAATATCAGGATGACAGCAGTCTTGTAAACTAATTCCCAAGGTAATCGTACGAACATCAAGTTTATTTTCCTCAATCATTCGGTTTGTTTCGAGTATTTCTTGAATCGTTAACATTAAATATCCTCCCCTAACCTATATCCGGTGCATGATATTAAAAATATCTTCATGCTGTACTTTTATGTCGAGACCGATTTTTTGACCGTGTTCTTTTAAAATTTCTTGCAATTCTTTTAAACTCACTTTACTTTTGGAGATATCGGATATCATGAGCATATTAAAAAATCCGTCTAAGATATTTTGATTAATATTTAATACATTCACACCATTGGTTGCCAAAATTCCACTTACCATAGCGACAATCCCTACTTGATCTCGACCTACAATTGTAATTACTGCTTTCATATGACCACGCTCCATCTATATTTTTTGCTATCTTGACGACATATGTCTCTTAAAAGAATACATGTGTAACGTCTTCAAAGATATAAGTGTATAGTTTATTATACGGCATTTAAAATAAAAGCCAATACCTTGTTGCAATGTTTATATTTTCCGACAATTTTTTTAGCGCTTTATATACTGATATAAATGATATCCATATAACTAATTTTCTTTATGTAACAAGTAATCATAAGCCATGAGTGCAGCTTTTGCCCCATCTCCAGCCGCTATAACAATTTGCTTATCAGGTCCATTCGTTACATCACCTGCCGCAAATAATCCAGGAATATTCGTTTTTGCGCGGCAATCGATAATGAGTTCTTTCTGCTCATTTAAGTCTACTAAATCTGCCAGAAATTCAGAATTAGGTTCTAAGCCCACTTCGACAAAAACACCCTTTACTTCTAGGTCCTGAGATTCTCCACTATCTATATCACGAATTCGAAGTGTTTCAACAAAATCCTTACCATAAATTCCTTCCGAAATATACCCTGGCATTTCGATAATATTTTCTGCAGCTTTCATTTTCTCAATGAGTATTGGATCGGCAACATATTCTCCTCTTGTTACCAAATAAACTTTAGGAGAAACATTACTCAATTCAATCGCTGCCTGCACCGCCGAATTGCCGCCACCTACAACTGCTACGATTTTATTTGTAAATAATGGACCATCACATGTAGCACAATAACTGACTCCAAGACCAGCAAATTCTAATTCTCCTGGTACTCCTAGCCGCCTAGATCGTTTCCCTGAAGCCAAAATCACTGTCTTACTTTGGTATTCCCCTTCCTCTGTTGTGACGATAAAGGAACCATCATGATGTACGGTTAGTCCTGTCACTTCTTGATATTTGGTTTCCACAGCAAAACGTCTTACCTGATCCTCAAATTTACTCATTAGTTCAGGTCCACTAATAAATTGATAACCCATATAATTCTCAATTTCTTTTGTCCACATGAGCTGACCGCCAAACTCTTTTGTTAATAATAATGTATCCATTTTTTTACGTGCAGCATATACTGCCGATGTTAAGCCAGCTGGACCACCGCCAATAATAATTAAATCGTACATACTATTCCCCTCTTATTCATTTATTTTCTGTAAACGCTTTACAATCTGTTTATATTTATATAAACTTTTTAATAGGATCATTTTTTTCAGCAAATAATAAGTTAAATAAAAAGTGAGGTTTTTACCATTATGATAACACCTGAAATCATTGCGCGCATTAATGAATTAGGACGAAAACAAAAGGAAGGGCAATTAAGCGCAGACGAAAGTACTGAACAAGCTAAGTTACGCCGCCTATATATTGATAATATCAAAAATCAAGTAAAAGTGCACCTTGATTCGCAAAAAGAACATATAAATTCTCATGATTGTTCATGTGGTTGCCAGGATAAGCATCATAAACATTAATTATAAACTCATTTAAGAGAGAATACAAATACCGAAGGCTAGAAAAGCCTTCGGTATTTGTCGATAATAAGACCTTATTTTTCTTCAAATGTACTGCAATCTGTATCTGTCGTTTTAGCAGCATTAACCCCACTTACGTCAATGTGACGAGCATTACAAAGGTTATCGCTCTCCCA
Source organism: Pelosinus sp. sgz500959 (assembly GCF_042610375.1). Classification (NCBI taxonomy): domain Bacteria; kingdom Bacillati; phylum Bacillota; class Negativicutes; order Selenomonadales; family Sporomusaceae; genus Pelosinus; species Pelosinus sp. sgz500959. The sequence goes on from NZ_JBGJZL010000014.1 coordinate 78,581, forward strand.
ATATTTACAGTTGTTCACAAAGCATTCTACTACAGGCGTTACCTGAGTACCATCAAGAAAAGCTGCTGATAAAGTACCACCAATATTTGCATTGTGAAACGCACCAATCATATCGCCCATGGTTTTACGATGATGAAAAGATTTACATTCGGTATCTTGGGACTTTTTAGAATTCCCACTTGTCTCCTCATTGTAAATACTAACCTTAGCTGCCATGCATTGATCACCAGGCATATAATGTGTACATTGATCAACAGCGCATTTTACGATAGGATTTGCCATAATAATCCTCACTCCTCTTTAATGGGTGATATAGACTCATTTGTAGTATCTTACTGTATCATTTTTTTATACATATTGAAGTAATTAGCAACGAGGTCAAGCCTTTTTGCTCATTACTTCTTTTTTTGTTTTTACACAATTAGAAGAGGAAAAATTCCCTGAATCGCTAATACTATAATCGTAGGATCATCTAAGCTAAGAAGGAGGTATTTTTATGAACTCCACCGCACTCAATCTCAAGTCACGTATCCTTTATCATGTAGCTAAATCCGCATGGGAAGGCACATTATTTGAACGCCGTGAAGAAATTTGCGAAATGGTTTCCAAAGAGTTTCAAGATCAGACGACACGTCGTTATGTCGCTAACCAAATTCGCATGGCCATGGGCTTAGACCCACACAACGATGACCATGTTCTCAATGATTATGATGAAGAAGCACTGATGGGTATGGCAAGTGAGCCAACAATCTGTGTCAATTCAGATGCTTGCCAAATGTGTCCCGAAGGAGAAGGCCGCTGCGAAATGGCATGTCCCCTTCATGCCATCACCCGTGATGAACTTGGTAAGGTTAGCATTGACCAAGAAAAATGTATGGGCGAAGGTCACTGTATTAAGGAATGTTCTTTTGGTGCCTTAGGTGAAAAATCTCAATTTATTCCTTTGATCAAACTATTAAAAGAACAAAAAGGTCCAGTATACGCTTCCATTGCTCCTGCGTTTGTTGGACAATTTGGCAGTGATGTGACTCCTGGAAAATTACGTTCTGCCTTACTGACTCTTGGATTTACAGATATGTTAGAAACAGCATTATATGCAGATTTAATTACCATGAAAGAAGCCTTTGAATTTGAAGACCATGTAAAAACAGCTCATGATTTTATGTTTACTAGCTGTTGTTGTCCAGTGTGGATCAAACTGATCGAAAATAAATTTCCTGATTTAATTGAACATATTTCACCATCCGTATCACCTATGATTGCATCAGCAAGGGTCATTAAGCAGTTTGAACCAGAGGCAAAAGTTGTCTTTATCGGTCCATGCATTGCTAAAAAATCAGAAGCTTTATTGCCTGATTTAAAAGGAGCAATTGATTATGTACTGACATTTCAAGAACTTGCTACAATTTTTGAAGCTGCTGAAATAGATCCAGTAGTCCAGGATGATCATGAAAAAGCAATTGCTTCTTGGAGTGGTCGAGTCTACGCCTATACAGGTGGCGTCAGTGCTGCAGTCGATGCTACACTAAAAAAATTGATACCACACCACTCACAAAAATTGGTTCCGATCAAAGTGGACGGTATTCCCGATTGTCAAAAATTGCTTGAAGAAATAAGAAAGGGTCAGCTCAATGCCAACTTTGTAGAAGGCATGGCTTGCAAAGGTGGCTGCGTCGGCGGACCAGGTCGCTTACTCTCCCCCGAACAAGGACAAAAATTTGTCAGCAGTTATGGAAATGCCTCTCCGGCCCATACACCTGTAGAAAATCCTCAAGTCTATGGAATCTTGGCCCGTCTTGGTCATGAAAATGAGGCATCAGCCCTGACTGGGACAAGTCCCATGGCTGAATTATTGGCGCGAAAATTGGGACAATAAGAGTGTTAATTATAAAAAATATTATTTTGTATACAGTATAATATTAAAAAATATATAAAAAAATTAAAAAAGTTAAAAAAATAACTAGCAAAAGCAGTTTAAATACTGTAAAATTAAGTTTGTCAGAGATTGTTACATAAATAACTAATTGGTTCTGAATCAGAATTATTTTACATTTTGTCCGCTTACGGTCATGTATTATATTTCACCAGAATCATGGGTCAAAACAAAAGGGGGATATATATGTCTAGAAAACCAGTACAAATCATGGAAACAGTTTTACGGGATGGTCACCAATCACTTGCTGCGACTCGCATGCGCATGAATGATATGATGCCAATGCTAGAATGTCTTGACAATATGGGATATTTCGCTGTAGAAGCTTGGGGTGGCGCTACTTTTGATACTTGCTTAAGATTCTTAGACGAAGATCCTTGGGAGCGTCTACGCACTCTAAAAACTCATTTGAAAAAAACTCCTATCTCTATGCTTCTTAGAGGTCAAAACATCCTTGGTTATAATCACTATGCTGATGATGTTGTGACTGCTTTTGTTAAGAAAATGGTTGAAAACGGTATTGGCGTTATTCGTGTATTTGATGCATTGAATGATGTTCGTAATCTTGAAGTTGCTATGAAAGCTGCTAAAGAATCCGGTGCTCATGTACAAGGTGTATGCGTATACACAATTAGCCCATACCACACTGTTGAAAGCTATATCACACTCGCTCGTCAATTAGTAGAACGTGGCGCTGATTCCATCTGTATTAAAGATATGTCAGGTCTACTCAGACCTTATATTGCTTATGATTTGGTTAAAGCTTTGAAAGCTGATCCTCAAGTTAATGTACCAATTCAACTTCATACTCACTATACAAGCGGTATGGGTTCAATGACTTATTTAAAAGCTATTGAAGCTGGCGTTGACGTGGTTGACTGCGCATTGTCACCATTCGCTCTTGGTACTTCCCAACCTTGTACTGAAACCATGATTGCTGCTTTAGAAGGCACTGAATATGATACAGGTCTTGACCGTCATAAACTAAAAGATGCTGTTCTTCACTTTGCTAATGTTAAGAAAAGTTTGGGAGCCGATTTCGGTCTCAAAACAGCTTTTGATGTTGATACAAATGTTCTTGACTTCCAAATTCCTGGTGGTATGTTGTCCAATCTGTACAACCAACTTAAGGAACAAGGAATCGAAGAAAAATATCAAGAATTATTGGAAGAAATGCCTCGCGTACGTGCAGAACTTGGCTATCCTCCATTGGTTACTCCTACCAGCCAGATTGTTGGTTCAATGGCAACCTTCAATGTAATGATTGGTGAACGTTATAAAATGGTACCACGCGAAATCAAAGATTTGGCACGTGGTAAATATGGTAAAACTCCTATGCCTGTTGACGAGTCAGTTCGTGCTAAAATCATTGGCGATGAAAAAATCATTGATTATCGTCCAGCTGATGATATTGCACCACAAATGGAACTTCTTACTGCACAACTTGCTGAAAAAGGATATCCTAATGCATCTATCGAAGATGTTCTATCCTATGCATTGTTCCCTGAAGTTGCTTTGAAATATTTCGCAAAACATCGTTAAGAGTAAAAAGCCCTAACCAAATGGTTGGGGCTTTTTTTTATGCCTATTTACCGATAAAAACATGAGGAACCAGTAAATTCTCGTAAAATAGAATTAAGAGGAATTTCGTCATCTGCAATATTTTCAAAATAGCTTAAAAAGTTTAATAAACGTTTAGCCTCTGGATATTCTTCCTCTGCAGATGTAATTTGCTTTAATAAAGGCTCAGCATATTTTTTGAGTACACCGAGTTCATAGATAAGACCTGAATTAAACATAATATCTGCATCTTCTTGAAACGGGAAGATATTTCGTTCTTCTCCTCGTCGTACTGACGACCACATACGTAATGTTTTAAGTGCATCATGAGATCTAAATTGACTATCACGAACAATCCTTCGCAGTAACCGAGTATCTGTCGTCAAAATTCGATTGTGATTATCAATGGATAGTTGAGTTAAAGCACTCACATAAATTTTAACTTTATGTTCCGAGGGTACTGAGGCACTTAATCTTTCATTTAATCCATGAATTCCTTCGATAATAAGAGGCTGATTTTTTTCAATCTGAATGATATGCCCACGATATTCCCGCTGACCTACCATGAAATTATAGGAAGGTACTTTTACTGCCTCTCCATCTAAAATGCGGCGTAAGTGTTCATTAAACAACTGTAAATCAATCGCCTCAATGGATTCAAAATCATAATCACCATTCTCATCACGTGGCGTTCGATCACGATCAATAAAATAATCATCTAAGGATAAAGCAACAGGATTTAACCCATTCACTTTAAGTTGTATTGTCAGACGTTGAGCAAAAGTAGTCTTACCTGATGAAGAAGGTCCAGCAACTAAAATCACTCTTACATCTTTGTTATCAAACACAAAATCTGCAATTTGCCCTATCTTCTTTTCATGTAATGCCTCAGTCACTCTGATAATATCATGAACTTTGTTATTATGAACATATTCATTTAATGTAGCAACATAACCACATTTTAAAATTTTTCCCCACCGTTCAGCTTCTAGGAATATTTCCGATAATTTAGTTTGAGGAACAAATTCCGGCAAACAGTCAGGTCGTTCTTTTTCTGGAAAACGTAAAATAAAACCTGATTCATGTTTCTTTAAAGAAAATATTTTTAAATTCTTTGTATCTGGCATCATCATACCATAAAAATATCCATAGCTCTGGCCACAATAGTAAATCCTAACTCTCTCACGTTTGAGTTGCTCTAAATGTTTCACTTTTTCAATTTGTCCTGAACTTCTGAATAATTCAATAGCTTCGGCAATTGGCACACTTTTCATTGTAATAGAGCGATTTTCATCGATAATTTTCCGCATATGCATTTCCAAAGCCTTTAGATGATCTTCTGTCGTTGGTTCACCAATATGTAATTCACAATACAGTCCTTTACTTAAAGAATGCTCAACGGTTGTCTCTCCATGAGGAAATAATTCATACGCTGCAGCAATCATAACAAAAGTCAGACTACGCTGATACACTTTTATACCTAATTCAGTACGTAAATCGAAAAAATCAATGGTACAATCAGTTGTAACAACAAACTGCAAATCTTTAATTTCATTATTTACTTTAGCAGCAACAATCGCCGTAGTATACAAATGTTGTACATCATGACTGATTTCTAGTAATGTTATGCCTGCCTGATATTGGCATGACTCCCGATTGGCAAAATAAACAGTAATAGGCTTTTCCATTAAAACGCCCCCCTGCACATGTTTTGTTACTTAGATAACTTATACTTATTCTCATCTTTATCCTTATACAATATGAGATTCATTCCATATAGAGACTTCTATAATTGATATATCAAAAATTACGGCAAATAAACATAAATGCATATTTGCCGCTCATTGTTTTACTGTATATAAATTGAAATCTTAGAAAAATAATGATATTATTTTATAGGCTAATGCACTGACCAATGCTGTAGAAGGAATCGTTAAAACCCAGGCCATCAGCATTTGTTGTGCTACGCCCCACCGTACAGCACGAATCCGTTTTGCAGCTCCAACACCCATGATTGATCCTGAAACTACATGAGTTGTACTTACAGGTAAGTGCAACAGTGTTGCTCCAAAAATGATGATCGATGAGTTTAAATCTGCGGCAAAACCACTAATAGGTTCTAGTTTGAAGATTTTACTCCCCATTGTTTTGATAATTCGCCAACCACCAGCTGCAGTCCCTAGACCCATAGCAGTTGCTGCCGACATTTTAACCCACAATGGTACTTCCAAAGTTGTTAAATATCCAGTGCTGACCAATGTTAAGGTAATAATCCCCATGGCTTTTTGCGCATCATTTGAGCCATGAGAAAAAGCCATCATTGCCGCTGTAATAATTTGTAATTTTTTAAATTTAGGATTAATCCGTGAAGGTGCCATATTACCAAATATCCAAAATAAAAATGTCATAATCAGTAAGCCTGTGAACATAGCAACCAGTGGAGAACAAATTAAGGCAGCAACAATTTTTAATATACCATCAACTTTTAAAGCTTCATAACCCCTTGCTGTCAAAACAGCTCCAACAACCCCACCAACTAAGGCATGGGATGAACTACTCGGAATCCCCATCCACCAAGTTAATAAGTTCCAAACAATTGCACCAAACATAGCAGCAATAATAATTGGTTCATTAACCATCTGGGCAGATTTTACAAGATCGCCCCCAATTGTCTTTGCTACTCCAGTACTATACATAGCCCCAAGAAAGTTAAGTCCAGCAGCCATCCATACTGCAACTCTTGGTGTCAACGCCCTAGTCGACACAGAAGTGGCAATGGCATTTGCAGTATCATGGAAACCATTAATATAATCAAAAGCTAATGCGAGTAAGACAACACAAATAATTAATGTATCAGGCATATTTCATAACCACGCCTCGTAATAAATCTCCAATACTTTCACAATGATCAAGAGCATCTTCCAAGTGTTCCAATATTTCTTTCCATTTAATCACTTCGATTGGATTGGGACAAGTGTCAAAAAGTAGGGCCACTTCACGACGATAAATTTGGTCACCTTGACTTTCGAGCTGACCAATCTTATTCGTATGATCAAGAATTTTATTCTGATTTCCTTTAATATTTTTAAGCAACTCAAAAGCGAGTACCATCTCTTCTGTACATTCAGCTAATAAACTAGCTAATTGTGCAGAACCTGCTGTCGGTTTACCAGCCTTATAAAGCACCATCCGTTGCATCGTACCTTGCAAAAAGTCGACCACATCATCTAGCATAGTTGCCAAGGAATAAATATCTTCACGATCAAGTGGTGTGATAAAGGTCTGATTAAGTTTGTCAATTATTGCGTCATTAATATCATCAGCTTTATGCTCCAAATCAGAAATTTGTTGCATTTTCTCCTCAAGCTGAGTGTAGTCATCCATGACTTCTTTAAGCACATAAGCTCCTTGCCGTAACACATTACTACTTTCAACAAATAATTTAAAAAACTCATCTTCTTTTGGTTTAAAACCGAACATGTTCTATCCCCCATTTTTAAATATTGGAAAATTTATGTACCCTACTAAGCTCATTATGGCATAGTCCAGAAATACTATATCATCAATAGCGACATAAAACAATAACATATCTAGCTTTGCCTATAAAGTTTGACTTTTACTAATAGTTGAAATTTTATAATAATACTTAAAAATACAAGCGATACTACAAACATCAAAGAAGAGTGAACAACGGTTCACTCTTCTTTGATATTAACGATGCATCATCCTTCGCAATAAACGATAGGCGAGAAAAGGAAGTGGTGCATGACGAAGGGTAAATCTCATTCCCAAGTAAAAGAATAAAACGGAACTAATGACATGTATTCCCCACAAAAAAAATCGCGGCAACGCCAGAGCATTATTGTCAAATAAATGATTCTGTTGACAACTCAATTTCATCGCCTCCTTTGATTATAGTATTACCCATCTCACTATAATCAATAACAAGAAATAATGAATTGCCTTATTTGACTTAAGATGCTGCTACAGCTTGTATGGCTTTAGCAATCTTAGCAGCCATACCTTTAATTTTACTTGATGATACAGCACAGACAGCAATTCGAATACCTTTTGCTAGCGGTACTGCAAAGATATGGTCTTCATGTAATTTTTCGCACACTGCATCAGGTTGATCTGCAGGTATAGTCAAGAAAAATCCTGCAATATATGGAAGCATCTTTAGATTAGCTTCCTTAGCTTCACTCATAAAGATGTCTGCCCGGTTACGGATGAGTGCATAAAGTGCATCACGTTCTAACTCAGTTTGGGCTAAAAGTTCTTTGTCTTGATAAATAGTCGATAATAAGTTCATAGCACTATGAGTAATATTCGACCACGTAGCACGACTAGTATATTGATTTATATTTTTAAATTCTTCAATGACTTCTTTACTTGAAGAAACCCCAATCATAGCACCTGTACGTTGTCCGTACATGGTAAAACCTTTAGACATACTACATGCGAGAATTGGGAATATATTAGTGGGTAAACCACCCAGTTTTTTCAAGAAAGCACGACAAGCGTTTTTTTCACCTGCATAATCGATATAAGCAACATCAATGAGTGGAATAATACGTTTTTCAGTATCTTGAGCACACTCTTTAAATAATGCCAATACATTATCCCAGTCACTATCAGTTAAACTAAAACCCGTTGGATTATGAGCTGGTGTATTAATAATGACAACTACATTGGTTTGTTTACTTAATAATTCTTTTACTTTTGCGCTAAAAGCAGCAATATTAAATTTTTGTTCTTCATCAAATAAAGTATAAGTATCCAATTTACGTAAACTATCTTGACAGAGCACTTTATAAGGTCCCCAATACCAGTCAGAAGTCAAAATAGTATCCCCTGCATCAGAATAATTCCAGATAGTATGATGAATGGCACCAGATCCGCCAGATGTAGCAATCGCCTCAATATAAGCATCAGGTTTATGATCTGCAAAGGCTAAATTGATAAAAGCTTTCAAAAAAGCAGGTGAACCAGCAATAGGCGCATAGCTAATAATATTATTGATTGGTAATTCTCTAAACACTTTTTCAACAGTTGGTATGCAGGCTAATTTTTCTTGATCATCCATTAGAGCACCGATTGTAGCATTTACTACTTTATCATTACCATATTGAGCGGCATCTTTAACCGCAGCCGCATTAGCTCCAAAAATCTTATCTGTGGCACACTTTCCTTTGGCATGTGACGCGGCAACACTATCAGTCATTTCTTTTCCCCCTTGACATTCTTTCACAAAGTCCCACTTCCACAATGGGAAAAAACCACTTTGGAAATACACTTGTGTTTGTGATTATATTATCATAATTATTACTACCATTCCCTATTAATACATAAAACTCCTGCCTATATTCAATAAAAACATATAAAATATAAGCAGGCCTTTAGCCTGCTTATATTTGAAAATTCTATTTTTGACCACTAATCTGATTTTCTTGAGCTTGAATCATCTTGCGTACCATTTGACCACCGACACGTCCATTGTCAGCTGAACTTAAAGCACCTTTATAGGTATTCTTATAATCAGTTAATCCAATTTCAGCAGCGGTTTCTTCCTTCAATTGATCGAGAGCCTTTTGTGCGGCAGGATTCACAGGTTTTTTACTCCTTGACATTACACAAGACCTCCATTCAATTTTATTAGGTTCTGATCCTATCTTGCCTATAATAGAATCATTTAATACATTGAAAATTATGGTTATAGACTTTACAACAGACGCCAACAAATATAAAAACCTGCTCTTTAATAAGAACAGGTTTTTATATTTATTCCTTTTAACCTTCAACAGCAATAGCTTTAGAACTTTCCCATAAACCATGAATATTACAATAAGAAGTAGCCAATAATGTACCTGAAGTACTAATTTTCAAAACAGCTTTAGCTACTGGTTCAGCATAAACTGGTCCTTTATTAGCCCCTTCAACAGACTCACCATGAACATTAAATTCATAAGAACCAATTTCATAAGCAAATTTTCCATTATCAGGTTTAAAATATAATTTTATCCAACGAATATTATGTTCAGTAGTGTTAGGATGAGCAATTTCTTTACCTACAGATAAATCGACGCAGAATTTCTCACCAGCAGCCACCTTTTCTGGTGCTTCAATTACCGGAGCATGTTTTTCAATTTTCCAATCGGCACTTTGTATTACATCAGCAATTTTCATAAATCAAAATCCTCCTTTTAACATTTAATATTGGTTGGACCTATAGTTATATATTTGCCAACAATTCGGGAATTCCTTTTTAGTTTATATCTTTTTTTAATAATTATAACTATTTTCTCTATGGCCTAGATAAATTGACTTGTAACCTGCGCACTAATTTTCGTTCAACCTTATTCCATTCTTCTGGATCTTCCACTACAAGGGGTAGTAACTCCAATGATGTGTTGCATTTAAAATTTGCTTTGAGTATCTGTAATCCTTCTAAACCAGTCGTCGCGCTACAAGCCATAATTAAACTTTCTCGCTCAGCTTTACTTTCAATGAAACATTCAGCATTTCCACTTTCTCTTGACATGCCATAAATATAAGCTGTCTGAAATACAGGTATATGAGCATAGATGACAGACATTATCTTGATAAGAATTCCTGCGCACAACTCTAAATATTGTTTATTAATGACACGCATTTCTTTTTCTGTAAAAGTTGGGCGTCCCGATGATTGTACTACACACGTGATATTGGGGATAATCGTTTTAGGAGGGAACCAGACTTTTATTGATGGAATATTATGATATAAGTCAATTTCAACACTGGTGTCGAAGAAAAAATTAAGTTGATCTAATACATTTTCGATTTTAGCAAAAACTGATGAAATCTCTCCAGAAAATAAATCTTCAATAATTTTAATTCGTTCATTTTCATCCTTTTCGTGTTGTTCTCTCTCATCTGCAATTTTCTTTTTTTCATATGCAACTCGATTATCAATTTCTGTTTGTTTTTCCAATAATGTTCTTTCAATATAAAGGTGTCGTTCTTGTATGAGTAAAAACAATAAAATTAGTAATGCGAGAACACTAGCACCTGACATCCACAATACTATACTATTAGTTCCAACAATCAATATAAAAGCAGCAACAATTAATAAAATACCTCGCGCAATAATTGGGATGAAAAATTGACTTTCAGCGGCAACTTGCGCATCCTTTAACATATAGGAGTAGTCTGGTACTACTCTTTCTTTAAAAATGTTTCTAACCATCAGCGGTGTATAGTCAAATTCTTCATAGGAAAACTGACTTACTTCCAATAATTTATTCTCTACTGCCTGATAGTGCTCAGATTCTCGTCGCCAACGCTCAGCTTGGTCCACATGACGAAAGTATAACTCATCAACATAAATTTTTGTTTTTTCTTGCCGTGCACCTTGATTCTTTTTTGTTGATACACGATCTGTATTTTTAGCCATACTCTTGCCTCTCTTTCAACCACTCTCATTACATGTTTAATTACTCTATTTTCTTATTTTAAACCAAAAGCAAAGATATTCCTAATTATTTATTATAAAAAGAATAGACAAAGTGTATATTTTATGATACATTTTGATAAAATAACCTTTAATTTAGTCCAGAGAGACTAATAAGGTGCACAATGACGAGTCTTACCCAGACTGTGTCTCTACTGCCCTTAAAACTCTTGCTCTGGTAAGAGTTTTTTTATTGCGCAGTCAGCTTTATTGTAAGCAAGGGCAACTAAGGCTTAGAGCAAGCCAGGTTTTCTTTGTGTGCCGAAGGTAACTAAGGAGATATTTTATGAATACACGTATTATTCAAGTCGAGGAAAAACTACCTCTATTGCAAACATTCCCTCTCAGTCTACAACATCTTTTTGCCATGTTTGGTGCCACAGTGCTTGTACCTATTTTATTTAAAGTCAACCCGGCAACCATCTTATTATTTAATGGTATTGGTACTCTTTTATATCTTTTTATTTGTAAAGGTAAAATCCCTGCTTATCTTGGTTCCAGTTTTGCGTTCTTATCACCTGTATTTATCATTTTACCTCAATATGGATATAACGCAGCTTTAGGTGGTTTTATTGCCGCTGGCGTTGTTTTTTCCTTAGTATCTCTCATGATTAGTGTTGTTGGTACAAAATGGATTGATACAGTCTTCCCACCAGCAGCAATGGGCGCTATTGTCGCTGTTATCGGTTTAGAATTGGCACCTGTTGCCGCTGATATGGCAGGTCTTACTGCTAAAACATTAGATGCTAATGTTATTACGGTTTCTATGTTTACCTTAGCAGTGACAGTTCTCGGTTCAATCATGTTCCGTGGCTTTTTAGCCATTATCCCTATCTTAATCGGAGTCTTCGCAGGGTATGCGTTATCCTTTATCCTAGGGTTAGTAGATTTAGCCCCGATCGCCGCTGCTCCATGGTTCGCTGTTCCTACATTGTATACTCCTGAATTTAATTTTAATGCTATTGCCATTATCTTGCCTGCAGCTTTAGTTGTCATTGCAGAACACATCGGACACTTAGTCGTCACAGGCAACATTGTTGGTCGTAATTTAACTAAAGATCCTGGACTGCATCGTTCATTACTTGGTAACGGACTTTCCACAATCATCTCTGGATTTTTTGGTTCCACTCCAAATACTACCTATGGCGAAAATATTGGTGTTATGGCGATCACTAAAGTATATAGCGTTCAAGTTATTGCTGGTGCTGCGATACTGGCAATTATCCTTTCCTTCGTCGGTAAATTAGCTGCTGCGATTCAAAGTATCCCAGTCCCAGTTATGGGTGGCGTTTCCCTCTTATTATTCGGTGTTATTGCTGCTTCAGGTATACGTATACTCGTTGAGTCTAAAGTGGATTATAGCCGCGCACGTAATCTTATTTTAACTTCAATTGTGTTAATTCTCGGCATCAGTGGTGCCAGCATTACACTTGGTACCGTAACCATGAAAGGCATGGCACTAGCCACGATTGTATCAATTATTCTTAGCTTGAGCCTTAAGATCTTAGATATCCTAGGACTTACGAACGATAAAATCTAATTTTCCCCTATAAGAAAAGACTTGGAATCAAGAAAGTATTATGCTTGCTGATTCCGTAAAAAAAGCTTCCGCATATGCGGAAGCTTTTTTTGTTAATTTTTTATGAACGGAAATTGACAAATTGTAAATCAATACCAAAATCATGTTGTCTTAATTGAGCAATTGCGCTTTGTAAATCATCTTTATTTTTACCAATGACTCGTACTTGATCATCTTGATATTGGCCTTGAACTTTTAATTTACTACTTTTAATAAAAGAAATTACATCTTTAGCTTTTTCCTTGTCAATGCCTTTTTTGACAGTAACNCTTTATTTTTACCAATGACTCGTACTTGATCATCTTGATATTGGCCTTGAACTTTTAATTTACTACTTTTAATAAAAGAAATTACATCTTTAGCTTTTTCCTTGTCAATGCCTTTTTTGACAGTAACAATTTGTCTTACAGTTCCACTAAAACCCGATTCTACCTTGCCATAATCTAAATTTTTTAGAGAAATACCACGTTTAATAATTTTGGCTTGTAAAATTTCGATTACGTTTTTTAGTTTATGATCATCATCACCAACCACTTTAATTTGAGCACCTTCTAAAGTCACTGAAGCTTTACTACCACGAAAATCAAACCGTTGACCCACTTCTTTTACTGTTTGGTTTACAGCATTATCAACTTCCTGTAAATCTACATCGGATACAACGTCAAAAGAACAATCCTTCGCCATACTATGAACCTCCATTTATAATATTTATTTTCTAAGCCCTATCCTTACTGTTTTGCGAACTACCACATAAAAAAATGCTAATACTCCACCAATCGTAAAGAAAAAAGCTACTGGCTTGACCATCAAAAGCTCAGAACTACCTACTAAACTAAATAGCAATGATGTCATGTATGCCAAGAATAATTCGCCGTATCTAGAACTATTCCGCCGAGGAGCAATAAACACCCAAACTAAAAATCCCAAAGCAACAATATTGCTATTTTGCATTAATTCCATATTAGTCACCTCATTATAAGCAGTTAACACTTATAAATTCGGACAAAAAGTACTTTTTCCTGCATGTTTTTATAATAATATTTCTTTTTTACAAACAATTTATATAGTGTCATTATGTTTCTGGTCTTCATATGATGTATCAGATACTCTAATAAAATATCAATAAAGGAGGCTATCAAAATTTATGGATGGCAAATATCCACATTGGTATCATGATGAAATGGAAGAATGTTGCCCCCCTATGGGGCAAGTGATGATGCACCAAGAATGTATGCCACCTAAAGCATATGCATATCCTGAAAATTCTTTCAAAGATCGCTTGTTATGTATGTTGGGCGATGATGTCATTTTTTCAGTTGATGCACGCATATGTCGCCAAGAATCATTTTGTGGTACCTTATGTCATGTCGGTTGTGATTTTATTATTGTTAATATCTGCAAGCATCGCAAACCTCTATCAATGATGGTACCTATTAAAATGCTTCGATTCATTGGTCCTAAATCAAATTGCTAATTTACAAATTATTAACCAAACCTTCATATTGTATTCACTCATAGCATAAAATACGGAAAATTCCTTTGCGACAGGGAGGTATTATGTTGAAGAGAACACAAACAAAAAAACCGATGTCACTTGATTTAGAGCATATTCGTATGCTTCATGCTGAAGCGATTGAACAATTAGATTTAATGTATACAACATTGGAAGCAGCTGAACAAGCTAACGATACAATGCGTGATCGTCTGGATGACATGTCTATAAACCACTGGGATGCCTATATGGACGTCACCCATCTTATCTGTATGCACGATGAAGCCATGAGTTCTGCAATGAAAAAATATAGCACACAAATGAGAGAAGCACAAAATGACTCTGGAGAGCGTCAATTAGGTCTACATCGTGTATGCCTCCTCTTCTTATTACTAGCCCTACTACGTCATCATCGTCGATTAGAACATATTTTCAGCTTGCGAGGCACTCCCATGAATGATTACTTTCAAGAATCTCTAACGATGGAACGAGAACATATTTCTCATTTAATTGCGATGACACAAACTCTACTATAAGATAAGATTTGGCTTATAACAAGTCCTCAGATACAGACACAATCTTTAGTCGTCCTTACTTGGAATCAAAAAATCTATCTTTTTTTGATTCCACAAATAATGAGTGGGAAAGGGCAATCCTTCGATTGTCCTTTTAACTCGTATAAAGGATTTTTCTATCTATTTACCGAAATTAAGTATTACATCAATATAAATTTAAATTTTGTAGATACTATTTGTTTAGATATACCTAGAAGGAGTACTCATAATGGATTTATTAGTTCCTGACTCGACAGGTCCCATACCTATAAAAGATTATCTACGCCGTCATATCGGCTTTTCACTTACCATCTGGCGAAAGATTAAACACTCAGGTACTTTATTGGTTAATGATCAAAAAATCCCTCTCAACCATATTCTATCTCCTGGAGATAAGATCACTGTCAATTGGCAACAAGAGTGTACAATCATACCGACTGAGCTGCCACTTACCATTTGTTATGAAGACGAGTATCTTCTGATCGTAGACAAGCCTGCAGGTATGTTAGTACACCCTACTACTTCAGAACATCAAATGACTCTCGGTAATGCGATCATGTATTATTTTCAAAAGAATCAACTGCCTTATAGCTTTCACCCCGTCCATCGTCTAGATCGCAATACCTCAGGTCTAGTCCTTATTGCGAAGTTACCTCATATTCAACATTTACTCTCTCACAATGATATAAAGAATATTAAACGTCAATATCTGGCCTTTGTTTCAGGTTTAATCATACCTGATGAAGGTATAATTGATGCACCGATTGCTCGACATCCAGATAGTATCATCCAACGTGTTGTTGATGAGAACGGTCAAAATGCTACGACTAAGTATAAAGTAATCAAAAACTTTAAAGAAGCAAGTTTAGTAGAATTGGCGCTTTTAACTGGTCGTACTCATCAAATTAGAGTACATTTATCATTTCTTGGGCATCCTTTGTTAGGAGATGATCTCTATGGTGGATCAAGGAACCTGATTGGACGACAAGCTTTACATGCTGCTCGGCTATACTTCACCCATCCTGTTTCTGGCGAAATCATTGATATCTCAAGCCCACTCCCTGCAGACTTGCTAGAATTAATAGAAAAAATCAGCTAGCAGTAAAAGTATAATTTATAACTTGTCAGTATAATCATATTTTATTACATTATTATCCGCAATATGTTATAATGAAACAACATAAATACCATATGATACAAATATTAGGAGGGATTACCTTGCCATTAGTTAGTACAAAAGAAATGTTTAAAAAAGCCTATGAAGGTCAATATGCTATTGGTGCCTTCAATGTAAACAACATGGAAATTATCCAAGCAATTACTGAAGCGGCAAAAGAAGAAAATGCTCCACTTATCCTGCAAGTTTCCGCTGGTGCAAGAAAGTATGCAAAACATAATTACTTAGTACATTTAGTACAAGCAGCGATTGAAGACACTGGTCTTCCTATTGCACTTCATTTAGATCATGGTGCTGATTTTGAAACTTGCAAATCTTGTATCGATGGTGGTTTCACTTCCGTTATGATTGATGGTTCACACCATAGCTTCAAAGACAATATGGAATTAACAAAACGTGTCGTTGACTATGCACATAACAAAGGCGTTTTTGTTGAAGGTGAACTAGGACAACTTGCTGGCATTGAAGATGATGTCAATGTATCTGCTGAAGATGCTTCTTATACTCATCCTGAGCAAGTTGAAGAATTTGTAAAAAGCACGGGTGTTGATTCTTTAGCAATCGCTATCGGTACAAGTCATGGTGCTTTTAAATTTAAACCAGGTCAAAATCCACAATTGCGTTTTGACATTTTAGAAGAAATTGAAAAAAGACTCCCTAACTTCCCAATTGTTTTGCATGGTGCTTCTTCTGTTATTCCAAAATACGTTGACATCATCAATAAAAATGGTGGTAACTTAGCAGATGCTATTGGTATACCAGAAGATATGTTACGTCAAGCTGCTAAAATGGCTGTTTGCAAAATTAATATTGACTCTGACTTGCGTCTTGCTTTAACAGCTGGTATTAGAGAGCACATGTTCGCTAATCCTTCACACTTCGACCCAAGACAATATCTATCACCTGCTAGAGCATACATTAAAGAATTAGTTAAACATAAACTCGTTCATGTTCTTGGTTGCAACGGCAAGGCTTAATTTTATATACAACAGAAGAGGCTATCTCAATTTTTTGAGATAGCCTCTTCTGTTATGCTTCAAAATAGTATTTTCTTATTTTAGCTAATAAGACGCTTTTTCAATAAACGAACAGGTATAGCAGCTAGTAGGATAGAAAGGACAATTAAGCTCCCAGCATGCTGCCACAATCTAATACCAACCTGCCCAACGACAAGAGCACGACACACCTCTACACTATGATATAAAGGATTGATCCAAGATACAATTTGTAACCACTCCGGCATTGAAGAGATAGGAAAAAATACACCTGCAAACAAATACATAGGAGTTGTAACAAGGGTAATATAATAATTAAGATAATCAATATGAGTAATTATACCTGTATAGGACAAAGCCATCAGTGCAAACACTGTCCCAGGTAAAATAAGAAATACAGGAATTAGTAGCGCCCAAGCTGACTGTACTTGTCCCATCATCCCAATGACTAAAAGAATGACAACACCAAATACAATATTTTTTATAATGGCAATCAGAACTTCACCAAGGACTAGGTCAGTCACTGTCCCGGGGGCGGCTAACATGGCATGAAAATTTTTATGATAATGAAGTCTAACAAAACTTGCATAGGTGCACTCAAAAGTAGCAGCCCACATGGATGCTGAAGCTACCATACCTGGAGCAATAAACTGAATATAGCTCATACCACCTATATCCTGAACAAGAGATCCTAAACCAAAACCCATGGCGGAAAGATAAAGAAAAGGCTCTATGGCATTAAATACCATATTAGACCATAATGTGCGACGAAATACAATTAAATGTCTTTTTAAAATTTGTAATGCCATTCTCATGCTTCTTCCCTCTCCCCAGTTAATTTTAAAAATACATCCTCTAGGGTTGCAGGCCTAAGATAGCAATCTCGTTGGGATAATCCGATTTCATCTAGCTTATCCCATATTTCACGACTATCCTTCGTAAAAATAAACAAACTATCTACCATATATTCGCCCCTAGCGCCCATTGCTTCAATTTTTTCATTAATTTGTGGAGGCAACATATCAATAGAAATTCTAACTTCAATAACAAAAGGTAGTATATATTCCTCTACTAATTCTTCAGGGCTTCCCTCTGCAAGTATTTCCCCATCATTCATAATCACCAGCCGATCACAAAGCTGAGCCGCCTCTTCCATATAATGAGTCGTCAATAACATAGTAACTCCATCTTCTTTGAGTTTTCTCAACTTTTGCCATACTTGGCGGCGTGCTTGTGGGTCAAGGCCTGTTGTAGGTTCATCTAAAATAATAATTTTAGGATCATTAATCAAGGCTCTAGCGATCACTAAACGACGTTTCCCCCCACCAGAAAGCATATCCACATTTACATTCATTTTATCTGTAAGTCCCATAAACTCTAATAATTCTTGCCCTCGCTTAATTGCCTCCTTAGACGACATACCAAAATAACTTCCATACACTTCTAGATTTTCGATCACTGTTAATTCAAGATCTAGATTATCCTCTTGCGGAACAATACCAAAAATTTGTTTAATATGAGGTGGCGTTAAATGCATAATTCGTTCTCCCATCACACTTAACTCGCCTTCTTCAACAACTGACAATCCATAAATCATCCGCATAGTAGTCGACTTTCCCGCTCCATTATGGCCCAAAAATCCAAAACATTCACCTTGCGGAATAGCAAATGAAATACCCTTTAATGCCCGAAAATCTCCATAAGATTTGGCTAACTTCTTAGCCTCAACAATGTAATCCATAGTAATACTCCTCTAATAAAATCTTCATTATATTGCTATCATAAATAAAATCAGCTGCAAATATCAAGATTACTTTTCCTATATATGTATAGTAGCTATATTATATAGGAAAAGTAATTTTGATACAAATTAATAAGAGAAAGCACCATTCATTAAATGGTGCTTTTTTGAAAATGACTCCTGGAGTAGGACTCGAACCTACGACCGATGGTTCAGCCGATTCTCTACCTACTGAGCGGCGACTGGCGATAATGCCCCATCTGCGTCGTTATCAGTCCGG
>NZ_JBGJZL010000015.1:0-85406 GCF_042610375.1 Pelosinus sp. sgz500959
TTAACCGATCGGTCGTAGGTTCGAGTCCTACTCCAGGAGCCAATTATCATGCGGGAATAGCTCAGCGGTAGAGCATCGCCTTGCCAAGGCGAGGGTCGGGAGTTCGAATCTCCTTTCCCGCTCCAATTAGTTAATTTTCATATATGCGAGGGTGGCGGAATCGGCAGACGCACTGGACTTAAAATCCAGAGGATGGTAACGTCCGTGGGGGTTCAAGTCCCCCCCTTCGCACCAATTTGAAATGAGAAATGTTCTGTGCTATGACAGGGCAATGAAATAAAGCAAATAAAAGCACTGTTAATATTATCTTGTGATAATGTTAGTGGTGTTTTTTGTTATACATATCCAGTTAGTCAATCCTTAGTACATCTCTCTATTATTCAGCATAGAATAATAGAGAGGTGAAAACATGGCTTATTCAATCACTGTAGAGTTATCTAGTAAAAGACTCACTCTATATAAAAATGGTTCTGCGATAAGATCCTACCCCGTTGGAATCGGCAAAATGCTTACTCCAACACCAACAGGTACTTATCATATTATCAACAAACATCCTAACCCTGGTGGTGTATTTGGTGTTATGTGGATGGGATTAAGCAAACCTTCTTATGGTATCCATGGAACAAATGATCCATCTTCTATTGGTCATCTTGTTTCTCATGGTTGTATCCGCATGTATAATCGTGATGTACTCATGCTATCTCAACTGGTACCTATAGGTACTCAAGTGACAATCGTAAATTAAAAATATTCTGTTGCCTTTGTTAACTGCTAGTGTCCATACTGCCATTTGGCATAACAAACTCAATTACAGCTTTTTAGGCGTTTTCGAAATATGATTATGCTCTAATCGATATAATTTACTGGTAATAACAATTAAAAAACTGTCCAAGTGGTGAATGAAAACCGCAAAGGCAGTTTTTTACTATTGGTGTGTTTATTTATTATTATTATTATTATTTTTTTTGATAAATTCTGCGATATTTTTACCTCATTTTTTAAGTTTATGGTAAAATGATAAGCATGTCTTTATTTTTTGTACCAGAATCAATAAAGTATTTAAGTGTATAAAATTTATACGATTTGTTGATCTATTTTTAGCAAAGGAATTGAAAAAATATGAGAATTGATTATCATATGCATTTTGAAAATGGCAGTTATAATCTTGAATGGGTAAAGGGATTTTTCCGCCATGCACGTCAGCGAAATATTGATGAGATCGGAATAGCAGAACACAGTCATGGGTTTATAGAGTTTAAAGAGCTGTACAATGAAGAGCTGATTTTAGATGATTCACCAATCGGAACCTATCAACAGCAATGGTTGCTTAAAAATAAATTTCGCTATAGTTTGAAAGACTATATGGATTTTATGAATAGTCTCAAGAAACAGGGTTATCCGGTGAAAACGGGTATAGAAGTCTGTAACTTTAAGAATCAGCAGCGGGTAGCTGAAATTTTGAAAGAATATAATTTTGACTATATCATCGGTTCTGTGCATTTTATAAATTCGTGGGGATTTGATTTTTCGGATCTAAAATTCGTTTGGGATGAACATAGTTTAAGGGATATTTATGATTGGTACACTGCTGAAATAGAAGGATTATGTCGTGCTGGATTATATGATGTTCTTGGACATCCTTTTAATCTTAGACTGTTTAAACATATCCCAACGTTTGATGTGCAGCCCTTTTTAAATAGAGTTGCCATAGCCTTAAGTGAAGCGGGTATGGGTATAGATGTTAATACTGGTACATTATATCGCTATCCTATTAATGAAATTTCACCTTACCCTGCTTTTATGAAAACAGCAAAAGATTATAATATACCAATTATTTTTTCCTCTGATGCACACCGTCCAGAGGATTGTGGAAGATATATTGATCTTGCTGAAGAATATGTTAAAGAATATGGTTATAATGAAGTATTGATATTTACAGAACGCAAGGCTGTAGCTCATAGGATAGGTGGAAAGGTAATATCTAAGGCTATTTGCTTATAAAAAGTTTTTAAATATAAGAGGCAGATATGGAGAAGAAAATATTACTTCAGGGATAAAGAGATTCTGGTGCAAAAAAATGCAAAAAAAAGTTGACATAATGCTCAATAAATGATATTATAGTCTCCTGACGTCAAATGAATTATGTAGTAATTGACTCCGTAGCCCAGCTGGATAGAGCGTTTGACTACGAATCAAAAGGTCGCAGGTTCGAATCCTGCCGGGGTCACCATGATATTTGCCGCAGAAAGTCAGTTGGATTCTGTTTTGTAAGTTCCATGCGGGTGTAGCTCAATGGTAGAGCACTAGCCTTCCAAGCTAGCTACGAGGGTTCGATTCCCTTCACCCGCTCCATATTTAGTGACGATAGCTCAGTTAGTAAAGTAATCGACTATTAACCGATCGATCGTAGATTTGAATTTTACTCTTGTAACCAATGATAGTTATGGAGCGGTACTCAAGTGGCTGAAGAGGACGGTTTGCTAAATCGTTAGAGGTCGTGAGGCCTGCGTGGGTTCAAATCCCACCCGCTCCGCCATTACTCAAGCACGTCATTGGTCACCATTTATATGGCCCGTTGGTCAAGCGGTTAAGACACCGCCCTTTCACGGCGATAACGGGGGTTCGATTCCCCCACGGGTCACCACAATATGGGCGATTAGCTCAGCTGGGAGAGCGCCTGCCTTACAAGCAGGATGTCGGCAGTTCGATCCTGTCATCGCCCACCATTTTGCCTCGGTAGCTCAGTCGGTAGAGCAGAGGACTGAAAATCCTCGTGTCGGCAGTTCGATTCTGCCCTGAGGCACCATTTAACATGCGGGAATAGCTCAGCGGTAGAGCATCGCCTTGCCAAGGCGAGGGTCGAGAGTTCGAATCTCTTTTCCCGCTCCAAATAAGATTGTAGCTCAATTATTTTTATCATGCCATAAAGAATTTTAAACCACAGAGAATGTTCTCTGTGGTTTTTTTGTATGTTTTATAGTGAATGTAATTATTATCCAATTACATTAATTTCCAGGCAGGAGAAGAGTATAGCATTGTAGAATATTGCATAAAGATAATCAGTTGTGGAGTAGTTTATCAGTTTCCACTGCTGCGAGATTGCGTATGGCGCATAATATCGTCTCTATTTGTTGAAGGGAGTAGAATGTTGAAAGAAAGAAATAGTGACAAGATCTATGGCAGCCAATTCCAGAGGCAGGATTGTCCAATTGTCGGTATTGGGGCCTCTGCTGGAGGGTTGTCAGCTCTGTTGCAACTATTTGAGAATATGGCGGAAACAACCGACATGGCTTTTGTAGTTGTTCAGCACTTGGATGCCAACAGCGACAGCACCTTGGCTGACATTTTGTCCAGGGCTACAGTCATGCCTGTTAGTGAAGTAACGGATAACGTCGTCGTGCAGCCCAACCATGTTTATGTTATTGCACCTGGTACCGAGCTGGCTGTTTCCCATGGGGGTCTGACTGTCGTGCCGCAAAAAAACGGCGTGCGACGCCATACACCGATAGATTCTTTCCTCGAATCGCTAGCTGTGGATAGGGCGAGTAAAGCTCTCGGAGTGATTTTATCGGGAAACGGCGCAGACGGTGCACAAGGAGTAAAGGAGATAAAGGATGTCGGCGGCATTGTTTTCGCCCAGACGCCTGAGTCGTCGGAATATGACAGCATGCCGCGTAGTGCAATCGCTACGGGTATGGTGGATTTTGTTCTGGTACCGTCACAGATTGCTGGTGAACTTTCACGGATTAGTCAATCCTGGATTATTACAAGACCAATAGCGGAGGACGCCGAGTTGTTCGTGGGCGAAGATGACGCACTCAATAGAATTATTGCCCTGTTACGCAAAGTCAGAGGTATTAATTTTGATGAGTACAAGCAACTTACTGTAAAACGACGTATTATGCGTAGAATGCTTTTACTCAAGATAGACAAACTTGATGATTATGTCGCTTATTTGCGGGAAAATGCCGAAGAACTTACCGCCTTGCAGCAAGATATACTGATCAATGTTACGAAATTTTTTCGTGAGCAGCAAGCATTCGATACTTTGAAAAAGGAAATTTTCCCATCTATCGTCAACGCTGCTCCAATCAACGCACCCATTCGGCTGTGGGTGGCCGGATGTTCAACTGGTGAGGAAGCCTATTCCTTGGCCATTGCTTTGCTGGAATTTCTGGAGGAAAACACCATCAATCGGCGAATCCAGATTTTCGCTACTGATATTAATGAAACAGTTATCGAAAAAGCACGGGTCGGACTCTACCCTAAGACGATCATGACCGATGTTTCGCCGACGCGGCTTAGCCGTTTCTTTGTCGAGGTGGAACAAGGGTATCAGGTCAGCAAGGCCATTCGCGACATATGCGTATTCGCCAGACAGGACATAGGACAAGACCCGCCTATTTCCAGGGTGGATCTTGTCAGTTGCCGTAATGTAATTATCTATTTTGGGGCAGCATTACATAAACGAATATTCCCAATTTTCCATTATTCCCTGAACCCCAATGGTTTTTTGATTTTAGGGGCGTCAGAGTCTATCGGTGTATTTGCTGACTTGTTTGATATGGTAGATAAAAAATACAGGATTTATAGGAAAAAATCGGTAGCGACTCCGATCGTGTTTGATTTTTCTGCCACTGAGCATGCGGCAGCGACCCAAAATCGTAGTAAGAGCGATCCAGACGGTTTCAGCGGCGGTTCTGGGCTAGAGGGGGTTTACAAAGAGGCTGATCGGATTATTCTCGGTAAATATGCTCCCCCTGGTGTCATTATCAATAGCAAACTGGATATTATCCAGTTTCGGGGTCGTACCGGCGTCTATCTTGAACCAGCATCAGGAATGCCGAGTGTAAATCTATTGAAGATGGCTCGGGACGGTTTGTTCACCGGATTGCGGTCAGCCGTCAACCAGGCCAAAAAGGAAAATGTGCTGGTTAGAAAGGAAGGCCTGCATGTTCTCAAGAATGGGCATTCGCTCCCAGTTACTGTTGATGTTGTCCCTATCAATGGACCATTTCAAAAAGGCGAATACTTTTTAGTGTTGTTCAGGGAGGTTACATCGCAGCCTATGCATGATAGTACGTTTGGCAGAGACGTTGCGGCACAGGAAGTTTTTAATCAGGTGAGGGCTGTAGATGAGGTCCTGCGCCTCAAACAAGAAGTTGCTGCCACAAAGGAATACCTGCAGTCGACCATTGACCAGCACGAAGCGACCAACGAGGATCTCAGGTATGCGATCGAGGAAGTGCAATCGGGCAATGAGGAACTGCAGAGCATGAATGAAGAGATGGAGACCGCCAAAGAGGAACTCCAGTCGACCAACGAAGAATTGATGACTCTGAACGAAGAATTGAGAACACGCAATATGGAGTTGAACCATGCCAACAATGATATGATCAATTTGCTTCGCAGTATAAACCTTCCTGTCCTTATACTCAGCAGCGATTTGCGTATTAGGCGCTTCAACTCGGTTGCCGAAAAAATATTTAATTTAATCGGTGCAGATGTTGGACGCCCGATCAATAATATTAAACCAAACATTGATGTTCCTGATTTGGAGCAAGCGAGCCTTCAGGTAATTGACACTCTAAACAGCACGGAGCAAGAAGTCCAAGACCGATGGGGCCATTGGTATTCCATGCAGATACGTCCCTATCGAACTACAGATAACAAGATTGATGGTGTTATCATTACCTTTGCCGATATTGACGCCATCAAGCAAAGTAGTAGAGTGGCCCAAGAGGCCCGGGAATACGCCGAAGCCATTGTGGAAACCGTAAGGCATCCCATGGTGGTCCTTGATGCCGACCTACGGTTGAAAACGGCCAATAAGGCTTTTTATCAGACTTTTCTGATGACACCTGGAGAATTGACCGGTCAATCCATTTTCCAAATACAAGACAGGCAGTGGAATCTTATAGAATTGAGCACCCTGCTGACGGATCTTCTAGATCATGATGAGGTGTTTGAAAATTTTGCGGTCACCGGCGATTTCCCTGATATCGGAAAATTAACCATGTTGATTAATGCCCGCCGAATTGTAAACTTGCACGACAATACGAAACTGATTCTGATGGCTTTTGAAACGATTGCCTTGCAGACAGGATAACGTAAAGCCAAAGGGTAAAGCAACAACAGTGGGATAATGCAAGAAGACGTCAGTGGAACCGGGCAGAAGGATATGCTCGGTCAACAGGAGGAGAGTACATGGTCCGATCGAATGCCGAAGGTCCGGGAGGAGTCGTTGATCCCGCTAGGAAAGAAGAATTTCAATGGCTAAAGTATGAATTGCAGACTCGGGAATTGGATTTGGAAAATCAGTGCCGGGCGATGCAAGAGACTCTCGAGGTGTTGGAGGAATCCCGCAAACGCTATGCAGATCTTTATGATTTTGCACCAGCAGGTTACGTGACTTTCGATGAAAAGGGCTGTATCAGTGAGATTAATCTTGCTGGCGCAGCCCTATTAGGCATGGAGCGATCACGACTGCTTGGTATGCCGATGTCTGTTTTTGTTGATAAAGGTAGTTATAAACTTTTTTTTGATCATCTGCGGGCATGCAGATTGACTGGTAAAAAGGTCATTACCGAATTGGGGCTTATACAAAAAAACACTCCGGCTATCTATGCTCAAATTATCAGTATGCCGCTGCCGGGCACTGATGATTATGGATCAAAATACAGGTCGATTATCGCCGATGTCACCGAACGTAAACTTATGGAAAAAGAGATGTCCCGCATGGATCGGTTAAATCTGATTGGGGAAATGGCCGCTGGCATTGCCCATGAAATCAGAAATCCCTTGACGACGGTAAGGGGGTTCTTGCAGTCTTTCATGCGAAGGAAAGAATTTACTCAGTTTGATTCGCAGCTCAATTTAATGATTACCGAACTGGACAGAGCGAATTCTATTATTACGGAATATCTCTCTCTAGCTAAGGATAAGCCTCTCGATCAATCACCGCAGAATCTGAATAAGATCGTCAAAGATCTGTTACCATTGATGGAGTCTGATGCACTTCTTAATGAAAAGTGGATTATCACGGAATTATCGGCTGATATTCCTACTTTGCTTCTGGATTCTCAAGAAATGCGACAACTCATTCTCAATCTCGTCAGGAACGGTTTGGAAGCTATGCTGCCGGGAGGACAATTGACGATTGGTACATTTGTGGAAACGCAGCAAGTGGTTTTATTCATTCAAGATCAAGGTATGGGTATCCCCATGGAAATTAAGCAGAAATTAGGGACACCCTTTCTGACGACGAAAGAAAAAGGCACTGGGCTGGGATTACCGATATGCTTTAGCATAGTCAATCGGCATAATGCAAAAATCGATATTAAGACGGGAAACTACGGAACCACTTTTATGGTAAAATTTCCTGCGTCCGTAAAACATCTGTGATATGGTCATAATCAAGAGTGAGCTGGTAATTTTCTATGATTGTAGTTTAGATTTCATAGGTGGTTCTACTGGTGGAAATGTACCAACACTTGATTTATTTGCATCAGAACCAAAAAATCTACAACGTTTAAAAACGGTGTAGATTTTTTTATTAATGTATAAAGTTACGAAGATAAGTGTTTTGTAAGTTTTTCATTTTGAAATGCTTATTTTTAAAGCGAATTATTTATTGTAAAGACCGCCGCGTAATTTGTAGGCAATAGGTTCAAATGCGACTCCACGGTCGAAAGCATCTTCGATATCATTGCTGACAATCATTGCATCCCGTACGAAATGTGCGGCACTTTCTACGCTTTCTTTTAGCGTGTAACCACTGACAACACCTGATGTAAGTACGCTAGTGAAAAGATCTCCTGTGCCATGCATATGGTAAGGGAGTAGATCAACTGCTACTTCAAAATAAGAATGATCGTCACTCATTGCGCAGTTATACAAGGAATCGCCTCGAACGACACCTGTTAATACCACATTTTTCGCACCCATTTCAATGATTTCAGCACAAAGTTTGCGAGACGTGTCACTATCAACTTCTCCATCTACATACTCTCTGCCTGTAAGAATATAGGCTTCTGTAAGGTTTGGAGTAACGATATCGGCAATTGAAGCAAGATCCCGCATGGTATCGCACATTTCTGGTGTATAGGTTTTAATGATTATGCCATTGTCACCCATTACAGGGTCGACTATTTTTAATGAGCAGTTGAAATCCAGCATGAAGTTTTTAACGATTTGGATTTGCTCTGCCGAGCCCAAGAATCCACTATAAGCACAATCGGTCTTAAAACCAATTTCTTTCCAATGATTGATAATTTCATCCATTTGCGGAGTAAAGTCAAAGAATTTAAACCCAGGGAAAAGAGTATTCGTAGATAATAATGCAGTAGGAAGAGGACAAACCTCGATTCCAGCCGCTGATATTACTGGAATGGCTACTGTAAGTGAGCATTTACCATACCCGGACATATCGTGGATCGCCACGACTCTTGCAAGTTTTTGTTTCATATTAATATCCTCCAGTGTTTGTTTTATTACGTTAAGATAGGGAAAAAGAAATCATTATATAAGTTAGAGATCTCAAAATCATAATTGTATTATAAAATAAATTTGAACCTTTTAAAATGTACAGAAATTACAATTTTGTTAGGTACAGTTTTGGAAAATCATGCAGAGACCCTGCCTGACTTAAGTTTAGCGCTAAAGTGAATTTTAATGATTCACTTTCTTTGTAAACTGTATCCTATAAAAATTCGTAAATTGGTACTTTTATTAGAGTTAATTTGATTGTATTATTTTTATAATAAGAAGTCAAAGATTGATAAGACTTCAAAATGGAGGGAGTTTTAAATATGGAGAAATATATTTTAATTATTCAATGTGATATTGCTCATAATCGATGTAGTGGGTTTGCTTGTACCCATAGTTTTTATGAGAAAAGTGGGGCATTTGAAAAGTATGGGGAGAATAGTAGATACATCTCCTTTACATGCGGTGGCTGTTGTGGTAAGAGTGTGGCAGCTAAAATTGAGCATTTTATCGGAAAATTAACGAAGAAAACTGATGTCTTAAAGGATGAAGTAGTGATTCATTTAGCTTCATGTATGGTAACGGATAATGCTCATTATGACAGGTGTCCTCATGTGGATTTCATAAAAGGAATTCTTGCAAAAAAGGGTTTTACAACGGTTGTAGAGGGTTCATATATTAGTGGAGGAGCTTCTAGGAAAAGAGAATTAGGAATTTATAAAGAGTATCAGGGAGGATGTTGTGAAAAGTCAAACTGTTAAAAACAGTTTGATATTTGCGGATAATGTTATGTGATCATAGCTCAGTAGCTTTATTTGAGTAGATAGTAGCAACGCTCAAGTATTTACAATCCGCAAGAAGGAGGTTGGGATACATTGGTAACGGAAGTATATGTTTTTGCAGTTCTAATTCTATCTAGCTTTTTGCAGACCGCAACGGGTTTTGGTTATGCGATTATAACAGCACCTCTCTTAGCTTTGGTGCTGGGGCCCAAAGAAACTGTTATGCTTACCATGCTTACAGGTCTCATTATTAGGCTTTTCATGATGAGAGCTACCAAACATGATGGGAGCTTTAAGGCGATATTCCCACTGATAACTGCAAGTATTGTCGGGGCAATTCCTGGGGCATATATTATGACCATGATCAGTAATGATGGTCTTAAATTATTTATTGGCATTGTTTTGCTGATTGCTGTGCTTGCTTTATGGAAGAATTATAAGATATCGATCAATCATCATAAGTTTACTGAAGGTATTGTAGGCGGTTTGAGTGGGTTTCTTGCTACAACAACGAGTATAAATGGTCCACCCATTATTTTATATTATCTTAATTCCAAAGCTGAAGAAAACAAAAGTGTTTTTCGTGGAAACCTTACTCGGTACTTCTTACTGATAAATATAGCATCTATAGTGATTTCATACTTTGCAGGTACGCTAAAAATTAGAGATCTGTGGCTCCAGACATTACTGTCTATACCTGCCTTATATATTGGATTTTACTTAGGGGAGAAAGCTTTTCATCGCATAAATTCAGAAACCTTTAGGAAGGCATCGCTAGTTATGGTCTTTGTGAGCAGTATCGCGTTAATCGGTGCTGCTCTATCAAAGAATTGATCAAATCTATTCATGAATTAGTATGTTATGAGATGACAATTTCCACTTGACAGATACAAAAGGAGGAGTATAATAATATATAGTTAACAAAATGAAATGAAATTTACATATTTTTAATATTAATGTAAATGTGATGAGGGAGAATGTTGCAATCTTAAGATCGTTTCAGAGAGCCGGTGGTTGGTGTGAACCGGTAACGATGGGATGCAAAGATCACTCCTGAACAGCAAAGCTGAACGATAAACGTAAGCTGCGCCGGATCAGCTCCGTAAAGGAGTGCAACCGTTATATTGCTAGGGTTGTTAGACCTGATGAGAGGTAGACCAATTGGTCTATGAAAAAGGGTGGTATCGCGAGAATTTTCTCTTGCCCCTTTGAGTCTATTCAGACTTGAAGGGCAAGAGTTTTTTTTATTGTAAGGTGTTGCAGCTTTTTTGCAACACAAAATAATTAAAATGATTAGGAGGTTTATTAAATGATTAAGTTTTTTGAAAAGTTGGCAGCTCTGGTTTGTAAGTATATGACAGTTTGGGTGCTTCTTTTTTCCACAATTGCTTTTGTGAACCCTGCTCCGTTTAAGTTAGTTGGTCCTTATATTTCCTATATGTTGGGTGTGATTATGTTAGGGATGGGGCTCACTATGTCCTTGAAAGATTTTCGTTTGGTTTTGACCCGCCCCAAAGATGTTTTTTATGGCGTAGCTTTTCGTTATTTGATTATGCCATTAGCTGGATTTTTTGTAGCCAAATTGTTGGGGTTGCCGCCAGCATTAGCGGCAGGAATGGTGCTGCTAGGTGCTGCTCCTAGCGGTACTGGTTCGAATGTTATGACATATATAGCGAAAGGTGATACGGCACTTTCTATAACCGTTTCCAGCGTGAATACAATGTTGGCACCTATCTTAACGCCGTATATTTTTCTGCTGTTAGCTGGATCGATGATTCCCATCAATGTGACTGCACTTCTTATTGATATCGTAAAGATTGTGTTGATCCCTGTTAGTGCTGGTGTTATTCTTCATATGGCCGCTCCGAAGCTTGTTGAAAAAATCATCAAAATTGTTCCTGCGATATCAGTCATCTTCATTATCACGATTTTGGCTTCCGTTGTTGCGCTGAATGCAGCAAAAATGGTAATGGTTGCCCTAGTACTATGCGTTGCCGTGATATTACAGAATGTTTTCGGCTTGAGTCTTGGTTACTATTCTGCGAAGGCCGTTGGGATGTCTCCCAAAAAATCGCGAGCTATTGCATTTGAGATTGGAATGGAAAACT
Organism: Pelosinus sp. sgz500959; assembly: GCF_042610375.1. Classification (NCBI taxonomy): domain Bacteria; kingdom Bacillati; phylum Bacillota; class Negativicutes; order Selenomonadales; family Sporomusaceae; genus Pelosinus; species Pelosinus sp. sgz500959. The sequence goes on from NZ_JBGJZL010000015.1 coordinate 11,378, forward strand.
CAGGTCTTGCTGTTGCCCTTGCTTTGGCTCATCTTGATCCGATGGCGGCCTTGCCTGCAGCTGTTGGCACTGTTTGGGAATATATCAGCGGTAGCGTACTAGCCAGCTACTGGGGAAGTCGACCTCCAGAAGAGGAAGGTACAGAAACAGAAAGGGAAGTCGCACTGGTAGAATAAAAATGAATGTTGCAATTATAAGGGAGGATGTACTATGGAAAAACAGATTGTATTAAAGTATGGCCATGAAGAAATGCTACTTAAAATTGCCGAAAAGAATATTTTGCAAGTGATTGAGAGCAATCCAGTTACTTTTGATAAAACAGAAACTGAAATGATCCAGGCGGCCTTGGAAGAGCCAATTGGTAGTCAACGACTCTCTGAACTAGTGCAATGTGGGCAGCGAGTTTGTGTGGTCATTCCGGATATCACCCGCGCCTGGCAACGGACCGACCTATATCTGCCACTCGTGGTTGACGAACTAACGCGAGGCGGGGTACGAGATGAAGATATTCTCTTTATCTGCGCTCTGGGGACTCATCGTCCACAAACAGTAGCAGAGCATCGAGCGCTACTTGGACCAAAATTGGCTGATCGCTTTAAAGTCGTCGATCATGATTGTTATGATCGAGATAATCTAGTTTATTGTGGTGAAACTTCCTTAGGCACACCAGTGTGGTTAAATAAGAAAGCGATGGAATGTGACCATCTTGTGCTGACTGGCGGTATTGTCTATCATTTCCTCGCTGGATGGTCAGGTGGTAAAAAATATGTATTACCTGGTATTTCTTCTTATGAAACAGTCATGGCCAATCATGCTCTGTCACTCAATCCTACAAGAGGACTAGGACCCCATCCTGATGTACGCTCTGGTAATGACGATACTAATCTGATTCATCTGGATATGCTGGAAGCCGCTAGCTTAGCTAAACCAACATTTCTTTTTAATGTCGTAACTGCTGAGGGGAGAATTGCAGGTGCAGTGGCTGGACATTATCAAGCTGCTCATGACAAGGGGCGAGAGTTAGTAGATGGGATTGATGGCGTAAAGATTCAGGAAAAAGCAGATCTAGTCATTGCTTCGGCAGGTGGCAGTCCCAAAGATGTTAACCTTTATCAATCGATTAAAACATTAATTAACGCGCGTGAGGCGACAAAACCGGGTGGTACGATGATTATTCTGACCGAAAGTCCTGAAGGACTTGGCGGTAATGCGGAAGTGCAGGAAATGATTTTGGGTTATGATACTGTTCTGGAACGGGAAGATGCCCTCAGAGCTGATTATAGTATTTCAAAATATGTAGGTTACTATTTCTGTGAATCGGCAGAAAAGTTTAATTTGATATTGGTTTCATCCTTAGATCCTCATCTCTTAGAGAAGGCTAATATTAAAATTGTCAAAACACTCGATGAAGCTCTGGCCTTAGTTTATGAAAAATGCGGAAAGGACTTGCAAACTCATATCATGCCACATGGGGCGAACACTTTGCCTAGACTTGTATAAAAAAGATAAATTTAAACATAAGATGAGAGACAAACTCAACCTTAGAGAAGGGCAGATTGATTTTTTCAACCTGTCCTTCTCTATCTATATGCATTGTTCTAATTCTGCTGAAAGTAATATCTCTAACTGCAAAAAATGGAAGTTTGAACTTATGATAGTAAAAATGAAGGGAAAAAAGTAATTGATAAAGAAATGCTTATAGAAATAAAGAGGATGGAGTTGCAGTATGATATGGTCAGAGATGTTAGCGTGGGTAACTGTTTTATGTTATAGTTTTTTATATATCGCGGTGCTTTTTTTGTGGATACCTTATAAAAAAAGAATTCCAGTATGGAGCATAGCGTTTATTATTGCTTGTTTTTTCGCATTGATGAGCAATCAAATTGAGTCTTATGCTGTTTTCACAATTATTATCATAGGGTATGCCTTGCATTATAGGGAAAAAAAGTATGCTCATCCTGCAGGGCGTATGATTGCAGGAATCATAGTCCTTTTTTGGGCTTATGGATTGGGCGCACACGTAATTCCTTATTTTCATAATCTGAAAGTATTGTCCAATGTATATATTAGTCAAGACGGTACTCCATTTACGTTATATCTAAATTTTGATAAAACGATTGTGGGATTGTTTATTTTGGGGTTAACTCAAAGGTTGCTATCGAATAAAGAGGAATGGATTGCTATGTTTAAGCAAACCATCCCTAAGACTGTGCTCTTTATTTTCATTCTTGTTTTTCTAGCGCTAATTGCAGGTGAGGTCCATTTTGATCCCAAGCTGCCAGAGTGTTTACCCATTTGGCTAATCACAAACTTACTTTTTGTGTGTGTGGCGGAGGAAGGGTTCTTTCGCGGATTTATTCAAAAAAATCTTGCTGAACTTTTCAGAAATTTTGCATGGGGAAATTTGATTGCACTTATTATTGCATCGTTGCTTTTTGGTTTTGCTCACTATGCTGGAGGAATTGCCTATAGTATATGGGGGACTATTGCTGGACTTGGATACGGATGGATTTATCAGAAGACCAACCGAATTGAGTCGAGTATATTGGCCCATTTTAGTTTGAATATAGTTCATTTTTTATTATTTACATATCCTGCAATAGCCTAAGGGCAGAGAGTGGGGACGTTAATGTAAGACAATCCAGCCCCTTAGCGAAATAGATATAGAAGAATGGACTTGTTTGATGAAGATTCATTAGGTAATAATATTGAGGATCAATTGACAGTGTGAGATGCTTTATCTATTGATAAATCCGTAGGAGGTTGATGATGCTATTTTTTATTGGGCAAATCTTTCCCTATCTTTCAGCGGGAATTTTCTTAGTGGGCATGATTTGGCGAGTTTGGATATGGTTTAGAGTGCCTGTCCCTTTTCAACTTACATTGTCTCCAGCACCAACAACTACGAAGGGACGAGTTTTGACCATTGGCAAGGAACTATTGCTGTTTAGAAATTTATGGCGTAGTGATCGATTCTTGTGGTTATGGGCATGGTTGATGCATGTCACATTAGGGATGGTGATTGTAGGACATGTCGTTGGTATCAGTTCTCTGGGGCTTCAATTTACGCCGTTAGGGATTACGGCGACACAAAGTAAAGGACTTTCCACTATATTGGCTACTAGTACTGGAATGCTGCTATTGGCTGCATTAGTGATGTTGCTGTATCGGCGTATTGTAATTTGGGAAGTCAAAAGGTTAAGCAACCCAATAGAATATTTTGATTTGCTTTTGATTCTTGCAGTTGTAATTAGTGGGCTTTATATGAGAGTGATTTTATCAGAAATGGATTTAGTAGTTATTCGTATATATATGGAGGGGATTCTTTCCTTTCAAAGCAGCCCAATACCTCATGACTGGACTTTTATTGGTCATTTTTTCTTGGCAAATACGCTACTGATCTATATACCATTTTCTAAATTGGTACATTTTGTTGGAGGGGTTGTTAATCAGTCAATGATGGTTGCAGCGGTACCGGTCTATCCTTCTCCACATAAATCCAATCCAGATACTACTTCAGCTAAAGTAAGCTTATGGGAAGGAAGGGATTTGCAGTGAAAACTCCGATGCACATGGCAAAAGAAAAAGATACAGCTACCATTGGCTTTCCCTACGTTCTAGAAAAAGATCAGCAGGCCGTAGCCTTAAAGAAAATGCAAGAACTTCAATCATCCATGCGTTCTTTAGTGGTTATGTTAGAAAATTGTACAAAGTGCGGTAATTGCGCTAAACAATGCCACAGTTATTTAGGGACTGAAGATTATTATAATATTCCTGCCGCTCGTGCCGAATTAATGGGGGGAATTTATAAACGGTATTTTACTTGGATGGGGCGTACTTTTGCTCAGCTTACTGGTGCAGGAGACTTTGATACTGAGACATTGAGTAAATGGTTGACCTATTTTTATCAGTGTAATTTGTGCCGACGATGTGCTAGATTTTGTCCCTTTGGTATTGATACGGCTGAGGTAACCATTGCAGCACGACATATTTTATCAGAACTTGGTATTATGCCAAAGTTTATACAAGGAATTGTGGCCAATCTAAAGAAAACTGGTAATAATATGGGTCTTCCTAAAGCTGCAATACTGGATTGTGCCGAGTTTTTGGAAGCAGAAATGTTAGAAGAGACTGGACTAGAGATTAAAATCCCTCTCGATAAACCTAATTCAGATATATTATATATTCCTTCATCTACAGATTTTTTTGTGAACAGCGATACAATGATTGGTGTAGCTAAATTATTTTATCATTTGGGCGTTAATTGGACTCTTTCATCAGAGATATTGGAGGCGGCAAATTTCGGGTTATTATTTAATCTAAATGTGATGCGCGATCATAATCAACGTCTGAAAAAAGTAGCAAATCAGGTAGGAGCAAAGTTAGTCATTCAGGGAGAATGCGGTCATGGTTGGCGAGCAGCAAAAATGTATACAGAGGGCAGTAGTGGGCCAGTTTCTTTTGGATTGATTCATATTTTAGATTACTGTGCTCAACATCTTGATCAATTGCCCCTTCAAAAGTTACCAATGCGGGTTACTCTTCATGATCCTTGCAATTATGCCCGGGCGGGTGAGATTATTGAACAACCGCGTGCTATTTTAAGAGTCTGTGTAGCAGAGTTTGTAGAAATGACTCCCGCTAGAGAGGATAATTTCTGTTGTGGTGGGGGTTCAGGAATTTTGATGGATGAAATGATGGACATACGTATGAAACTTGGTAAAAAGAAAGCAGAGCAGATTCGGGCATTAGGGAAACTTGATTACGTCATAGCGCCTTGCGCTAGCTGTAAAGCGCAAATTCCACAACTGCTAAAATACTATGGTATGAATGAGTTATCCACGAGTGGTGTCATGGACTTGGTAGGGAAGGCGATAATACTTCAGAAGAAGTAAGCTATAGAATGGGAGGAGCTATATTATGATAATGAATGGCAAAGAAATTGAACTGGATGAGGATGGTTTTTTGCTCAATCCAGAAGATTGGGACGAAGGCGTCGTAGAATATTTTGCTAAACAAGAAAATGTAAGTGAGTTGACGGACAAACACTGGGAAGTTATTCATTATTTGCGGGATTATTTTAAGCAGTTCGGCATTGCGCCGATGGTGCGAAAACTCTGTAAAGGATCAGGAATGACCTTAAAAGAAATTTATGAACTATTTCCAACAGGACCAGCAAAAGGTGCTTGTAAATTAGCAGGATTGCCTAAGCCGACGGGCTGTATATAATGAATTGAGATTGCTTCTATAGGAGTTAAAAAGGGTCTTCTGCATGTATAGCGAAACTCTATATTTTATGTTGTTCTTCTAAAATAGAAGTCTTATTACATTGTTTATCTTATAGTGAGATTTGTATTTGTAGAAGTCATACAAAATGAAAAGATTGAATTTTCAAATAACCATAAAGGAATTTATAGTTATTTGTCGAAATAGGATAAAGAGTATCGTGAGTCAGTATGATGGGAGGTAATTGAAAAATGACATTATCTAGACGTCAGTTTATCAAATTATCGGTTTCAACAATTACTGTGCTTTCAACAGGTCTGCCATTCGAGGCAGAAAAAGCCCGTGCAGTCGGCTATGAACTTAAACTTCGCAATGCCACAGAATATCCGAGTATTTGTCATTTCTGCTCAGGAGGTTGCGGAATTATTCTTCATGTCCGTGACGAAAAACTGATTAATTTGGAAGGCGATCCTGATCATCCGACGAATAAAGGCAGTTTATGTCCTAAAGGGGCTTCTCTGGGACAAGTGCGTGATAATCCAAATCGTATCCTCAAACCTCTTTATCGTCCTCCAGGAGGGAAGGAATGGCAACCAATTTCTTGGGAAGCAGCTATTGAAAAAATCGCGAGTAAGATTAAAACAGTTCGCGATACGACTTGGGTAAATGAGGCTAATCGGACAGATTCATTAGGCCTTTTGGGGTCAGCTGAACTGGATAATGAAGAATGTTATATCATGACGAAGTTTATTCGCTTGATGGGTAGTAACTATAATGAACACCAGGCCCGTGTTTGACACGCCCCCACGGTGACAAGTTTGTCACCTTCATTTGGCCGAGGAGCCATGACTAATTCCTGGACAGACTTAGAAAATGCAAACTGGTTTCTCATTGCGGGTTCTAATGCGGCGGAAAACCATCCAATTGCCATGAAATATGTACTTAGGGCTCAAGCTAAAGGCGCAAAAATTATTGTTGTGGATCCACGTTTTACGAGAACGGCAGCAAAAGCCGATCTATTTGCCCAAATTAGGCCAGGTGCAGATACGGCTTATCTAGGTGCCATCATTAACTATATTTTGCAAAATAATCTATATAATAAAGAGTATATGCTCAACTTCACCAATGCTGCTTGTAAAATTAACCCTGCTTTTAATTTTAGTGAAGGGCTATTTTCAGGCTTTGATAGTGGGAAAAACAGCTATGATACCAGTACATGGGGATACGTTCTTGATGAAAAGAACCAACCGGTTAAGTCCTTATCTCATGAGGATCCAGGTACAGTATTTAGCTTGATGAAAGAACATTTTAAACGTTATACCTTGGAAACAGGAGCGGCCATTAGTGGCATTCCAGCAGAAAAAATAAAACAAATTGCTGAGATGATATCTAAAAATGGACCTGGCACGATCATGTATGCATTAGGTATGACACAGCATACGACGGCCACACAAGGGATTCGTTGTTATGCTATTATTCAATTATTGCTGGGTAATATTGGCTTGGCGGGTGGCGGAGTTAATGCTCTAAGAGGTGAGCCCAATGTGCAAGGTTCTACTGATTTTTCTAATTTAGCGACTACCTTGCCAGGGTATATACCGACTCCTTTTGATAGTGATAAAGATACGGCAACCTATGGTAGAAAATATAGTAGTGCAGCACGAAAAAATCTGATCTCAATTTTAAAAGCTTGGTTTGGTGAGCGGGCGACAGTTGCTAATGATTATTGCTACAACTATTTACCGCGCATGCAGAGTGGTAAAGCCATAACTTATATTCCGATGTTAGAGGACATGGCGCGTGGACAATTCAAGATGTTACTGAATGTAGGAATTAACCCAATGGTCAGTATTCCCAATAACCAAGTTGTTGAAGCTGGTTTAGCTCAGCTAGAGCTCTTTGTCAATGTTGATTTATTTGAAACGGAAACAGCAACATTTTGGAAAGCACCTAATGTAAAACCAGAAGATATTAAAACAGAGGTTATTTTCCTACCCGCCGCTTTTCTGTATGAAAAAGCTGGTAGCTTGACAAATAGCGGTCGTTGGGTGCAATGGAAGCCAGCGGCGCTGAAACCAGAGGGGGATTGTCTTTCGGACCTTGATATTTTTGATTTGATGTTTCAAAAAGTTAAGGAACTTTATAAAGGTAGCAGTGATCCTAAGGATGAGCCTATCTTAAATGCAGTATGGGATTATGGTCATGAACCCGATCCTGAAAAAGTGTTGCAGGAGATTAGTGGATATAATGTGAAGACTGGTAAATTGCTGGCGAATTTAGGAGAATATCTGGCAGCGCCAGTAGGTGATGTTTCCTGTGGATGTTGGATTTACTCTGGTGTATGTGGCAATGGCAACTTGGCAAAACGACGAGATGGTAAAGATCCAAGCGGTTTAGGGATCTTTCCGAGCTGGTCATATGCTTGGCCAGCTAATATGCGTATACTCTATAATCGTGCATCATGCGACATGAAAGGCCAACCTCTGGACGAAAAACGCAAACTCATTTGGTGGGATAATGTCAAAAATCAGTGGGTAGGTAATGACATACCCGATGTTGTGGATCGCACCAAGGGACCTGAGACACCAGAAGGAAAAGCGGCTTTTCGTATGAATGCCGAGCGCATGGGACGCTTATTTACGGCTCCTTATGTTAATAAACCATCAGGTAGTGATATGCCAGCCGCTATTTCAGGGACTAATGTTGATGGACCGCTGCCTGAATTTTATGAACCTCTTGAAGGTCCTACTGCTAATATCTTGCATCCTAATGTATCAACAAATCCGTTGGCAAAAGCACGGAAAGCTTTAAAAGATAAACAAAACATCGGAAATATTGAAGAATTTCCTTACGTGCTGACAACTTATTCTTCTGGTACAGAGCATTTCTGTAGTGGATCATTAACCAGGAATTTACCATGGTTAGCAGAATTTATGCCAGAGGCTTTTCTGGAAATTGGTACTGCACTGGCCCAAAAGTTAGATATCAAATACGGTGAAGTAGTCGAAGTTCTTTCGGCGCGAGGCTCTCTTAAAGTGAAGGCCATGGTAACGGAGCGTATTCAGCCCCTTACAATTAACGGCAAAGTAAGTCACACTGTAGGCATGCCTTTTGGTTGGGGTTATGCTGGACTTGCGACTGGTCCGAGTGTTAATGCACTAACTCATGCGGCTTTTGATCCTGCGGCAGGAACACCTGAATTTAAAGCTTTGTTGGTTAATGTAAGGAAGGTGAAATAAGATGGCTGAGAGAATGAGCGTTTTATTTGATGCATCCAAATGTACTGCTTGCCAAGCCTGTTCGATTGCCTGTAAGCAGTGGAATAGTCTGCCAGCGGAGAAGACAACCTTGACCAGTAGTTATCAAACTCATGACAACCTGACCCCGAAAACCTGGACTTTCATTACTTTTAAGGAAGTTTGGGATCAAAGCAAAATGGAGTGGCTGTTTTTTAAGCAACAATGTATGCATTGTGGTGAAGCCGCTTGCCAAAAATCTTGTAATTATGATGCGATTTCCCATACAGACAAGGGGTTTGTTGTCATTGATCATGATAAATGCATCGGTTGTGGTTATTGTGTGACGAATTGTACCTTTCATGTGCCCCGTGTTGATCCTAAAACCCACAAAGCCTATAAGTGCACAGGTTGCCCTGAGCGGGTATCAAATGGTCTTAAGCCTGCTTGTGTGCAAACTTGCCAGCCAGAAGCACTTGTATACGGGACGCGGGATGAAATTATGACCATGGCAAAAAAACGCTTCGAACAAATAAGGTCCGTGCATCCTGAGGCAGTCTTATATGATGCTCCTAAACTTGATGGAATTAACTTTACCTATATTTTACTCAGAAAACCTGAGGTTTATCACTTGCCAAATGATCCAGCTGTACCCATGTCCGTGGATGTGTGGAAAGACTTGGTACGTCCTTTTGGAGGCGTAGCAATTGCTGGAGCCTTGCTCGCAACGACAGTCGGGTTTATAAAAACTAGAGGGCAAAAGGCTGATCATCATTCTGCTTCACCGAAGGACAGGGGGGTGAGCAAAGATGAATAATGATCGTATTAAACGATTTTCATTGATTGAAAGAATCAGTCACTGGGTGCACACCTTTAGTTTCTTTACTCTCGTAGTAACTGGATTGGTTGTGCTCTCCCCTCATTTTCACTTTTTAGCCAGTTTATTTGGTGGTGTACAAGAGACACGAATTGTTCATCGGATTGCTGGTGTTGTATTTTCTTTCGGTACTTTACTCTTGTTTATCATTGGGGATAGCCCAGCTTTTACTCGTTGGATCAAGGATATTACAACCTGGGGTAAAGAAGATATTGCATTTTTGAAAGAATTTCCTAAAGAGTTTTTGGGCGGTCATGCCAATTTGCCAGAGCAAGGTCGGTTTAATTCTGGTGAAAAAGTCAATTCCTTACTGATCTTGATTGATGGTGGGATATTAACGATCACTGGTTTCATGATGTGGTATGCTGATTCCATTCCCCTTGGGATTATCCGCTGGGCGTATCCTGTGCACGATATTGCCGCATTTTTGATGATGGCTGTTATTGTTGCTCATATGTACCTTGGCTTGCTGCATCCAGGATCAAAAGAAGCGATTAACGGGATGTTGAGTGGTACAGTATCACGTTCTTTTGCGAAGTTACATCATGGGAAATGGTATCGAGAAATGACGCAAAAGGAGAAAAAAAGTGATCAATAAAAAAGAATTTACTGAGATTTTGGAGTTTCTTGAAGAGCATATTGCCCAGATTGATATGGTTCCTGCCGATGATGTACTGCAGAATTTATGGCAAACACGATTGGCAAACGATGAGTCAGCGTTAAGAGAAAATGAATTTCCTCTTAACGCAGCAGTTTGTTTGGTCATTGAAGTGATCAGCGATCGTGAAAAAAAAATATTGCCCACTATTCAGGCAGAACAATTAGTATTGCGATATTTAGATCAGCAGTCGATTCATCCAGACTGGCAACAGATTGGTATTCTGCCCGAAAATGGTGATATTTATGTACATTTATCCTGTAGAATAGCCTTAGAGAAAATGGCTAAGTTGGTGACGGATGTTGTCTCTTTAGCAAGTTGGGATAATAAAGAGTGCCCAGTATGTGGAGATAGCCCCGCCTTTGCTTGTCTGGAAAAAGGGCAAGGAAAACGTTTGTTAGTGTGCGGGGCCTGTCTGACACAATGGAGATATAAACGTATTGGCTGCGCTTTTTGTAATGAGGAAAATCCTGAGAAACTAAAAATTGTAACTGCTGAGGAATTCCCTGGATGGTCGGCTACAGTCTGTCTGACATGCAAAGGCTATCTTAAAACAGCAGACTTACGTACACTAACCTCCACTCCTAATTGGTATAAGGCTGTAATGGAAACCCTGCCTCTTGATTATGCATTGACACTTCATGAAAAAAGTACATAGTTTTTTGAAATGATAGCAATCAGCAATCTGTTGCTATCATTTCATTTTCCCTTAAAAACTCTTTTAGGGCCAGCTGCTTTAAAAGAATGAATCGTTTTGCTGGTGGCTACACCTAAGCAGTTCTTGGCGTATTATTGAATAATAACGGCAGAAACTCCTGCAAAAATTCTAATGAGATTTTTTGCAGGAGTTTTAGATCATTTTTAAATCTTAAATTGGAGATTTTTAGAATTCATTTTTAAAATTATTTGTGGAGATTCTGAATTCTCCTTTACTACTAGCATTAGTAGGCACTTTTAAGGTTTGCCCTGCATAAATGGATGCACTATGATTGAGGTCGTTTATTGTCTTGATTGTATAGACCAATTCTCGTATATCTTCTTTATCTGAAGCGTACCGTGATGCAATACTCCATACCGTATCGCCACTGGATACTTGTATATTCACGTAATTTACAGTGGGTTTTTCGGCATTGCTAAAGGAAATGTTTAGTATATTGATCAACAAAATTGCGAAAATGCTTGTAATAATGAATTTCATAATCGTATCATTCAGCATACTATATGGATGGGAAGCATTCTTTTTCTGATCAAAAGGAATGACGATACCCATTTTTTTAGGTTGAACTTCTATGCATTTTGTAGATTCTTCGTCAAAAATTTCAAAATGATGCTTATAGTTAGTGAATGCTTTTATTAAGATGTCTTTGTCAAAAATCTCGCCTAGTTTCTTATATGACCAAGATCTTATATCGATATTCATAAAAATACCACCTTTATCATCATTGATCGATTGTATATGGATTTTCATCACAATAGAAATAAAAAAAACAGGCATTTTGCCTGTTGCGCATCCTAGGAAATCCTATAAATGGCAACCTGGCAATCATAGATATTACATCCTTAGACCCATAGTTTTGCGTCCTCATCTTTTGATAAGTTTGCCGAAATAATTCAATTATTGCTATAATGTTACAACTAATGTCACAAATAGTCAAGACTTTTAACCCAGAAATATAGGACAAAAGTCTTAGATATGTCGAAAAAAATATTTTATGAGTCGGCAATCTTCTTTAAGGTTTCAAGGTCATGAATTTTTATTGATGTACGATAAAATTCAATAAGACCTTCATCTCTCATACGCCCCATTTCTCTTGATAAAGCTGTTCTAGAGACGTTTAGAAAATCGGCTAAATCATTACGACTTAAGGAGAGATTAAAAACCTGTTTCTCTGCTAATCGACACTGTTCTAGAAGATAGGTACTTATCTTTCCTCGCATACTGCTGATTGTAAGGTATTCGACTTTTCGATTTAGTAAAAGAGCTTTTTCCGATAGTATTGATAACATATTTTTTATAAGTTGCGTGTGGCCTGTGCAAGTATTGGCACAACTGCCTGCAATTTTATCAGGAGCCAAAAATATGACAGAACAAGGGGTTTGAGCAAATACGCTTGCAGGCCAAATTTTCTTGCTTGAAAATGCAATCATTTCGCCAAAAATATGACCAGCTCTTAGCGTCGTCATCACATTCCGGCTACCAGCTACATTTTCTTTTATAACAACGGCTTCCCCCGTAAGTAAAACACCTAATCCTGTAAAAGGCTCACCGCCAATCGTAATATAACTATTTTTCTTATACGTATAGACTTTAGGTTGTAGGCAATGAATCATACTTTCTAATTCATTTGCTGAAATACTGTCAAATAAGGGGGATCCCATCAGGATCTTGCCAAGATTATTACACAAATTTATCTCCACCTTGTTTTTGGTAGCCAAGGATACCGTTTTTTTTATTATATTGTATTACAATGAGATAGAAATACAAGATATATTGCACTGGAGGAAATGTTATGTTACGAGAAATTGTGAAAATAGATGAAGAAAAATGTGTTGGCTGTGGGCTTTGTACCTCGGCTTGTCAAGAGGGAGCCTTACAACTCATTGATGGAAAAGCAAAGTTGCTATCGGATGCATACTGTGACGGTCTTGGAAAGTGCTTGCCTAATTGTCCTGTAGGGGCTATTACAATTGAGAAGCGTGCTGCAGTTGCTTTTGATAGAGAAATTGCACCAAAACATCTTATGGGAAAAACTAAAGTATCAGAGTCAGTCAACTCAGGAGGCGGTTGTCCAGGCACTCGTGCTGCAGTGATTGAAAGAAAAAAAGTAAGTAGCCAAGTTCAGGAAAGTAAGCAAACTTCTGAATCTCAATTAGGACAATGGCCATGTCAAATACAGCTGGTTCCTGTAGACGCTCCTTATTTTGATAATGCTCATTTGTTGGTTGCGGCTGATTGCACGGCTTTTGCCTACGCTAATATCCACAATGATTTTATGCGCAATAAAATTACGATTATTGGCTGTCCTAAATTAGATAGCGTCAACTATGCTGAAAAGTTAACAGCAATACTAAAAGCTCATCAGCTTAAAAGTATTACTGTACTACGGATGGAAAAACCTTGTTGCGGCGGCATTGTGAATGCGGTCAAAGAAGCTTTAGTAAACAGCGGCAATATGATTCCCTGGAATTTTGTAATCATTGGTACCGATGGCAGTATTATAGAAAATTAAATTATAATGCACAATAATAGTAAAAACACGCCTGCCGATCATATGGAATTCGTTTCGTAGCAATGTCGAAAAGGCTGTTAAGATATTGATGGCATAAATTGCCACTATAGAAAGTAAGAGCTACTAAGGAGGATATCTAGGATATTCTCCTTAGTAGTTTTTTTGTTGGTTTTACATAAGGTTTAGTACATAGCGATTCGAGCGATATACGCCATTAAATGGTTCATGGGCAGGATTTTTTGAGGATAGCTCGTATGAGTTTCGGATATGCTATGTTTTGAGTGTATTAATTTACAAAAAAATCGGGAGGTAAGTATAGTTGGATACTAGTCAATTTTTAAATCGCAATTCGTTAAAGATTGCGCTGGTAGTCTTAGTGCTGGTTCTGATAGGAATGATGGCTACGGGTGCTGGCTATGCTTATTCAGATAGTCCAGAGTTTTGTGGAAGTTGTCACTCAATGAAACAAGCTCATGGTACATGGCAGATGTCAAATCATAAACATCTTACGTGTACAGAATGTCATTTGCCGCATCAAAATCTGGCCATTAAATTGATTACAAAAGTTAAGACTGGTACAAATGACACTTATCATGAAGTACTTAGAGATTATCCAGCTGCAATGGGGTTAACGCCTAAAAATAAGACTATTGTCGAAGACAATTGTCTACGATGCCATCAATCGACAATCGAAAATACTGGTATGGCAGTTGGTGGACAAGATTGTACTAAATGCCATCGTGGTTTAATTCATGGCATCAACAAAAGCGAAGGAGGCATAGAGATTGAGTAAGATTCAAAAAACTTTAATAGCCTTATTGAGTGTGGTCATACTATTTTTTGGTTTTGTGATTGTGCGTATTGCATTCAAGCCTATATCGACTGTCAAAGCAGCCGCAATTCCAGCAGGGGAATATGACCCAGCAGTATGGGGGCAGCATTACCCATTGCAATATGAAAGTTATAAAAAAATGTATGAAATGTCACCTTCACCAACGGGTTATGGTGGTAGTATTAAAGTACAAAAATCAGATATGCAACCCGAATTGTTTACTAATTTCAAGGGTATGCCATTTAGTGAGGATTATAGCGAAGAACGGGGACATGTATACTCGTTAGAGGATTTACGTGATAGTAAAAGAGTTAGTAAAGCTAGCAAAGGAGCTTGTATTTCTTGTAAGACTCCCTATGTTGAACAATTTTATCAAGAATCTGGTTGGGGCTATGCAAGTAAACCTTTGGCTGAATTATTGGATAAGGCCAAGCATCCTATTAGTTGTGCAGCATGCCATGATCCTGAAACCATGAGTTTACGGGTTATTACTCCATCCTTTATTGAAGCGCAAGAGCGCCGTGGCATTGATATGAGTAAAGCGACTCGAGAAGAGATGCGTACTTACGTTTGCGCCCAGTGCCATGATGAATATTACTTCGAGCCAGGTACGAGTAAGGTCGTGCTTCCTTGGGATAAAGGATTAAGGCCAGAAGAAATGTATGCTTATTATGCTGAAAAGCCAAATGGTTTTGCTCAGGACTGGCAACATCCAGACTCTAAAGCGTCGATTCTAAAAGCTCAGCATCCTGATTATGAGACATATGCGACTGGTACTCATGGCAAGGCTGGAGTAACATGTGCTGACTGTCATATGCCCTTCATGCGTAAAAGTGGACAAAAATATACGTCTCATAATATAACCAGCCCAACAAAAGATCTTAATTCCTCTTGCTCTCCGTGCCATAGCCAAGGATCAACGTGGCTGCTTGAAAGAGTCAAAACTATGCAAGATCAAACTTGGCAATTACAGCATAATGCTGGACAAACAGTGGCAAGAGCCCATGAGGCTATCAAAAAGGCTGGTGAGTCACCCAATGCAGATCAGGCTGAACTTGCTAAATCCAGAGAGCTAGTACGTAAAGCTCAATGGATGTGGGATTTTGTAGCAGCTGAAAGCAGTATGGGTTTTCACAATACTGATCAATCGATGACGACTCTTAGTGAGGCCAACGAATTAGCTCATCAGGCAATTGAAGCAGCCAATCGAGCAGCAGGTATAAAGGTGTTATAAATTTTGATTCTACCAATTAGAGGGAGTATCATCATAGCAATATCAAAAATAGTAGAAAAAATAATAATGGAGACAGTGAGTATTGAATTAAAGCATAAAAGAGTCAGTTGAGGTGATTAAAATACCTCAACTGATTTTTATATTTTTTATTATGAAATTATTTTAAAAATTTCTAATTCTAACTGTAGTTAGACAAAATATTCTACTTTAGCCTGAGGAAAAAATCTGGTAAGTTCTATTTTCATATATTTCTTCATGTCATTCATTTCTTGTTCTTGATAAATATATTTACCATAGCCAAATTGTCCGTACTTATATTTCCGTTGCTCTTCCTCTAATGGCAATGTAGTCTCAGGAAATAAATCAAGAATGTTACTTTTAGCGCGTTTAGTAAACCGATGAGATATCAACTCAAAGGTCAAATCCCTTCGAGCTTCTTGAGGTAATTGTTCATCTAACGTTTCTAATAAATTATGATAATCTTGCTCCCAATTATCATAATAAAAAATAGGGGCAATGATAAATCCCAGAGGATAACCTGCACGTGCTACTTTACAAGCCGCAATCACTCTTTCTGTCATAGATGGTGTAGCATGTTCATATTTCTCAATGATAGTGGCAGCATTTATACTGAAACGAAATCTGGTATGTCCGTTGTGGACAGCAGTTAGTAAAGAATCTACCTTATCGTGCTTAGTCACAAAACGAAATTGTCCCAAAGGTTGAGCCCCAAAAAATTCAATTGTTTTATGCAATAGTCCTGTAAGATATTCTGTTGGAATAGGGTCAGAGGTAGCGGCTCCCTCGAATAAAGTTATTTCCGGTGCTCGTTGTTGTATATAACGAGAAGCCTGATTTAATAAATCGTCGATATTTACATAGACTCTCAGATAGGGCTTTTTGCCCAGAGTCGTCGCCAAATAACAATATTCGCACATACTAGGACAGCTTGTTGTCAAGGGCAATTGATAATGAGCTGACGGTTTGCAACTCGAAAAATCCTTGCTCTTTCTAATGCCAACCACTAAAGTGCTTTTAGCCTCACGAAAGGCTTCCTGAGGAGTTTTCCCTGGAATACCAGTTATTCGATTATGTGAGCCAGTAAACTGAATAGGTATATTCATTTTTTGGAAACGTTCATATAAATCTTTTCCTAGAGGATATTCCAAAGCCTGTTGTTCAAAAAAGACTCTTTTAGGTACAAACCGACCAATCAAATAACCACCTCGTTTATCGCTATTTTTAACAAATAAAAGGTTTTGATATTGGTATTCTTAGAAGTATAAATCTAGTGTTAGCAGAAATAAGGGATATATACAGAATTATAGAGGAATCGGCATAATAGTATGGAATATCATATCAATATGAAATCCTGGTAGTTGTTTAAGAACTACCCAAAAATCATAAATCATACTAAAAAATAATATTGAAATCATTATTACAGGAGGAAAAGACATATGACAATTCAGGTTGGTTTAATTGGTTTTGGTCTTTCAGGATCGGTATTTCATGCTCCACTTATTTCGGCCGTTGAGGGATTGAACTTGAAAACAATCGTTACAAGTTCCGCTGCTGCAAAAGTCAAAAAGGATTATCCGAATGTAGAGATTGTGCTTGATGTAGATACCTTATTATTACAAAAAGAAATTGACGTTGTCGTCATCACAAGTCCGAATACAACTCACTATGAGTATGCTAAAAGGGCAATAAAAGCTGGAAAACATGTGGTTGTGGAAAAACCTTTTACTGTGACGTCGGCAGAGGCGGATGAATTAATCATCCTTGCACAAAAAAAAGAGGTTATACTGACTGTTTTTCAAAATCGCCGGTGGGATAATGATTTTTTAACCGTTCGTGAACTGCTCGCTGCCAATGTATTAGGTACACTTGCTACATATGAGGCACATTATGACCGGTTTCGGCCTATTGTACAGGATCGATGGCGCGAGAAAGATCTTCCTGGATCAGGAATGTTGTATGATCTAGGATCACATTTAATTGATCAAGCATTAACCTTATTTGGACTGCCGCAAGCAGTATGGGCCGACTTGCGGGTAGAACGAGAAGGAGCCGAGGCAACTGATTATTTTCATATCTTATTAAGTTATGACCGATTCAAAGTCATTTTGCACTCAGGATCCCTTGTGAGGGATGCGGGATTGAAGTTTATGTTGCATGGAGATAAAGGGAGTTTTATTAAGTCAGGGTTAGACTGTCAAGAAGATCAGCTTAAACAAGGAATTTTGCCAGGTGATCTAGGATGGGGAGAAGATCATCAGGAAAATTATGGACGTTTGACTACAGAAATTGGTGGAATCATAATTCGCGGTACGGTAGAGACTTTGCCAGGCCAATATGAAGAGTTTTATAAAAAATTGGTACAATCGATTGAACTGGGCATAGGGGCTCCAGTTTTGGCGGAAGATGCCCGTAATACAATTCGGGTGATTGAGCATGCAATGACAAGCCATCAGGAACAACGAACAGTAAAATTTTCGTAATTTATGGTGATGATTTACCGCTTTCTCTAAGGAAATGGCTTCGGAATTTGGATTGATGATCTATGAGAAAGAAATTGATGTCTTGATTAGCCAGGATATTCTGAAAGGAAATGGTAGTTAAGAGATGGATAAACTTACGGAAGAATTAGATGGGCTTTATAATAGAATTCATTTCAAAGGGGAAGGGGCTATTCGAAATAAGCAAGAAGTGATCGATCAATTCTTGAATAATATGGGTGAAGATAAGAGATTTGGGTTGACTTTGCAAATCAATATACAAGGGGCGACTAATGATCTATATAAAGATATTATCAAGCAAATAAAAAAAATCGAACCAGATCTTTATTTTTATCCGGACTCAGATTTGCATATTACAGTCCTTGAAGTTATAAGTGGGAATAGTGAATTTGAGAAGGATGATGCTCAAAATAATAAAATGATTGAACTCATTGAAAATGCTTTATCTAGTATAATCAAGTTTGATATAGAGTTTAAAGGATTGATTGTAAGTGATGCCGCCGTTTTGGGAAAAGGTTATTATCGACAAGGATTAAATCAAATACGAAACAAGATACGTGAATTATCAAGAGAAGAAAATATTGACGTAGAGCAACGTTATCAGCGTACTTCGGCTCATTTTACCGGGATCAGATTTAAGTCACCACTCAAAAATAGAAGTCAGCTTTTAGACATAGTTCAGAAATATAATGTCGCAGAAATAGGACGATTTAGAGTCAACGAATTGGAATTGGTCATTCATGACTGGTATAACCGTAGAAAAGAAGTAATCAAAACGTTCACCTTAGGATGAGGACTTTGAAGAGAGTCAGCTGATTTCTGTACATATATAAAACCTAGATAGACAGGCTGGACCAATCGATTGAAAAATCTATTGGTCCAGCTTTTCTATCTAGGTTAAAAAAGAAGACTTTCTGATACCCGTTCAGCTTGACTCTTTAAAAAGAGCGTTGTAGTGCGCTAGGACAGAAACCTGTACGTTTCTTAAATAATTTACTGAAATAATAAGGGTCAGAGTAGCCTACACAAGCAGAAATTTCTGCTACAGAGGAAGTTGTGGCACAGAGTAATTCCTTAGCGTGTCGCATCCGGCGATCGATTAAATATTCATTTGGTCCTATGCCCATGTATTTTTGAAATAAATAAGCGAACTGCTTAGAGTTCAAGCCATGTTGCTCAGCTAATTCTGGTATGGTGAGAGGTTGCATGTAATGAATCTTTATGTATTCGATAGATTGCTCTATCAGGTCTCGGTTATTGTCGTTGCGTTGATGATTCGCACAGGTGAAAATTTCATCCAAAAGACTGAAAAACAGTGATTTTGCTCGTAATGTAGCGAGGTTGCCCGGTGTGTTACACATATGGTAGAGGCGATGCAGCATATCATTGATGCGTGTGTTCTGTCCGGGATCAAGTTGGTAATGAGATGATCCATAGGATAATCCATCCTTTTCATCACCGTCAACCCGATAATGTATGACCATGAAATCCCACTCAAACCGTCCTAAAACTTCTTTATCGAGAGTCATATTTGGACCACTGTGAAAGATCTTTCCAGGATCCATTATATAAGGAATACCATCAAAAAACATTCTAGCCCTTCCATGCAGCGGGAAAATGAAACTGGAGTATGGTGGAGTAAAGACGCCAAAGCACTTTCCGCCCGGTGGTACGACTGATCTGACCATGTTGATTAGGTTAATATTTATAGTAGAAAAATATCCTGCTAACTCATTGATATCCACCTTCATTTTAATAAACCTCCTTACTCGATAGTAGCAATTGACTGGGAAAATGAGTCTGTTTTTTTGTAATATTCTAACATAAATTATTTCAATCATTTTCTAGGTGAGCATATTTTGAAATCTAAAAGCAATGATTATCATTATCATTGCTAGAGTTATAATGAAGTATTATAACTCTACAGTACATGCTTGTCAATCAATTCTCTGACTTAACCCTTCTATTTAAAATGTTACTCAATATTTTTTTGAGTAACTCGTAAATATCCTGTGTAGCTATTAGAAAAAAATCTATGAGGGTATCGAAATATGTCCATTTACTTCAGTTGGTCTGCTTGGTATTCTATATAAGAATTATTAAATTGATATTGATAATCATTTTCATGTTGGTTTATTTAAAGTCGCATTCCTTATGGAAAAAACAGTGGAAATGGTATTTATCTTTCTTTCATCCTTATTTTCTCAGCTAAGGTGCAAGGCGCTGCCTTTATGGTTAGATCATGGGGACACCTTAAGTAAAAATAACAAAGGAGTCGAATCTTATGAAGAAAAAAATGTCTCGTACCAAAAAAAATATGCTCTACGCCTTGCTTGGTAGCAGCTTACTATGGCATATACCAATGATTACATACGCGGCAGAGGATGTTACGGAAACAGGCACGGTAAAAGAGCAAGTCACAGAGGAACAGGCAGCAGACAAAAATAAGGATGGGAAGCGTGAATTTGCTCTCGAAGAGATAAAAGTTACAGCTGATCGTGAGCGTAAAAAGCCTAAGGAGTTACCGCCTGCTTATGCTGGTGGTCAAGTGGCCCGCGGGGCTAATCTAGGTGTACTGGGCAATAAGGATTTCATGGATACACCATTTAATATCACCAGTTATACGGCACAGGCTATTGAGGACCAACAGGCAAGTACACTGCATGATGTACTGATCAATGATCCATCAATCCGTTTTACCACTTCTAGCGGACATATTCAGGAAAATTTTACGATTCGCGGGTTTGGTTTACTTGCTGAAGAACTTAATTTTAACGGAATGCAAGGTCTGGCACCACTTAACCATGTACCGGTAGAATTTCTGGAAAGAGTAGAAGTACTTAAAGGTCCTGGCTCTTTTTTAAACGGAAGTGTGAATGGAGCGGTTGGTGGTACCGTTAATCTTGTGCCGAAACGGGCTGGCGAAATAGACGTCACCACCTTTACTACCGACTATTCCTCAGGGTCTCAATTCGGTGGACATCTTGATATTGGCCGTCGTTATGGTAAAAATAAAGAATTTGGCATTCGATTCAATGGTGTTTATAAAGATGGAGGTACGGAAACCGATGGTCAGTCGAAAGAAAGACTATTAGGCGCTATGGGCATGGATTATCGTCATGATAGGTGGCGTTTGTCCTTGGATGCTTATGGCTCCCAAGAAAATTTTGATAATGGATCGGTTTCTATGTATGACCTAGGCAAGGGCGTTATCTCTGCTCCTGATGGTTCTACTAATTTACTTAAAGGGACATATGGTTCAGCGCGGAACAATGCGATCTTGTTTAAAAGTGAATATGATGTGAATGACAAGCTGACTGCCTACGCTAGTATTGGTAAGCTTTCCAGCACTACGACAGGTTATCTTTCGGGCAATCACGCCAACAGCATCCTAGCAGACGGTACAGCTACCGTCAATCGAAATAATCAATACTGGTGGACAGATTCTGCTTCAGCTGAACTGGGTTTACGTGGTAAGTACCAAACAGGTTCGATTGAACATCAAATTGTTTTAGGTTCAAGCTATCTAACTTCTGAAAACTCCAGTGTTTATACGCAAGTATCAGGTAAAACAAATATTTATAATCCGATTGTTTTTAACGTGTTAGCGCCAACACCAGCGAGACCAAATAAAAGCAATGATAAAGAGCTCTCCAGCCTTTTTATCGCCGATACCCTTTCTTTCAATAAAGAAAAAGTTCAATTAACCTTAGGTATGCGCCGGCAAAATGTGAATACTAGAAGTTTTAATGTTACCACTGGTGCTCAAACCAGTGAATATGATGCAAGTGCGAACACACCAATGCTTGGCCTTGTTGTCAAACCGTGGGACAATTCCGTTGCTCTTTATGCCAATTACATTGAAGGATTGAGTGCTGGCAAAGTCGTTGCAACGGGTGTGAATGTAAATAATGGTGGTGAGATCTTACCACCATATAAAAGTAAACAAAAGGAAGTTGGTGTTAAATGGGATGGTGGCGATTTTGCTAATACCCTTTCCTTTTATAAAATCACAAAACCAAGTGAAACTAATGTTTATCTAACTAGCACTTTATATAATGTAACATCTGATGGTGAACAAGAAAACCGTGGTATTGAATGGAGTACTTTTGGCAAAGTTGCAAAAAACCTACGTCTCTTGGGGGGGATTGCTTATACCCAAGGTGAATTAACTCGTCAAACTAAAGGAGTCAATGAAGGGAATACACCTGCAGGTATCCCTAAATGGCAGACAAATTTAGGTTTGGAATGGGATACTCCTTGGAACCCCAACTTAGCCCTTTCTGTTCGGGCAGTATACACTAGCTCACAATATATCAATAATACGAATACACTCAAAATTCCAAGCTGGGTACGGTATGATCTCGGTGCAAGCTATAAAACGACTATGGGAAAAACACCGGTTACTTTCAATGCCAGTGTGGAAAATGTACTTAATAAAAACTATTGGGCAGGTTCTTTTAATACTTCTGGTTATGTTACGCTGGGCAACCCTCGTACTTTTAAACTATCTGCAACGATGAGTTTATAAGGCAGGTGTTGATTATAAATATAACTATTCTTAATTCAATTCGCCAGCTGAAGGAATTTTCAGCTAGCACCAACAAAACGGGACAAGTCATCTTGCGCATTTTAGCCGCTGTGCTTGGCGGTTATGGCTTAACCTATAGTACTCTAGCAGCTTTAGCAATATTATTACCTTGGCCTCGAGTTGATGTAGTATTTTTTAGCGCATTGTTTCCGAGTTTAGTTTGGCTAGGTGGGATACTGTGGGCTTTTGCTGCCCCCACTGCTCAAAGAGCCTGGCGAGACATGCTAGGAGCGACAGCGTTTTGTAGTCTCTTGGCTATGGTTGTAGTCTGGGGACGTTAAAGGAGTATAGATAGTGATAAAATCAACAATAAATAAAACTGTTACTCAGTCGATGAGTGAACTACATACTTGGGGGGGATTGATTTTTGGCTGGTTACTGTTTGTTATCTTTTTGACAGGTACGCTGGCGGTATTCCAGCCTGAATTGACCCATTGGATGAAACCGGAATTTAGGGCTGTTCAAGTTATGCCTGAGCAAGCTCTGGCTGAAGCGAACAAAAAACTTCGCCAAGTTGCCCCCCAAAGCGATAATTGGACAATTCGTCTGCCACAGACACGTTATCCCGTACTCGATATTAGTTGGAAGAAAGGTAAGGCAACATTAGAAAGGCATTTAGATCCTCTGACGGGAGAGATAATCAAAGAACGTCAAACAGAAGGCGGCCATTTCTTTACGGACTTTCACTCTGAACTACATCGTGGTAAGGCTGGTTTATGGCTAGTCAGTGCTGCATCTCTTGTATTATTGGCGGCAGTAGTCTCTGGGATCATCATTCGTAAGCAGGTATTTAAAGAATTTTTTCTTTTGCGCTGGCGCCGGACATGGCTTCATGCTCATCTTATGACTGGTGTACTCACGCTACCTTTCGTACTGCTTATTACCTATACTGGTTTGGTGCTGACCTTCATGGAAGTGATGCCCGTTGCAACACACTTACTATATGAGAATAAGGCTAAATTATGGAGCGAAGTCGGACTCATTTCTGACCAGAAACGTGGGAATGTCCCCGCCACGTTACTACCTTTAGAGCAATTGCTGCCCTTGGCGGAAAAAGAATTTGGTAAGGGTAAGATTGCTTATGTTCTAGTTAAAAATCCAGGAGACCAGCAAGCCGTAATAACCTTTATACGCAATATCGACGATCGGATTGCAGCCGTAGGTGACCGAGTTTCTTTTAACGGGGTTACGGGTGAACTGATCGGCATCCATAAGGAGTGGAACCCTTCTGTCTATACCGTTCGCTATTTAGCTGGATTACATGTTGCTAGGTTTGGTGGCTATATGATTTCCTGGTTGTATTTTCTATCTGGTTTGATCGGTTGCGTTATGATCGCCGCCGGACTGGTATTTTTTACAGTCAAGCGACGTAGTCGTTATGCCAAGAGTAGTAAGATGCTCCAACATACTTATCGTGCTATCGAAGCCTTGAATACGACAGCGATCACTGGTGCTATGATTGCCTGCACTAGCTATTTGTGGGCCAATCGGCTTTTACCCATCTCTATGCGGGAACGGGCAGATAGTGAAATCACCGTATTTTTTTGTGTATGGCTGTTGATGCTTATCCATGCTTTTTGGCGTTCACCACTGCGGGCTTGGATCGAACAACTGGCAATCGCAGCTGGGCTTTGCATTGGGCTACCAATCATAAATAGTTTGACGACAAATGTCGGTCTGCTAAGGGCCATCCCACGTAGTGATTGGATGACGGTCGGCGTCGATTTGACGGCAATCGTGTTTGGAATCTTGTTAGGAACTGTCGCCTGGCGCATTGCTAACAAAGAAAATGATAATAGCCATAGGGTGCTGAACTAGTTTTTCTTCTCAGAAAAGATAAATAAAGTATGTAAAACTATGGCGGCCTATACCGCCATAGTTTTATGTGCATTTGGTAAAGTCATGTAAAATTACGGTGTATTTTTCCTATAATTTTAATTGAAGATATGGCAATAATAATGTTGGAGGTGATAAACATGAAAGAACAAGAATGCAAAAAGCAAGAAAATAAGAAACAAGTTAAGAACGTTGAATTTGCAAAAGAAATTAGTAATAATGATTGCAAGAAAAAACAAGATAAAGAAAAACAATGCTAAAATAAAAAAAGAATTGCCTCAAATTTTTTTGAGGCAATTCTTTTTTTATTTTTTAAGTATTAATTACTAGTAGTATGCAAAACATATGAATAATTGAATGATCTCTTAGTAAGACGATATATTTGTCCCTGTATTTCTTTATAGAGTAATCGAAAGTTACATAATTGGGGGGAGTAATTTGAAGGCATCGTTATTTATAACATGCATTGCTGATCTAATGTATGCGGATGTTGGAAAAAGTGTAGTTCGGGTTTTAGAACGAAACGGAGTAGACCTTGACTTTCCAGAAGGACAAACCTGTTGTGGTCAGCCAGCGTTCTCTAGTGGATATTATAAGGAAGCTGCTATAGTCGCAAAAAAGGTGATTGAAGTTTTCGAGAAAAGCGAAAGGGTTGTTATGCCATCAGGGTCTTGTGCCGCTATGATACATCATGGCTATCCGACACTATTTGACAATGACCCTAAATGGAAGAAGAGAGCAGAAGAATTTGTAGCTAAAACCTATGAATTTTCCCAGTTTATTGTTGATGTTCTTGGTGTTGAAAACGTTGGAGCTGCTTTTGCTAAGAAAGTGACTTATCATTCTAGCTGTCATATGACTCGTTTGCTAGGGGTGGAGGAACAACCAAAGGTACTGCTCAGAAATGTCAAAGGGATTGATTTTATAGAATTACCTTTTGCTTTTGATTGCTGCGGCTTTGGTGGAACTTTCTCAATGAAAATGAAGGATATTTCAGCCGAGATTGTAGATGAAAAAGTAGATCACATTATTGCCACTGGTGCGGAGGTGTTAGCTGGGTCTGATTTAACTTGTCTTATGAATATAAGTGGTCGTTTGAGTCGCCGCGGTTCTCGGATTAAAGTTATGCATCTGGCCCAGGTTTTAGATCAAGGGGGTGGAAAGAATGCATTTTGAACCTAGCTTTCAAAAACGATATCATAAAGCATTGAGTGACCCGGCCATGATTAAAGCTGTAAAAAATGGTACAGGACGATTAAGGGGGCAGCGAGCTGCATCAATTGAAGCCGTTGGAGAAGAACGCTGGATGGCATTTCGTGATCGAGCAGAAGGGATTCGTCTTCATGTCATTCAGCATTTAGATCAATACCTTGAGCAGCTCATTGATAATGTATTAAAAAAAGGTGGACATGTATGTCTTGCTAAGACTGGCGAGGAAGCTGTTCAGTATATTGCAAACTTAGCACAAAAGAAAAATGCTAAATCGATTATTAAATCTAAATCAATGGTATCTGAGGAAATTCACCTCAATCCAGCTTTAGAAAAACTGGGCTGTGAGGTTATCGAATCAGATCTGGGTGAATATATCATTCAGCTAGCAGGTGAAACACCGTCACATATTATAGCACCCGCGATGCATAAAAATAGGTTCCAAGTAGCCGATCTCTTTAATGCAGTGAGTAAAGAGAAACTTTCTACAGAAATCGCAGATTTATGTGGATTTGCTAGAGAACATTTACGAGAAAAATTCCTAGGAATCGATATCGGAATTACCGGTTGTAATTTTGCAATAGCCGATTCAGGTGCGATTACTCTATGTACAAACGAGGGAAATGCTCGTATTATATCTGCTTTGGCGCCAACACTTGTTACAATCATGGGAATGGAGCGAATTTTACCGAGTATCGATGATCTTGCGGTTATGCTTTCTTTATTAGCACGTAGCGCTACGGGGCAAAAGCTAACAGTATATAATACACTATCGACTGGCATACGGGATGAAAATGAACTTGATGGGCCGCAGGAATTTCATCTAGTCATAGTGGATAATGGTCGTTCTAAGTTGCTAGGAACAAAATACGAAAAAGTTCTTAACTGTATTCGGTGCGGTTCCTGCCTAAATGCATGTCCAGTTTATCGTAATATCGGTGGGCATGCTTATGGCTGGGTGTATCCAGGGCCAATTGGGGCCGTTTTATCTCCCCTTTATCAAGGAATTGATAAATTCGGTGAATTGGCTTATGCTACTACACTATGCGGTGCATGTACTTTTGCCTGCCCAGTCAAAATTCCGTTACATGATATGCTGTATTCATTACGGAACGACAAGGTGGAACTTGAGAACAAAGGCGAAATTGCCGAGAATATAGCCTATAAAGGCTGGAGTGCTACTTTCGCAAGTGTGAGCCGCTATCGTTTCTCTGTACGCATGGCGCGGCGTTTTCAGTTTCCTCTCGTGAAAGCAGGGAAAATCGCCTATGGACCACCACCTATTTCTGATTGGCTGAAACATCGCGATATGCCTGCACTTCCTGATAAATTTTTCCACGAAATTTGGCCTGAGCTGCATGAGGATAGAAAGGAGTAATCAAGATGGGGCTAGGAGTATTAACTGGTGATCGTAATGCATTCTTTTCGGGTCTTAAGAGTAATATGAAAATCCCGCCTGGCGGAAAGGCCAAGAGGGTTCAAAATCCAATGAACGGTTTGTTTACCCAGCGTGAAATAACCCTTGATGAACGAAAAGAGTTGCGGGAGCGGTTTATTCAAGAATGGGTGAAGTTGGGCGGGAAAACCTTTAGTATTAAGGATCGTAATGAACTAGGTCAAGCACTCAAGCAAATTATTCAAGAGAGACAACTGCAAAAGGCCATGCGCTGGGATCATCCTGAACTTGAAAATCTAAAGCTGGAAGAAATATTCTCAGATACTAAGACGACCTTATCACGATGGCCCTTAGAGAAAAAATATAGTGACTGGATTGGCAAAGCGGCTGCTATGGATGCTGGAATCGTTTGGGCAGATATTGCCATGGCAGAAACAGGTACCATTGTATTGCCTACTGCATCTCCTGGACAACCTGCATCCTTATGCGTTTTACCACTTACTTTGATTGCGATTTTCACAACCGCTCAATTGGTGGATGGACTTGCTTCAGTAATGAAGATACTCAAAGAACGCTATGGAACCAATTTGCCGACTACAACCACGTTTATTAGCGGACCTAGCCGAACGACCGATATTGAGATGGTTCTAACCATCGGAGTACATGGTTCAAGGTATGTATATGCTTTGATTTTAGATGAATAAAAAGTACATGATGGTCTGAATTTCTTAAGAAGGCTTGGTATTATGGAGGTGCTAGAATGTTATTGAGCTGGATGATGATGAAATTGATGGATCCTACAATTGATGAAGCAATGGTCAAAATGCTCACAGAGGATTATCCCGACAATCCTTTTCTTATGGTAACGGTAGCAGAAAAATTGTCGCCGCGTGCTATGATGGAAGCTGCCATGCGTGCAGAGAAAGGCATGGAATTGAGCAGACCTATGGGCAGTCCAGTTGTATTATCACCATGGGATAAAATTTTACTAAATCCTAAACAATTATTCCAATTGCCAGCTTCGGATCATACTCAAATTGATACTAAGATTGTGATTGGGCCTAATGCAAAAAAACCATTAAAATTACAAATACCAATTATGATAACAGGGATGTCATATGGCGGGTCTTTAAGCTTGCCAATGAAAATAGCCCTAGCAAAAGGAGCAACCATTGCTGGCACTTCAACAAATACGGGAGAGTCAGCTGTTACGAATGAAGAACGCGATGCGGCTAATTTTTTAATTGGCCAATATCATCGTGGTGGTCAATTATCAGGAAAAGAACAATTAAGTCGTTTGGATGCTATCGAAATTCAGTTAGGGCAAGGTGCGTGGGGCGGTGCTGTTGATGGACCCATGAAGGCTGATCAGATCGGTGAGCATCTGCGTAAAGCATGGCATTTAGAGGATGGGGAAGATGCTACAGTATACGCTCGTATGCCAGGAAAAAGTTCCACTCAAGATTATATTAAAATGATCAATGACATGAAAGATCAATATGACGTACCAGTGGGAGTAAAAATAGCGGGTACTGATTATATTGAATATGAATTGGCAGTGATTGCTCAAACAAATGCTGACTATATTGTAGTTGATGGTTCTGAGGGCGGGACAGCAGTAGCGAATCCAACCTTGCAAGATAATGTGGGATTACCTACATTTCATACATTGGTTAGGACAATCGACTGGTTAGTTAAAAATAATTTGCGTGATCGATTTAGCGTTATTATTACTGGCGGGTTAACAACACCAGGACATTTCTTAAAGGCTATGGCTTTAGGAGCTGATGGGATTTATATCGGGACTATTGCTCTGTTGGCTGCGATGCATACCCAAATCAATAAAACTTTACCCCAGGCACCACCGTCCCAGTTGGCACTTTATACTGGTCAGTTAGCAGATAAACTGGATGTTGATTTAGCCGCGGGGCATTTGGCCAAATTTCTTGCTTCCTGCGTCATTGAAATGCAATTGGCGGTACAAGCTGTAGGAAAAAATGCCATTACTGAATTGGATCGTACCGACTTAGTATCAGTAGAGAAAGACCTAGCTAATTTTGCGAGTATTCGTTATGCTGGTAGTCATCGGGAAGATCAGCAATCAACTGTTTGCTGATCTTACGCTATAAAAAGTCAAACCTCTCCAATCGGGGAGGTTTTTTCAATTGTAAGATAAAAGATGTATTTTTTCTTATGATCCAAAATAGTTTATTAGTAGAAAAAGAAATGGTGGTGATTATTTTTTATGAAAATACCTAAAATAAAAGCTGTAGGCAGAGCAGTACCGACCTACGCTTTAGAACAAAGGGAGATAAAGAAATTTGTTACCGCTTTATTTGAGTCACACATTGATCATCTTGATCGTTTGCTTCCAGTATTCGAGAGTAGTTGTATTCATGTTAGGCATCTTTCTCAACCATTGGATTGGTATGCTACTGCTCACTCTTTCGCCGAAGCAAATAAAATATTTGAGCGGGTGGCTCTTGAATTATCCGAAAAGGCAGCACTAGAGGCAATGATGAAGGCAAGTGTGCAACCAGAGGATATTGGCATGGTTATTTTTGTTTCATCAACGGGTATTGTTACACCAACCTTAGATGCTAAATTGATTCAAAGACTGGGCCTATCGCCCCATAGTGTACGATTGCCTATTTGGGGACTTGGATGTGGTGGTGGTGTATCAGGCTTAGCACGAGCTGCTGAGCTTAGCCATAGTTTGCAGGAAAAAGCTGTATTGTTAGTAACGGTTGAACTATGCAGTCTGACTTTCCAACAGAACGATTACTCGAAATCTAATCTAGTTGGTACAAGTATTTTTGCAGATGGAGCCGCCGCTGCAGTAATAACCGTAGATGGTGATGGTCCGGCTGTGCTAGGTAATTATAGTACACTATTTCCAGATTCAGCAGATGTGATGGGGTGGGATTTGGCTGAGACTGGATTTAAAGTGCGATTTTCTCGGGATATTCCTAGCATCCTTCGGCGAAATTTGCCCCAATTATTGAATGGCGCCTGTACTAAATGGGGCATTAACCAAGAAGATATCGTGCATTATATTGTCCATCCTGGCGGTGCCAAAGTACTTAAGGCCTATAGTGAAAGCCTTGGTCTAGCTAAGGATCAGCTAACATATGCATATGACATCTTAGCTGATTATGGTAATATGTCAAGCACAACTGTGTTGTTTGTATTAGAGAAGTTTATGGCAGAAACACCTCCTACAGGTAATTTTGGTGTAATGCTTGCACTAGGACCGGGGTTCAGCGCTGAGCAAGTGCTATTTCAATGGTAAACTGGTGGATTGTAGTTATGGTCATATTGATTGTTAGTCAGCGTATATCGGAGTTATACATAGCTAAAAGTAACCGCATATGGGCATTGACGGCAGGTGCACAAGAATTTGGTGCCTGGCATTATCCCTTATTTTTTCTGTTACATATTGGATGGTTAGTCGGCTGGGTAGGGGAATCCATCTTGCGTGGTGGTGTGCTAAGTCAGTTTTGGTATTTATGGTTATGTTTATTTATAATCGCTCAAGGGTTGCGTTACTGGTGTATGAGGAGTCTTGGGCGGTTATGGAATACACGTATTTTAGTCATCCCCCATCGGGCAGCTATCTCTAAGGGGCCTTATCGTTTTTTACGCCACCCTAATTATTTAGCAGTCGCTATTGAGCTTATCAGCGTACCGTTGATTTTTGGTTCTGTCATAACAGCAATTCTTGCTACTTTTTTTAATGCTGTACTCATCTTAGGTATTCGTATTCCGCAAGAAAATATTGCTTTGGGGTTGCTCAAAAAAGAATCTTTTAAATAATACAACGAGAACAAAATACTCTCAGATAATATATAAGAGTAAAGTGGAGTTGTTATGATTTATACACATAGTGACAACGGACGAGTTAAACTAGCTTTAGTCGATAAAGGCTCAAGTATTCAGGATAAAGTAATGGACGGTAGTAAGGGGAGGGGGTTTAAGGGCCCGAAATTGACTTATATTTTATGTTATAATTAGTTTATAATATAAAATATAAGTCAGACTAGGCTAAATGTGTAATTCTAGCAATTATCGTTAGTCATCAGAGGACTATTTTCGGTAAGTTTCTCAGTTACAGGAAGTCGAAATTGCTTGCTGAAAAAATATACTTTTGAATTATTCGATGAAGTAGTATTAACATATGATAATACTGACTGCTATTTTGGTGAATAATAATACGACCCTTACGTTATACTGGAGGACACTTTTTTTATGTTTGAAGACGCTGAAATGCAAGCGCTTAAGCGAAAGGTTTGGTTGCGATTTTTTTTAGTGACATTATCAATTCTGTTCGTTTTTTTTGCAATCATCAATGGAATTGGCCTAGTGATTGGTAATCTATTTTACCAAGAATTCTGTGTATGGAATACCCGACTTGACTCCAAACGATTTCAAGCATTGCAGGTCACTTTGGAAGACGGGATTAAAACAAAAGGCTGGAAAAATGTCAGCATTAACTCACGTTTAGGGTATACCCTGCAAGGCACATACTTACCGAATCCAACACCTTCGAATAACACGGTTATCTTTGTACATGGTATTACTGGAAGCCGTCTGATGGGGTTATGGTATGCTCCATTATATATAAAAGCAGGATATAACGTATTAATCTATGATTCGCGAGCTAGTGGTGAAAGTGGGGGAAACTCAGTGTCATGGGGATTCTATGAAAAGTATGATCTAGACCAATGGATTGATTGGGTTGAGCAGTATCATCCTAAGGGGAAGATCGGGGTACATGGTGTATCAATGGGAGCAGCGACTGCTTTAATGCACGCAGAAATGAATGAAATGAGCCATCGTGTCAATTTTTATGTTGCTGATAGCAGTTACAGCGATTTAGAAGAATTACTAACTCAACAAATTGATGCTGCAGTTTCTCTACATGATCCTCTTTGGATAAAACTACTTTTACGTTATTCAAGCATCATGGCCAAGTGGCAATCAGGGTTTCGCTACGAGGATGTTTCACCTGTTCGATCAGTACGCCATGTAACGACTCCTATTCTCTATCTTCATGGTGATGCTGATGTATTAGTACCAGTCTACATGAATGAGCAGTTATATACCGCGACTAAAGGGTATAAGGAAAAGTATATTTCCTCTGGTGATGCTCATGCTATGGCAATATTTAATCATAAAGTTGAATATCAGCGACGAATAATGAGCTTTATTGATGTTGCTTTGCAGCAATAAGTGCAAAATTGTCAGTAGCGTGGAGAAAAATCGATGTGTTTAGAATCGCCTGAACTTTGAGGGGCTGTTGACAAAAGGGTAGCCGAGATCTTTCTCGACTACCCTTTTGTCAACAGCCCCTTTGAGTTTAGGCGATTTATTTTGTCAGAGGGGAGTGTAAAAAATTATTGCTCAATAAATTGTACCAATTCCCTGTTGAATTTATCGCGCTGATCATAAAACAATCCATGACCGCTGTATTTAAATGGTACGAGCTTAGAATTTCTAATTTCTTCATTTTGTGCAATCGCCAGTGGGAAGAGGCAGACTTTATCATGGATTCCATGGAGAATTAATGTAGGAACGCATATCTTTTTAAGATCAGAAAATAATCTTTCTTCATTTAGCCAAGACTTTGCAACTGCTGCTGTAGACCAACCCGCTGCTTGCAGCCCTAATTGGAAAAACCAATCTGAAAAGGGTTCTGTAACATGTTGAAAGAAAAACATGTCTCCAAATCCCTGCAACATTTTAGGACGATCACGGTATGTTTCTTGAATGATTTTCTCTACGTCTTCTTTCTTTAAACCGTGAGGGAAATAAGGGCGTTGAATTAGACTAGGAGCTGCAGCTGCAAAAAGGGCAAGTTTTGATACCCCATATCCATTATGGCGGGCCATGTATCGAATCGCAATCGCTCCTCCAGTGGAATGGCCTCCAAGTACAAAATCTTGTAAATCGAGCTCCTCAACCACACATCGAATATCATCTGCCGATCGATCGTAGTCATAAC
Source organism: Pelosinus sp. sgz500959 (assembly GCF_042610375.1). NCBI lineage: Bacteria > Bacillati > Bacillota > Negativicutes > Selenomonadales > Sporomusaceae > Pelosinus > Pelosinus sp. sgz500959. The sequence continues at coordinate 44,226 of NZ_JBGJZL010000015.1, forward strand.
CTTTCCAAGGTTTATCAGAATTACCAAATCCTCTAAGATCAATTCCTACGCACCGATATCCCATTTTAGGTAGTTGGTCAAATTGATATTCAAACATTTTATGATTTGCAGGCCAACCATGTATAAATAAAATTGTCTTACAGCTTCCTGGGTTAATATCTTCCACATAAATACGTACGTTTGTTTCGACTCTAATATAGTATCCCATGTGAATCACTCCATCTAAAATATCTATAGTGGTAATATATTCACTTTAAAACAAAAAAGAGAATTAATTTCTTAAGTTAGATAGGTGTATACATTCAATAAAAAAATATAATTTCAAAAAATCATAGGTTTAAAGATAATTTAATAAGTGTATTTATGTTTATTCATACTTTATTTAAGAGATTTTTTTGTTAAGAAGGATTCCTATTAAGCAAAAAAATAAACAAATAACAAATAAATAAAAATTAAAGGAGTTTGTGTAACTGTATGGAAGAATATATTAAAAAGTGAATAAAAATGGAGGCGTTATGAGTGGAATGGTATCAAATCACTCCGATAACATGGAAACGTTTGATGCTTGCTTTTATACTTATCGGTATTGCCACTACCCTTCGAGTATGGCCATTAGGTCTTCTTGAAAATCGTCTTGCATGGTTAACATTTTATCCAGCGGTAATGCTTGCCGCAATCTATGGTGGAGTCGCAGTCGGAATGATCGCTGCTAGTTTATCGTGTTTCATACTTATTTTCTTATGGCCTTTACTTACAACTCATCCTTTTATTAAAGAACCTGCTGATTGGTTGGGAATGGCCGTGTTTTTTCTGACTTGTACGATGATCTCATTTGTTGCAGAGGCGATGCGACGAGCAAACCTTCGTGCGAAAAAGGCGCAAGAAGAAGCGCAGATAGCCAATCAAGCAAAAAGTATATTTTTAGCAAATATGAGCCATGAACTTCGCACTCCGCTGAATGCAATTTTAGGATATTCACAAATGATGCGCAGAGATGAATGTCTATCTGCTGAACATAAAGAATTCTTAAAGACTATAAATCGCAGTGGAGAACACTTATTGTCACTCATAAATGATATTTTGATCATAGCGAAAATTGAGTCCAAGGGTATTGCACTTGAGGCATCTGATTTTAATTTCCATATGTTAATTCAAGAACTTCAAAAAATGTTTCAGGCTCAAGTTAATGAGAAGAATATAGTATTTAAGATAGCTGGACTTACTGATATGCCAAAATATTTATATGGGGATGAAAAAAAACTACGCATTATTTTGATTAATCTTATTGGAAATGCTGTAAAATTCACCCATCGAGGAAGTGTAACTCTTTCCTTGTCTTTTTTTAAAAAAGCATCAGGTCAATCTTGTATTTCGGTGGTGGTTGAAGATACAGGAGTTGGTATCTCAGAAACGGAGATAACTAAATTATTTAAATATTTTGTACAGACTGAAAGTGGAAAGAAAAGCAAAACTGGTACTGGATTAGGACTTGCCATAAGTCAGGATTATATTAAACTTATGGGAGGAGAGATTTCAGCAACAAGTTGTATTGATAAAGGAAGTATATTCCACTTTACTATTGAGATTGATCTAGGAAAAGAAGAAAGTAATCATGAAAGTCATACCGCAAAATGTGTGATTGGTATTAAAAAAGGATTTCAGATTCCTCGGATACTTATTGCAGAAGATATGGAAGAAAATCGATGTCTACTAGTGAAACTTCTTTCGAGCGTTGGCTTTGAAGTGCGAGAAGCCGTTAATGGAAAAGAAGCAGTTGAAATTTTCAATGAATGGCATCCTGACTTAATATGGATGGATATACGTATGCCTGTAATGGATGGACTAGAAGCAACCAAACTGATTAGAGAGACTAAAAGTGGGATGGACACAAAAATCGTGGCACTTTCTGCACATGTACTTACGGGAGAAGTGGCCGAAATACTCAATGCTGGCTGTGATGCTTTTGTAGGAAAACCTTATCGAGAGAGTGAAATTTTTGAGGTCATGGCAAAAAAACTTAATTTGGAATATGTATATAAGACGATGCATGATGAAGAATCTAATTCTATAACAACGGCTAGGATTGATAATGAGCAATTAGAAAAAATGCCTGAACAGCTGCTCATGGAATTTCAAAATTCCGTACTTGCATTGGATAGAGAAAAAATCTTAGAAACAATAGGGAAAATGAGTAAAATTGACAATAATCTTGGAATTTCATTGAAAAAACTTGCTGAGAGTATGGACTATACACAATTATTTTCGTTGTCAAAAAGTAAAAAAATACAATAGAAAGGAGAAAAATATGATCGACTTTCAAAATGAAGACATTTATTCTGCTGAGATAATGGTTGTAGATGATAATCCAGCTAATTTAAAATTATTGATAGATATCCTTTCTTCGGAGGGTTATAAAGTTAGACCTGCCAATGGAGGCGATCTAGCATTGCTTTCAGTAGCGGCTAAGGCACCAGATCTAATTTTACTCGATATAAAAATGCCTGATATTGATGGATATGAAGTTTGTCGTCGTCTAAAAAAAGAAAAACATAGTTGTGAAATTCCAATTATATTTATTAGTGCACTCGATGATGTTGAGGCTAAAGTTAAAAGTTTTGATCTGGGAGGCGTTGATTATATTAGCAAGCCTTTCCAGCCTAAAGAAGTACTGGCTCGTGTGAAAAATTATCTTCAAATCAAAAAATTACAAATACAGTCAGAGAAAATAAATGCCATGTTGATGGCAGAAATCTCAGAGCGAAAATTAGTTGAAGAGTCCTTATTCAAAGAGAAAGAACGTTTGAAAATAACGTTGTTATCAGTTGGTGATGGTGTTATTTCTACTGATAATAAAGGTAAAATTGAAATTGTAAATGAAGTAGCGCAAGCACTTTTAGGTTGGTCCCAAGACGAGGCAAGTGGAAAGTACTTTGGAGAGGTTGTTCATCTAATCAGTGCAATTACAAGAGATAGATGTGAAGATCCGGTGGAAAAAGTAATTCATACGGGGAAAATAATTGGATTGGCTAATCATACTATTTTAATTGCTAAAGATGGCACGGAAAGGCATATCGCAGATAGTGCAGCACCCATAAAAGATGAAAATGGTGATATAACCGGAGTTATACTTGTATTTAGAGATGTAACAGAGGAAATAAGGAAACAAGAAGAAGTCATTAAGTCAAAAGAGGAAACAGCTTTTGCAAATGCGGCAAATACTGCAAAAAGTCAATTCCTTGCCAATATGTCACATGAAATTAGAACGCCGATGAATGGTTTTCTTGGAATGATTCAAATTATGGAAATGACCGAACTGACACAAGAGCAGAGAGGATATATGAATATTGTTAGGACATCCTCTGACGCACTTTTAAAGCTCATTAATGACATTCTTGATTATACAAAAATAGAAATAGGAAAAATGAAATTAGAAAAGATAGTTTTTAATTTTTCAAAGATGGTCAGTGATGTAGTTAGTTTATTTAAGTCGTCGGCTATTGGAAAAGGACTAATTATGGAAGTTTCTATCCAAAAAGATGTTCCTGATCATTTTATCGGTGATCCTTTCCGTCTAAGACAAATCCTTTCGAATTTGATGGGTAATGCTGTTAAATTCACAAATAAAGGACGAATTGATATTTTAATCAGAATGGTGGAAGTGCGAAGTAATAACGAAGTTAAACTCGAATTTGCTGTTAAAGATACTGGAATTGGAATACCTGATGATAAAATTGATGATCTTTTTAAAAGTTTTAGTCAAGTTGACAACTCGAATATTCGTAAATATGGCGGAAGTGGACTAGGACTTGCCATCTCTAAAAATTTGGTGGAATTGATGGCAGGAGAAATTTGGGTGGATAGCAAAAAAGATGAAGGAAGTAACTTCTGCTTTACATGTGTTTTGGAGAGTATTCATGTAAAACAAGATTTCCCAGAGCCATCAGTAAAGAAAATGATAGAGGGTCAAGTGAAAAATGAGTTAAAAATTCTCCTAGCTGAAGATGATCCTGTAAGCCAGATGGTACTAGAGCAATTATCAGGACGAAAAGGTTGGCAGGTTATTCTTTGTGAAAATGGAACAGAAGCATTTGATAGATATCGGAAAGAAAATTTTGATATCGTGATTATGGATTGCCAAATGCCTGTCTTAGATGGATATAAAGCAACGAGAGCAATACGACAATTAGAGCGTCAGAGAGAGACGCACACGCCGATTATTGCTATGACTGCCTATGCATTACAGGGTGATAGAGAAAAATGTATTGAAGCGGGAATGGATGATTACTTGACTAAGCCAATTAATGCACATGAATTTTATGCAGCTGTGGAGCGATGGACAAAAAAGAAAATATAAATGTAAGAAATTGAATGCCCTTTTGCCAGTTTACAAAAGGGCATTCAATTTCGTTAAATAATGGGAAGAGATTGTCAGATAGAAAGTTATTTTGTAAGATATAGATATGATTATAACTTAGAAGTAAGATAATATTTTTCCAGACAGGGGATGAAACAATGAGTAAAGTCTTAAGGTACATTCATATAATTGTCCTTGTTATTTTATTGATGCTACCAGCGATAGGAAATGCTGGGGCGTTGGAGGAATATGAAGAAGCCCATAAACTATACTTGGCAGCAGCGGCCTGTACAGCTGTATATAGTGATCGGGTCGGTAGTATTGCTCGTGATGCGTTGGAACAGGATGGTTGGAAGATTGAATCTTATGTGGGAAGAAGTAGCCAGGTAGACGCAAGGTTTTTAGTGGCTAAGAAAATTCAGCCAGGGACTACGGTACCCTTCTATTTACTTGCGGCAGTCGGTACAGAAAATATAAAAGATATCAAGGCTGATTTAAGAGTCGGGAAAGTTTATTTTGCTGGAAAAACGCCGGAAGAATTTACAGCAAATGCCCAGCGCAAAGATATGCCTGATAGTGTTCCTAAGGTACATGAAGGGTTTAATCAATATGTTCAGGCAAGTTTAGCAGCGCAAGTGCATGAGGAAGTAGGCAATGCTCAAAAGCCGTTATTAGACGTATTATTAGAGAATAAGGAAAGAAAAGTCTATCTTGTAGGGCATAGTTTAGGTGGGGCTGGAGTTACTTTAGGAGGAGCAAGGCTTTTAGATATGGGGGTCAGAAGTGAACAGGTGGAAGTGATTACTTTTGGTGCGCCTGCAGTCGGAAATAAGGCTTTTCGTCAACGATTTGATCCCATTTTAAATGTAACTCGTGTTGTAATGAAGGGCGACCCTATTACGCAAGTATTGCAAAAGTTGGTAGGGGGCTATGAACAGTTTGGTCAGGAAATCCGTTGGAAAGCGCCAGAAGGAGAAATGTCTGATTCACATCAAATTACATCATATTTAGATTTAGCGATTAAAAACTACTATCAGAAAAGGCAACAGGCTGTGCTGACAGGAGAATTTTCATTAGCAAATGAAGCGGTAGGGACTGCTGAAGTGCCAAGAGTATATGTAGCACAATTAAAAAATAATTTGCCAGAGGAATTACAAGAAGAGTTTCTTTATATGAGAGAAGCTCTTGAAGATGAATACCGGTCAATGTTACCAGGATATGTTTTAGGTATTACAGATGAAGGGAAAGATGTATTTCAGAAAGCCCTTGCTTTAGGATGCAAATGGGTAGTGGTTCCTGAGATTCAGGCTTATAAAATTAAAAATGAAAAGGATTGTTTTTATATTACCTTAAATCAAGGGGTATATCGTGCAGATAGTGGTGAGATTCTTAATGCTGCAAGTTATGGGAGCAGTACGCGGAACCTCACCTCTCTTGAAGCTTTGATTCATGATGCTAAAACGATGGGGCATGACAGACATGATTGGCTGATCTCTTCTCAAAAGAAAGAAGAACAATAATTGTTTAAACAGCCCCCTTGTAATTGGAATGTTAGAAAAGTCCAATACAAGGGGGCTGTTTAAAGTTTGGTTTAAGAGATTTTTTATTCAGCTAAGATGAGTTTAGTTGTGGTTTTTTTAAAACGATTTGCAGTATTTTTATTTAAATATGGGTCGGTAATAATATAGTTGATTTTATTGAGTGGTACAATACTTATGGTGACATCTCGATCAAATTTACTACTATCTGCTGCAACGAATACTTCTTTTGATCGTTCAATAATTGTTTTTCTTGTCACTGCTTCTTGCATATTAAAATCGGAGACGCCATTTTCTACTGTAATACCTCCAGCGCAGATAAAGCTCTTTTGAATATTCAATTGAGAAAAGTTGAAGATATAATCATAAGTAACGATTGAACGTTCATTATGTCTGATCTTTCCTCCAATGATAATAATCTCAAAATCAGTACTCATCAACTCGTTGACTACGGGGATAGAGTTTGTAATGATTGTGAGATTTTTTTTATTCGTGAGATATTTGGCAATGTGATATGTTGTGGAACCGCTATCGATAAAAATAAAATCCCCATCATTAATAAATTCGCAGCATTTTTCTCCAATAAGTTCTTTCTCGGATAGGTTATTTACCATTCGTCTTTCCATAGTAGGTTCGGAAAAAGTAGAATTCTTAATTTTGGCTCCTCCATATACCTTTTGAATGTTGCCTTGTTTTTCTAAAATGGTTAAGTCTCTTCGTACCGTCTCGATGGATATTTTAAAATCACTCATTAATTCGGGAATTGTAATAACGTCTTTGACTAACAACTGGTCTAAGATTTTTTTTTGTCTTTCGCTTGGTAACATGAATACCATCCTTATTAAATATAATCGGTTAGTATATACAAAGTGTATCGCAGAAGATGACAATATTCAAGTTTTATTTAAATGATATTGTAATAATATTGTCATTAGATAGTATTTAGTATATAAAGATATGGTAATGAAATGATCATTTATAAAGTCGTTTTAACAAGATCTTAACAAAGCCCTAACATAAGTATACCGTAAGGCGTGTATAGTGAAGATGTGAGGATTGGTGTAAGCCAATATTTTCTTTATAAAAATGATAGGGGGTGAATGTTTTGCTAGAATTAAAAAAAATCAGGAAACAATTTGATGGAAAAGTAGTGTTAGATGGAATTGATCTTGAAATTGCCAATGGTGAGATTGTTTCTATGCTCGGACCTAGCGGAAGTGGCAAAACCACATTGCTTAATATTATATTAGGTTTAACCCGAATGGATAGCGGAACAATCATTTTTAATGGCAAAGATATCAGCAAGGTTTCAATGAAAGAACGTGGATTTAACATTGTTTTTCAAGATTATGCCCTTTTTCCCAATCTTAATGCGTATAAAAATATTATTTATGGGTTGAAAAATAAGCCTGATTTAATGAGTCAAGAAGAACTTGATGGACTAATTGATTTTTTGGAGTTAGAACCTCATTTATCGAAAAAAATTGATCAGCTTTCAGGTGGGCAAAAGCAACGGGTAGCACTCGCTCGGACTTTAGCTACAAAGCCTAAGATACTCCTCTTAGATGAACCCTTAAGTGCTCTCGATGGTGTCATAAAAGAAACGATTAAGGATCGAATTAAAGCCATTACCAAAGAGTATCATTTGACCACGATTATCGTAACCCATGACCCGGAAGAAGCTTTAACAATGTCTGACAAAGTATTAATCATTGATAAAGGCCAAGTTTCTCAATTTGGTACACCAAAGCAAGTGATTCATCAACCGAAGAATAACTTTGTAGAAGAGTTTATATTGGGACAACTCAGAATAAAAAGAGATAACATTTATCATTTATTCGAAGGTTGCCATGCTTAAACAAGGATCAGAAACAAAGTTTATTTATACTACGGTTGGACTTTTTTTTATGATTTTTCTTTTTGCTCCTTTACTGACATTATTAATAAATTCTTTTAAAAGTGGAAATGGTCTAGGGTTTTTCAATTATATTTCAGTGATTGGTGATAAGGATGTTTTAGTAGCCATCAAAAATAGTATCTATATTTCAACTCTTACTGCCATGATCACAACTATTTTGGCTTTTATTCTGGCTTATGCCGTACATTGTACAAACATATATAAGCCTGTTAAAAGATTTATAAAAGTTGGAATTCTAATTCCCATGTTGTTGCCTACAATTACCTATGGCTTTGCCATTATCTATTCTTTTGGAAAACAAGGTTTATTAACTCAACTTTTTGGCAGAGAATTGTTGTCTATTTATGGAATGAATGGACTTCTAATCGGATATGTGATTTATACCTTACCTTCAGCATTTTTGTTGATTAACAATTCTTTCGGATATATTGATAAGAAATTCATGATTGTTTCAACATTGATGGGGGACGGCGCTTTAAGAAGTTTTACAAATACAATTATTCGTCCGCTCATTGGTACATTAGGAGGCGCATTTGTAGTATCGTTCATATTAAGTTTCACTGACTTTGGAATACCCGCTTCTGTGGGCGGGACCTATAGTGTGGTTGCAACTCTACTCTATCAAGTGATGTTAGGCACGATTCCAAATTTTAATAGTGGTTCTGCCATTGCTATGCTTATGTTAATACCTGCAATATTTGGAGTTTTATTCTTAAATTACCTTGAAAGATTTAATTTTCATTATGATAAAGTAAGTCAAACAGAACTCTTTAAAAATAGGATGCGTGATAGTTGTTTGGCTGGTATATCTCTGAGTATAATCCTAGGAATGATACTCATTTTTCTAGTTATGTTTATTACACCATTTGTAAATAACTTTCCCTATGATATGGGATTTACCACTCGATTTTTTAAGGACACGCTTTTTTCTACAACCCTACTCAATGTATATGAAAACTCATTATTCGTAGCCATTACTTCGGCAGTCTTCGGAACGTTTATTTCTTATGGTTCAGCTATTATTAGTGTTCGTACTCAGATGAGTCAAAAAATGAAAATGAGCATTGATATTTTCTCTATGACAACGAATACTGTGCCAGGAATGGTGCTCGGACTATCCTATTTGCTTCTTTTTAATGGGAGTGATTTAAAAGGAACATTTGCCATCATCATTATTTGCAATATTGTACATTTTTTTACAACTCCTTATCTTATGGCAAAAAATTCTCTTTCCAAAATGAATCCAGCCTGGGAGATCACGGGAGAGTTAATGGGCGACACTTGGTTCAAGACCATCATGAGAGTGATTGTTCCAAATTCCATATCAACTTTAGTAGAAATGTTTGGTTACTATTTTATCAATTCGATGGTTACAATTAGTGCAGTTATTTTTTTAGTTACGGCACGCACTTCAGTTGTAACGAGCAAAATAAAAGAACTTCAACATTTTGCTAGTTTTAATGAAATCTTTGTATTATCCATACTGATTTTTAGCACTAATCTATGTATGAAATTTTGTAGTGAGCTTTTGAATAAAAAGCTATCATTCACGCACCAACGTGGATGAAATGATAAATTAAATAAAAGGGAGATATGTACAGTATGAAAAAAATAGTCAAGAATTTGATACTCTGTTTCAGTTTAATGGCGATGTTGATTAGTTTGGCAGGATGTTCTAATAATACCAGTGCCCAGAAAGTCGTTATCTATACCAATGCAGATAAAGAAGCGGTACAAGCCATGCAAAATAGTCTTAATACTGCAGGCTATGAAGGGAAGTACGTGCTACAAAGCATGGGTACTTCTGAACTAGGTGGTAAGCTTATGGCCGAAGGTGACAAAATTGAGGCCAATTTAGTTACAATGAGTTCTTATTTTATAGAAAGTGCCGAGCAAAAACATAAAATGTTTGCCGAACTTAATTTTGAAACGAAAGCTCTTGCAAAATATCCATCCTATTATACTCCGATCCTTGCCAATACAGGTGCAATCTTTATAAACACCCAAGTCATCAAAGAGAAGGGACTTCCCATACCAAAATCCATTAAAGAGTTAACTAAAGATGAGTATAAAGGGCTCGTTTCCATTCCTAATATAATGAATTCTTCCACTGCATGGTTACTAATGCAGGCGATTATCAGCGAATATGGAGAAGTTGAAGGTAAAGTGGTTCTCAATAAGCTGATTCAAAATTGTGGTCCTCACATTGAAACGTCAGGTTCAGGTCCTATTAAAAAAGTAAGAGTTGGAGAAGTTGCAGTAGGATTTGGTCTTCGTCATCAGGCGGTAGCGGATAAAGCTGCAGGAAAACCAATCGATTATATTGATCCAATCGAAGGAAATTATACACTGACAGAATCAATTGCAGTCGTTAAAAAAGCAGATACAGCCACGACAAAACTTGCTATGGAAATGGCAAAAGTAATTATTGAGAAAGCTAGACCTGAATTAATTAAGGATTATCCTGTAGCTTTATATCAAGGTGAGGTCGTAACTGATTTAAATAAGGCTGGTAATCCAAAAGTTTTTGCTAAACCATTGACTGTGGAGCTGCTTGAAGCTCATCAAGAATTTTTCAAATCTGCAAAATAACTATTATGAAGAAATGGAGGGGGAAAGAGATGGAACAGTATAAACTTTTAACCCCAGGGCCTTTAACAACGACAAGTAGGGTTAAAGAAGAAATGCTTTTTGATCGTTGTACTTGGGATGATGAATATAAAAACATAACACAAAAAATCAGACGTCAACTTCTTGAGATCGCATCAGTATCACCTGCTGTATATACAGCGGTACTGATGCAGGGAAGTGGGAGTTTTGGTGTTGAAGCTGTATTGACAACATGTATTGGCAAAAAAGATAAATGTCTGATCATTACGAATGGCGCCTATGGCGAACGAATGGTAACTATGGCACAATATAGCGGTATTAACTATGTTGCTTATCATGTTCCGTATGACATGATTCATGATATTGGTGACATCAAAATGATTCTTGCAAGTGATGAGGCGATTACTCATATCGCAATGGTACATTGTGAAACGACAACGGGTATTCTTAATCCAATTGAAGACATTGCTCAAATTTCGAAAGAGTATGGTAAAACTTTAATTGTTGATGCCATGAGCAGTTTTGGTGGAATTGAAATCAATGTGCAGGACTTGAGCATTGATTATCTGATCAGCAGTGCCAATAAATGTATTCAAGGTGTACCAGGTTTTTGCTTTGTGGTGGCTAAGCTTGAAAAACTTTTAAATTGTCAAGGCAACTCAAGGAGTTTGTCTTTAGATTTATACGATCAGTGGAAACATATGGATAAGGATGGCAAGTGGCGTTATACTTCACCAACCCATGTTGTTGCAGCATTTTCAAAGGCTCTTGACGAATTAGTGGACGAAGGAGGAGTTTTTGCGCGAAATAAACGTTACGAAAAAAATAATAGATTGTTACGCGAAAAACTCAATCATATGGGAATTGTTGCATACCTAAAAGAAACCTTTCAATCCCCTATTATAGCAACATTCCTCTTTCCAACAGAAGAATTTGATTTTAATATGTTTTATCAGTATGTGAAGGCACGAGGTTTTGTTTTATACCCTGGTAAACTGACAGATGTAAACACTTTTCGAATTGGTACGATTGGTGAAATATACGAAGAGGATATTCTGCAATTATGCGATATAATCAAAGAATATGTGAGGGCATAAATGAGTAAAGTTGATGGTGTTATATTTGACTGGGCTGGAACTGTTGTTGATTTTGGTTGCTTTGCTCCAGTTCATGTATTTACTAAGGTTTTTAAAGCTGTAGGTATAGAAGTAAGGATCGATGAAGCGCGAGTTCCTATGGGAATGCTAAAAAGAGATCATATTAAGGCTATGTTGGAAATGCCAAGAATCAACAAACTTTGGCAAGAACAGTATGGGCAATGTTTTAGCGAAAAAGATATTGATCAATTATATTCGAATTTTGAGCCTTTACTTCTCGCTTCTCTTGCAGAGTATACAGAACCACTGCCTGAAGTAGTCAAGACAGTGCAGCTGCTTCGGGAAAAAGGGCTGAAAATTGGATCGACAACAGGTTATACAAATTCGATGATGAAAATAGTAGAAAAAGGTGCGAAAGAGAAAGGTTATGAACCGGATTTTTGGATTACGCCTGATTCTACTAATTCCTATGGAAGACCCTATCCATATATGATATTTAGAAATATGGAGGCTTTACAATTGTCCGCACCGTGGCGAGTCATTAAAATTGGCGATACGGCGGCAGATATTGCAGAAGGACTCAATGCTGGAGTTTGGTCTGTTGGAGTCATTGTTGGCAGTTCTCAGATGGGGCTCAGCTATGATGAGTTTGAAAGTCTATCAGAAATAGAGAAACAACAAACCATTAAAAATACCCAGCAAGCATTTTTAGAGTATGGTGCAGATTTTACCATAGAGACAATGAAAGATCTTCCCCCATTAATTGAACAAATTAATACTCTACTCCTAAAAGGAAAAAGACCAAATGCAAAATCAATTTGAAATAAATCGAGAAGGCGACGTTAATTCTAGCCAGCAAAGAAAAAATTGGCTGAATACTTTGGATGAAAAAAGCATAGCAGTCTTAAAAGCTGATGAAGATACGTTTATGAAACAATCCATGTCAACACCGTGCATGAATGTCATTGTCGATGCAGAAGGGTGTTATATCACTGATATAAATGGCAAAAAATATCTTGATTTTCATGGAAATAGTATTCATCAGGTTGGTTATAAGAACCCTTATGTGATCGAAGCCATTAAGAAACAGTTAGATGAGTTGCCTTTTATACCGAGAAGATACACAGGAGATATTGCGGTAACTGCTGCTAATGCACTGGTCGATAAAACCATGTCAAAAGATTATAAGGTTTTATTTACGCCATCAGGTAGCGCTGCTGTAGGGATTGCTCTTAAAGTCGCGCGTAAAATTACAGGTAGGCATAAAGTAATCTCCATGTGGGAATCCTTCCATGGAGCAGGTCTTGATTCCATCTCTGTTGGGGGGGAGTCTATCTTTCGTAAGGATATGGGACCTATGATGCCTGGAACGATAAGAGCATTACCTTATAATGCTTATCGAAATCTTATGAATAGCAATTGTCCGCAAACTGTTGCGAGATTTTCGACCGATTATATTGAATATATCATCAAAAATGAAGGCGATATAGGTGCAATCTTATTAGAACCGATCCGAGCAACGGATACCCACATTCCTCCCCAATCTTATTTTCAAAGGCTTCGTGAACTCTGTGATCAAAATGGTATACTACTTATTTTTGATGAGATTCCAACGGCTCTTGGCAGAAGTGGAGCTTTTTATGTACATCAAAATTTCAGCATTGAGCCAGATATCCTCGTACTTGGCAAAGGACTTGGTGGAGCTGTTATACCACAGGCGGCTATCCTTGTTAAAACTAAATATGACAGGGCTGAGGATATCTCATTAGGACATTACACTCATGAAAAACCAGCAGTGGGATGTGCAGCAATTTGTGCGACAATCAAATATATTGATGAAAATGGGTTACTGGATCATTGTAACAAACAATCAGAATTTGCCAGACAATGTTCAAAAAAATTGTATAATCAATATGAATGCATTGGGGATTATCGAATTGCTGGCCTTTTAATAACCTTTGAACTGGTAAAAGATCGATCTTCAAAAGAAAAAGATGATGAGCTTACTGAACAAATACTCTATTATTGCTTAAAACATGGGTTATCATTTAAGGTATCAGCTGGAAACTGTATTACGTGGCATCCGCCTCTTATTATCACAAGGGAACAATTAACATTTGCTTTTGCTGTATTTGAAGAAGGTATTAAACAGTGCAACTTGGGTCGAAGGATTTAATAACCTAATGGATAGTATTTATCCATTAGGTTATGGCCTTGTTCAGTCCTTCTAATTTGGTTCTGATTTGTGTTGATTCTACACTCCGTTTAATAAAAAAGATAACGATTGTGGTGATAGCTATGGAAATAGCCACACTATAATAGGAATAATACACTCCGATGAAATCATTTGCGATACCCATCAACATGTTCACAACCATTGCGATGAGTGTTCCGCACATTAAGATTAACCCAATTGCATAGGAAGCAGCTTCCTTAAAAACTTGATGGGCGGTTGTAATGAGTGTTGGGTAAATAATGGAATAGAAAAAACCAGCAGCAGAGAATATTAGCAAGCCACTTTCGCCAAAACTAATACCGATTGCAGACAATAGTGAAGCAAAACAGCCAAATAGTAACATGCTTTTAAAAGATCCCAGTCGATCAACGATAAAACCGCCAAAAAGTCTTCCTAATGTTTCTAAACCAAAGAACAATGCTGCGTAAAATGCCCTTCGATCTGGATTTAAATTAAATTCTTCCTTCATATAATTAACAAACCAATTGCCGATGCCGTATTCAGAAGCTAAATAGAAACCTAAGGAAAGGATATAAAAATAAAGCATTTTATTTTTCAATAAGTCTAGCTTATTATAAGAGATTGCTTCACTTTTGGGCTTATAGGGTATTTTAAGGAATAACAAATAGATAAATAATATCCCAGAGCAAATCAGCATAAAAACATAGAATGTAGGCCATTGTACACCTGTTGATAAAAGGTTGCCTACAATCTGCTGTATTGCTGTATTACTAGCTCCATATGAAAAATTTACAAAATTCATCAAAACAGCTGTTGATGCAACGGTAAGGATTGGGCCTAATGTATTGACTCCTACATTAAACATAGCCATGCCGATGTTTAAACCAAATAACCCAATAATTAAGGATATATATGTTTTACTCGTAATTAAAAGTAACAAAGAAGCCATTCCCAGTATGAAACCTAGAGATATAACTTTCTTATATCCAAATTTTTCAATCAGGATTCCTCCAATATATTGAAAGATTGCATATGCTAATAAACCAGCGGTTAAAATATACCCGATCTGCGTATTGTTTACCCCAAAATCTTCCTTGAAAAATGGTACAAAGATTCCTTTGAAGTTATCACTCATAGCAACGATGACATACATTAACACTAACAAGATGATAATTGGTACATTGTTAAATTTTGCAGACTGAATGTTCTGAGTACTTTTCATGCTAAATTCCCCTTCGTTTCCCGAATTATCCATTAATGTTATATTTACCATAAAAAAATAAACTCCTTCAAGATTGAAAAAAGAGAAGGCAAGCTGTGTGGGAAATAAAAGATATTATATATATTTATGTTTTTTTTACATGCTGATAAGATGAAGGGAATCCGTACTGGAATTTTTAATTAGGATAAGAAATCATTTATTAAATCGGTGCTAATAGGGAGAAATTTTGCTGATCTGCAAGGGCTTTAGAGTTAAGGGAAATTTCATCAGTGTTATTTTAGAATCGTCTAAACTTTGGTTTAGGCGATTATTTTTATGAAATTTCTTTATATTAGTTTTACATCTGCTGCTTTATTCCTGACACCATTTTTACCGCAATTAGAGATACAATCAATTTGTAACAAAAGCTCAGATATACGAGGAGGAAGAGTAATGGGCGATTTATGGTTGGCTGGCATATTAGGGGGACTACTTTTAGCATACTTGACTTACGTACTGTTGAAACCGGAGGAATTTTAAAATGATGAGCGATTTGATTTTATTTATCGTGTATTTGGTAGCCTTAATTCTTTTGGCGCTGCCCTTGGGGAAATATATGGCCAGTGTATTTACTGGTGAAAAAACATGGTTAGATTTTTTATTTCGTCCTGTAGAAAAAGTGATTTACCGATTGACAGGTGTGGATGAAACCAAAGAAATGACTTGGAAAGAATATGCCAAAAATTTACTTGTCTTTAACTTGTTTGGCATAGTAATGGTTTATTTGATTCAAGTACTGCAAGAGTATTTACCCTTTAATCCTGAAAGTTTATCGGGTGTATCTCCATGGCATCTTGCCTTTAATACTGCAGTCAGTTTTGTAACCAATACGAACTGGCAGGCCTATGCTGGAGAAAATACCATGAGCTATTTTACCCAGATGACTGCCTTAACGGTACAGAACTTTTTATCTGCAGCCGTAGGGCTTGCTGTGGCAGTTGCTTTTATCAGAGGTTTGACTCGGAAAACCACGTTACACATAGGAAATTTTTGGGTTGATTTAGTGCGCAGCGTAGTGTGGGTTTTATTACCTTTATCCATTGTATTTACAATGATGTTGGTTCAACAAGGTGTTTTGCAAAATTTGTCACCCTATATAACGATTGATACCTTAGAGGGGGCAAAACAAACGTTGGCGATGGGGCCGGTAGCTTCTCAGGAAGCCATTAAGATGCTCGGAGTCAATGGCGGAGGTTTCTTTAATGCTAACTCAGCCCATCCTTTTGAAAACCCCACTCCATTAAGTAATTTTTTACAGATCGTAAGTATTTTCTTGATACCTACGGCAGTAGTTTTCGTTTTTGGGCATCTTGCTCGTGATAAACGACAAGGTTATGCGGTCATAGGAGCCATGCTTCTTTTATTCGTCAGTATGTTAGCGGTAACTTATGCAAGTGAAACCTATGGTAATCCGATGATAGGGAATTTAGGAGTCAGTGGTTCTACTGTCATGGAAGGGAAAGAAGTGCGGTTTGGTATTGGAGGCACAACCTTATTTGCTACAGTGACTACAGCTGCTTCTTGTGGAGCGGTGAATGCTATGCATGATAGCTTGACACCTCTTGGCGGATTGATTCCTATGCTGCAAATGATGCTGGGAGAAGTCGTCGTCGGTGGTGTAGGATCTGGCTTTTATGGAATGATGATTTATGTCTTGTTTACGGTGTTTATTGTCGGTCTGATGGTGGGACGGACACCTGAATATTTGGGCAAAAAAATTGAAGCTTCAGAAATGCAGATGGCGACACTCGCTATTTTGATTCCATCAGTGGCTATTCTTTTTGGCAGTGCTATCGCTTCAATTACCGAAGCTGGTGTAGAGGGAATTGCCAATTCTGGTCCTCATGGTCTAAGCGAGATGCTGTATGCTTTTGCTTCTGGTGCAGCCAATAATGGCAGTGCTTTTGGTGGATTGACGGTCAATACTCCATTTTATAATCTTATGCTGTCAGTAACGATGCTGCTGGGACGTTTTGGAGTGATTCTTCCAGTCCTCGCAATTGCGGGCAGTATGGCGCAGAAGAAAATATCGCCCCCGGGACCAGGCACCTTTTCCACGACAGGAATCTTATTTGTCGGTTTATTATCTGGCGTGGTACTGATTGTGGGAGCCCTTACTTTCTTGCCGGTTCTAGCCCTTGGACCCATCGTGGAACAATTGTTAATGCTGCAGGGAGCAACCTTTTAAAGGAGCATGAGAATGATGAATAAGAAAAGTAGTTTTAACAAAGAAATTATCGTGGAGGCGGCTCGTGACGCCTTCCGCAAGCTCAATCCCCGTATACAAATGAAGAATCCTGTTATGTTTATTGTGTTCATTGGGGCAATCTTTACCACTGGTTTAATGCTTCGTGATGTACTCCAAGGTACTACAGGCAACAGTTCTTTTGCCTTGCAAATTAACTTATGGTTATGGTTTACAGTACTATTTGCAAATTTTGCCGAAGCGATTGCCGAAGGACGGGGGAAGGCTCAGGCTCAAGCTCTTAAAAGTACCCGTAGTCATACCAAAGCAAAAAAAATATCTGGAAACACTGTGGAAATCGTAGATGGGAATCAGTTGAAAAAAGGTGATTTGTTATTGATTGAAGCTGGTGATGTCATTCCAAGTGACGGTGAAGTCGTGGAGGGCATGGCGACAGTAGATGAAAGTGCTGTTACTGGTGAATCCGCTCCTGTGATTCGAGAATCAGGTGGGGATAAATCCTCAGTTACAGGTGGAACTAGAGTGTTATCCGACTGGATGAAAGTCCGTATTACGGCTAATCCTGGAGAAACGTTCTTAGATCGAATGATCTCCTTGGTAGAAGGGGCCAAACGTCAGAAAACACCTAACGAGATTGCCCTGACTATTCTACTAGTAGGTTTAACCATTATTTTTCTAGTTGCTGTTGCAACGCTAGAACCTTACGCCATTTATTCTGGATCAGCCTTGTCTGTTACCGTGCTGATCGCCTTATTGGTTTGTCTAATCCCTACCACCATTGGCGGACTCTTGTCGTCCATTGGTATCGCTGGTATGGATCGGTTATTAAAACGTAATGTTTTGGCAATGTCTGGCCGTGCCGTAGAAGCGGCTGGTGACGTCAACGTACTGTTGCTCGATAAAACAGGGACAATTACCTTAGGGAATCGTATGGCGACGGAATTTATTCCAGCCCCTGGTATTAGTGAGTCTGATATGGCTGATGCCGCCCAATTATCCTCTTTAGCAGATGAGACACCAGAAGGACGCAGTATTGTAGTGCTAGCCAAACAGAAATACAATCTGAGGGAACGGGATTTGGCGGCACTCAATGCTGAGTTTGTCCCTTTTACGGCTCAGACGCGCATGAGCGGCATGAATATGAAAGGGCGAGAAATACGAAAAGGATCTATGGAGGCAATACAAAAATACGTAGCTGAACAAGGCAGTTTTCTACCGTCTGAAGTACGTTTGACTTGCGAAACTATCGCTAAGAGCGGCGGAACACCCTTGGTTGTAGCACAAAATACTAAAGTCCTGGGTGCCATCCATTTGAAAGATATTGTAAAAGGCGGCATTAAAGAACGTTTCCGTGAATTACGGCAGATGGGTATTAAGACTGTTATGATTACAGGAGACAACCCTTTGACGGCTGCAGCTATTGCCGCTGAAGCGGGAGTCGATGATTTCTTGGCTGAAGCCACTCCAGAGGCTAAACTACAAATGATTCGTGAATACCAAGAAAAAGGTATGCTAGTGGCCATGACTGGTGATGGAACCAATGATGCTCCAGCTTTGGCTCAAGCGGATGTAGGCGTAGCGATGAATAGCGGTACTCAAGCAGCCAAAGAAGCAGGTAATATGGTTGACCTTGATTCCAATCCGACTAAATTAATTGAGATCGTTGAAATAGGTAAGCAGTTGCTGATGACGCGAGGAGCACTAACCACCTTTAGTATCGCCAATGATATAGCCAAATACTTCGCTATTATTCCGGCTATGTTTGTGGGAACTTATCCTGTACTTGGTATATTTAATATCATGAGACTGGCGACTCCAGAAAGCGCTATTTTAAGTGCTGTAGTATTTAATGCATTGATCATCGTTGCCCTCATTCCCCTTGCTTTAAGAGGAGTGAAGTACCAACCAGTGGGAGCCGACGTGATTTTGCGAAAAAATCTTGTTATCTATGGTCTTGGCGGTTTAGTTGTGCCTTTCATAGGTATTAAAATCATTGATATGATCTTGGTGGCTTTTGGGTTAGTATAATCATGACGATATTATATAAAAGGAAAGGGAACTGATATGTGGAAAACATTAATAGGCGCTATAAAGATGTTATTAGTATTAACAATAATAACAGGTGTCCTTTATCCTCTAGGAATGACTGGCCTAGCTCAATTACTATTTCCCAGCCAAGCAAATGGTTCTATGCTGGTTCAAAATGGGAAGCTCGTTGGATCTAAACTTATCGGTCAGAACTTTAGTGATCCGGGGTATTTTCATGGCCGACCGTCTGCAGCTGGTGCTGATGGCTATGATGGGTCCTCATCTTCTGGATCAAACCTTGGGCCGACTAGTCAAAAATTGAAAGATGACGTATTGGAACGAGTAAGGAATGAACGTGAACAGAATCAGTTATCTGAAGGCGATCGTGTTCCTAGCGACTTAGTATTGGCATCAGCTAGCGGTCTTGATCCGCACATTACACCTGATGCTGCATATATGCAAGTCAAGCGAGTCGCCAAAGCACGAGGAATTTCTCCTGAAGAGGTACGCATTCTTGTAAGTGAACATATAGAAGGGCAGCAAGTCGGATTTCTTGGAGCTACAAGAGTTAATGTATTAGAATTGAATATGGCACTTGATACTTTGAAGTGATAAATTCTTAGGGAAAATATAAGGTCTCTTTAGGAGGTGTATTATGGTGAAGGAAAGAGAAGATAGACGTCCGAGCCCCGATGAACTATTACAAAAGATTAGCAAAGAAGCAAACGGTAAACTTACTGTATTTTTAGGTGCAGTCGCTGGTGTAGGGAAAACATATACTATGCTAGAGGCTGCACACGATAGACTCGCTGAGGGGGTAAATATAGTCATTGGTTGGGTGGAGACTCATGGTCGTGTGGAAACGGAAAAATTAATTGCTGGTCTGCCGCGTATTGCTCCTCGAGAAATTGAATATCGGGATAAGTTATTGCAAGAAATGGATATAGATGCCATTCTTGAGCAAAAGCCGGATATTGTATTGGTTGACGAACTAGCACATACTAACATCCCCGGTTCTCGTCATGTTCGGCGTTTTCAAGATGTTGAAGAGTTAATAAATAATGGAATTCATGTTTATACAACAATCAACATCCAGCATATGGAAAGCCTAAATGATATAGTGGCGCAAATTACTGGAGTGATTGTCCGAGAAACTGTTCCCGATCATATTTTGGAAGAGGCTAATAGTATACAACTGATTGATATACCTCCTGAAGAACTGATCAAGAGATTGAAAGAAGGAAAAGTATACATTCCAGGCCAGGCAGAGCAGGCTCTAAAAAAGTTTTTTCGACCAGGGAATATTAATGCCTTGCGAGAATTATCCCTACGGTTTACGGCTAGTCGTGTAGATCAGGATTTAGCCGAATATATGAAACAAGAAAAGATTGAAGGACCATGGCCTGCTTCTGGCAGAGTCATGGTCTGTGTCAGTGCCAGTCCTTTCTCAGCTCAGCTTATCCGTGCCGCTCGCCGTTTGGCAGGCGGCTTACGTGCTGAGTTGCTTGCTGTGCATATTGAAACACCAAAACGTCCTTTTCCTATGGGTGATAAGGAAAGAGATCGGGTAGCGCGCAATTTACGCCTTGCAGAAGAACTTGGTGGTAAAACAATGACTGTTGTAGGCAAAGAGTTAACGGTCGAAATACTCGATATAGCTCGTACTCATAATGTAACGGCCATCGTTATTGGGAAACCACATCACAGTCGAATATGGGAATTTATACATGGGTCAGTAGTCGATACGTTGATAAGAAACAGTGGTAATATTAACGTATATGTTATTCAAGGTACAGAAGAAAAAAATGAGGAAAAGGCAATTAAAGTCGGAATTAGGACGGCTTTGCCTACTGTACAACCAGTGCCTCTAGTTCAATATGTCGGTGGTCTGAGCATGGCAGCAGGGATAACCGCTGTTAGTTGGATGCTGAAAAGTCAGATTGAAATTGTTAATATTGCTTTATTATATTTAGTACCAGTTTTTTTTACAGCTTTTTGGTGGGGGCGATTGCCGTCGTATCTAACAGCATTGGCTAGCGTATTGGCTTATGATTTTTTATTTATTCCCCCCATTTTTACTTTTTCTGTATCTGATATTCAATCGATTTGGAGTTTTGTTATTTTTTTATTAGTATCATTTTTCATTGGTGGACGGACGGAATTATTGCGCTCGGAGGCTAGAACCGCCCGGCAGCGTGAAAAAAGTATCCGTGCTCTTTATGATTTTAGTCGTGAAATTGCTGGTGTTGTGGATTTAGATCGAATTGTACAGAAATTAGCCAGTCATATGGGGGAAAACCTTGGGCGGTCTATCCGTGTACTTTTGCCAGATAGCAGGGATGTATTGATGGTTCAGGGATACCATAATAATGAAAGTACTCACGAGGGTATAGAGGAACAGCTTTTATCAGAGTCTGAATATGCTGTAGCAGTTTGGGCGTATCAGCATGGTCAAGTAGCTGGTCGATCGACGGATACTTTACCTGGTGGTCAATATTTGTATATTCCTCTTATGACTGGGGATAAGGTAGTCGGTATATTTGGTGCAAAGCTTGACCGGCAAAGGCAAAGCGTGACACTGGAAGAACGGCAGCTTATGAATGCCTGGGTAAGTTTTGCAGCCATTGCAGTAGAAAGAGTAAAACTAACGGAACAAGCTAGCCAAACAGCTTTATTAGTCGAAGCTGATAAATTACGAAGTGCATTATTAAATTCTATTTCTCACGAATTACGCACTCCTTTGTCGACAATCGTTGGTGCGGCATCCATGCTTTTGGATACCAAAGTTGATTATAGTCATGAAACGCGTCATGATCTTTTGGAAAGTATTCAGGAAGGTTCAAGTCGAATGGAGCGAGTGGTGATTAATTTGCTTGATACCGCTCGTATGGAAAATGGCATGCTACACATAAAGAACGATTGGTGTGATATTGAGGATATTATAGGTGCATCCTTGCGGCGGATTGGCGAGGCGACTCAAAAATATGTAATTAAAACTGAGTTGGCACCGGAATTGACCTTGATTCGTGCTGATTTTGTTCTTTTGGAGCAAGTTATGGTTAATTTGATTGATAATGCCATGAAATATTCTCATTTGGGCAGTACAATTATCATTACTGCTTTTCAAGAGGGGGAACATATCAAGATAACGGTTCTAGATAATGGGATAGGGATACCCAAAGAAGAACTGCCCTATATTTTTGAAAAATTTTATCGGGTAAAACAACCACGGAAAATTGCTGGGACTGGACTAGGATTATCCATTTGTAAAAGTATTGTAGAAGCTCATAATGGACAAATATGGGCAGAAAATCGGTTGAGCAAAGGTGCGGCAATTAGCTTTACTGTGCCGATCCGAGGAGACGGCGTGACAATTCCAATAGAGGTAGGTGACTGACATATGGAAAACGGAGCGAGAATCTTAGTCATTGATGATGAATCACAAATTCGCAAATTGTTAAGTGTTTCATTAAAAGCCTATGGTTTTATAATCGATGAAGCAACATCTGGGCAAGATGGTATTAATCGAGCAGCCTTTTTTAAACCGGATTTGATGATTGTTGATCTTGGGTTACCCGATCGAGATGGTAAGGAAATTGTCCGTGAAATTAGGGAGTGGTCAAGTGCTCCAATTATTATATTGACAGCTCGCGATCAGGAAAAAGAAAAAATTGATGCGTTGGATGCTGGTGCTGATGATTATATAACTAAACCCTTTAGTATGGGGGAACTTATGGCAAGGATACGTGTTTGCGTAAGAAGGATGACAGCCGGTGAGAGTGAGTCTTCACTGAACTGTGGCGGGTTATCTATCGATTTAATAAAACGGCATGTGACAGTGGATGGACATGAAGTAAAACTGACTCCTACGGAATATGAAATTATTAAGCTTTTGGCTCAACATGCAGGGCGGGTATTAACCCATAAGCAATTGTTGAAAGCGGTTTGGGGGAATTCCTATAATGATGATACTCATTATGTTCGTATTTATGTTGGACAGTTAAGGCGAAAGATTGAAAAAGATCCTACTCAACCTCAGTATATTATTACAGAATCTGGAATCGGTTATCGGCTGATGGGCCAATAAAACAAATTGATTTTACGGGTTTATATGGATGATTAAAATTAGTCTAGACTTTGGTTTAGGCTAATTTTATATTTAGAAGGTTTTTATGTAAAAGTATAGAAGTGTATATTTCCCAAAAAANAACAAATTGATTTTACGGGTTTATATGGATGATTAAAATTAGTCTAGACTTTGGTTTAGGCTAATTTTATATTTAGAAGGTTTTTATGTAAAAGTATAGAAGTGTATATTTACCAAAAAAGTTTAGGCAGGCTGACATCGTATACGGAGGTATCTTAGTGATAGGATTCAAAAAAATTTGCGGATTGAGCCTTATCCCATTGCTGCTAACTGGAATGTTAGTTCAATATTGTTATGCAGAGAAAGTCAGTCAGACCAAAAAAGTTTTAATCCTTTATTCCTATGGTTCGGACATTCCTGTACAGGCTTTATTCACGCGTGGCCTTCAAAGTCAATTTGAACATGATGCTCCTGAAAAAATTGATTATGTATATGAATATCTTGAGATGGGGAGGTATGCGTCTAATAAAGACTATAGTGAGAATTTGTCTCGGTTCCTTAAAGAAAAGTATGCGCTGGATCCCCCAGATTTGATTATTACTCATTTTGTATCGGCAGCAGATTTTATGATTCAGTATGGAGAAAAAACCTTTCCTGGTGTACCAACAGTACTTGGCTTTTATGAGAGGGAGCAAGAAATCCATTCGAATTTACCAGCTAATTATTTTGATGTGGCTGGAACCTATGGTATGAAGAATGCAGTCAATTTGATTCTTCAAGCTCAGCCCACTACACAAAAGATCTATGTCGTTGTTGGTGATTCAGAAAGGGAACGCAAAGTAGTAGAACAATCGATTGATGAGTTTGCAAGTTTTACTGACAAAATAGAATTTGTTTATTTAAATAAATTACCATTTGATCAAATGCTAGAGACTATAAAAAATATTGATGATCATTCTGTGATTTTATATTTATTTTTGTTTCGCGATGTTGCAGGCAATGCTTTCATTCCAGGTGATGCTTTGAAAAAGATGTACCAAGTAGCGCCAGTGCCGATTTATGGTTCTGTATCATCTTTTGTAGGTCAGGGATCGATCGGAGGCTATATGGCAAGTCAGGAACTTCTTGGTAAGAAGGTAGGGGAAGTAGCAAACAATGTGCTGCAAGGCAATCTAACCGCCCACGCTCCAGCGAGCAAGACCGCTGCGGCAGAATACATTTTTGATTGGAGAGAAATGAAGCGGTGGGGTATTTCTGAAAAAAACTTACCATTAGGAAGTAAGATTTTATACAAAGAGCCGACGATTTGGGAAACTTATCGCTGGCATGTTTTCGGAGCAACATTGCTCGTATTTTTTGAAGCAGTTCTTGTAGGGCTACTGTTAAGAAATCGTCTCAGGCGGAAAAAAGATGAAAAAGAAATTCGTCTGTTAAATGCTTATTTAGTTGAAAATATGAAGACTCAACAAGAGATTAATGCAACGCTCGAGGAAGAGATCATGGAGCGGCAAGCAACAGAGGAATCTTTGCAGGAAACACGCGCTATATTACAGGCTGCATTGGATAATTGTCAAGCTGGTATCGCAATTGTGGATGCTCCAGATGGAAAATTACGCTATTTAAATAAAGCTGGGCGATTAATTAGTCACCAGTCTGAAGACTATTTTTATCAAAATATTAATGATTATCTTGCTAATTGGAATATTTTTCATGACAATGGAACACCATTTGAATATAATGAAATTCCTTTGGTCAGGGCAATCCGTTATGGTGAGGCTTGTAGCGATGAATTTATGATACGGCGAGAAGGTTTTAAAGACCTTGCGATATGGGCGAATGCAGCACCCATAATGGATGAAGCGGGAAAAATAAAAGCAGGAATTATTATTTTTCTTGATATATCTGAACGCAAGAGAATTCAAGAAGCATTAGTAAAAGCCAAGGAAGAAGCAGAACAGGCCAATGCTGCAAAGAGTCAATTTCTTGCTAATATGTCCCATGAAATCAGAACGCCAATGAATGGAATCATTGGGATGACAGATATCACTTTACTGACAGATTTGCAAGAACAACAACGAGAATATTTAACTATTGTAAAAGCGTCAACTATATCACTGCTGCGAGTATTAAATGATATTTTGGATTATTCGAAAATTGAAGCTGGTAAAATTGATTTAGAAGAGGCTGCTTTTGATGTTCGAAAAATAATAAATGAAGTGATGGATTTATTTGCGATTGCAGCAAAGCAAAAGGGTTTGTATCTTGCAGTGAAAATTCATCAAGACATACCGCAGACAATCATTGGCGATTCTGTTCGCTTGCGACAAGTGCTTTCGAATTTAGTAGGTAATGGAATTAAATTTACATCCCAAGGTAAAGTCGAGATTGAGATTGGTATTGAAAAAAAATATAAGGATAAAGTGAAATTGATGTTTATGGTGACAGATACAGGAATTGGAATTTCGGATGCAAAACTTGAAAAGTTATTTAAACGATTTAGTCAGGTTGATGAGTCAAATACTAGAAGATTTGGCGGAACAGGACTTGGACTTGCCATTTCAAAAAAACTGATTGAAATCATGAATGGAGAAATTGGAGTAGAAAGTAAAGAAGGAATAGGAAGCCGTTTTTTCTTTACAGCTGTATTTGGCGTTAATAATCAATTAAAAGTTATGAATAAAGAGGAGGTTGATTGCGAATTGATTCAGTATGAAAATCGAGAGATTAAAACAATATTACTTGCTGAAGATGATCTAGTCAGTAGAAATATGGTTACAATTATTTTACAGAAAAATGGTTTTAAAGTGATAGCAGTAGAAAATGGGAATGAAGCTGTTTTGGCATTTGAAAGAGAAAATATTGATGTGATATTGATGGATATTAATATGCCTTATCTAGATGGTTATTCTGCAACGGCCATGATTCGAAATAAAGAAAAAAAGATGAATTTTCGCACGCCGATTATCGCGATGACTGCTTATGCTTTAAAAGGCGATCGAGAAAAATGCTTAGAAGCAGGAATGGATGATTATATTAGTAAACCAATCAATATTAGCGAAGTAATTGAAGTGGTTCAAAAATATGTAAATATGCGGGTTAACGAGCCTAATCAGCTCGAAGATAATACTATTTTCGAGACAACGCTCGGTGCTCTCATGGAAGCCACTGGTTTAGATAAAGAAACAAGTGAAATGATACTCCTAAAATTCTGTGAGCAAGCAGATCAGTTGATCAGTGATATTAAACACCATATTTTTGAAAAAAACTTTGAAGCAGCAGCAAGTCTTCTCCATCGTCTAAAAGGCTCTGCCGGAAATGTAAGGGCAAAAGAGATAGCGGAGCAAGCCTTGTTGGCTGAAGAAAAAATAAAAAATGTGGACCTTGAAACCTTTGAAGAGTTATTCGCAAACTTAGAAAGACGACTAAAGGAATTAATGAAAATATAAGTATGAGGTGATTTATGAAAATTGCTATATTAGTTCGAGAAGAAACCATGGAGCGTTGTACAGGTCGAGGTTGTTTGAATGCTTTTTTTCAGAAAAAAGATGCTTTTGAGAGATATGAGGGTGAAATAGAACTTGTTGCTTTTTCACACGCTGATGGTGATATTGACCGTAAAATTGAGACAATGATTAAAAATGGTGTGGATGTGGTTCATTTGTCTTCTTGCATGCGAAGTAAAGCGTCAAATTATGAGATGTTGGCAAAGCGGCTTGGAGAACATTTCGATGTTGTTGGATATACTCATGGATCTGAAGAAGGTAAGATGAAAAATACAATAACCATATCCTCTCCTCGATAGTATTAGGGTTAATTTATTCAACTTACTCAATCGATAATAAGCTATGAATCTTGTTGATCGTGTGATGGAATTGTCAATACTGAAGGATTTAAATTGGATACGGATAGGGGAAGAATATGAAGTATACTGATAAAATTATTTTGGTAACGGGTGGTGCTAATGGTATTGGCAAAGTGATCAGCCAAGAATATTTAAAATTAGGGGCAACTGTGATTGTCGCAGATATAGATGAAAAAAATGGTAAAGTGCTAGTCAATCAATATATAGAAAATGGGCATAAAGCTATTTTTTATCAAATTGATTTACAGGATAGTCTGCAAATTAGAAGTATGTTTAAAAAGATTATTGAAACATATCACAAAATCGATATTCTAATCAACAATGCCGGAAAAGGTATTTTTAAATCTATCTATGAATTGACAATTGAAGAATGGGATGAAGTGATCAATCTCAATTTGAGAGCTGCATTTATTGCTGCTCAGGAATTTGCAAAATATTGCCGGGGAAATGATTATGGTAGAATTGTAAACATTGCCTCTACACGTTATCTGATGTCTGAACCAAACTCTGAAGCTTACGCTGCATCAAAAGGGGGAATCGTATCACTAAGTCATGCTCTAGCTCTCTCCCTTGGTTCTGAGAATATTACCGTGAATGCCATCAGTCCAGGGTGGATTGAAAATAATAATTACGACATATTAACGAAAAATGATCATCTGCAACATCCCGCTAAACGTGTGGGAAAACCAGAAGATATTTTTAGAGCGTGCTTATTTTTGACTGATGAAAAAAATGATTTTATCACTGGTCAGAATATTGTTATTGATGGTGGTATGACTAAGAAAATGATTTATGTTGAATCGTGAAGAGAGATTAGATTATGAAAGCGAGGATACTGTAGTGAAATATCAATTTATATATTATCCGAAATGTACTACTTGTCAAAAAGCGAAAAAGTGGTTAGATGACAATGGTATTATCTATGAAGAGCAGAATATTAAAGAACAAAATCCGACGGTCGCTGAATTAGAAGAATGGCACACGAAAAGTAAGCTACCTCTAAAAAAATTCTTTAATACAAGTGGACTCGTGTATAAAGGATTAGGACTAAAAGATAAGTTATCAACTATGTCTGAGGCTGAACAACTTGCCTTGCTTGCCACTGATGGAATGCTTGTCAAGCGTCCGATTTTAATTGCTGGTGATGGAGTTTTTGTAGGATTTAAGGAAGTTGACTGGGCGAAAATTAAATAAAGTATGTAGTTAGGCATTATTATCGATGTACAATTGAGTGAGTCAGGGGTAAAAGAACAATGGAAATTAAGAAGATCTCAATGGAAGAAACATGGAATTTGCGGCAAAAAGTCATGTGGCCGACGAAAAGTATTGACTATGTGAAGCTAAAAGACGATGATCGAGGGATTCATTATGGCGGTTTTATTGAAAATAGACTTATCTCAGTTATTTCTCTATTTCTCCATGACAAAGAAGCTCAATTTCGTAAATTTGCTACATGCATTGTAATGCAAAATCGAGGCTATGGAACTCAATTATTAGAATATATGTTAGCAGAGGCTAACCATATGGGAGTGAATCGCATATGGTGCCATGCAAGAATGGACAAAGTGTCTTTTTACCAGCGTTTTGGTTTGGAGAAAATAGGGGACAGTTTTGAACGGGATGGGAAGCAATATGTACTCATGTCGAAATACTTAGGCTCTCATGAAATAAAAGATTAAATTTATGAATATTTTTTCTAAGTTTTAATCTGATATATTACGATAAGGGAGGATGTTACAGATGAGTTCGATACGAAAAATACGTAGAATTGTGACTGGCTCTAGTCAAATTGATGGTGCGGGAGTAAAATTGGTGCGAGTTATCGGTCATGGGGATACTCAGGAGTTTGATCCATTTTTAATGTTAGATGCTTTTGATTCTCGCGATCCTAAAGACTATATCAAAGGTTTTCCCTGGCATCCTCACCGAGGGATTGAAACTGTGACCTATTTAATTGCTGGTAATGTTGAACATCGCGACAGCTTAAACAACAAAGGCAGCATCCTTGATGGATGCTGCCAATGGATGACGGCTGGTGGTGGAATTCTTCATCAAGAAATGCCTCAACCTTCGAAGCGGATGCTTGGTGTTCAGCTTTGGCTTAATCTTCCTCGCAAAGATAAAATGACGAGGCCCCAGTATCGGGATATTTCAGCATCCATGATTCCTAAAATACAAGAAGAGGGGTGTACGATCGGTATTATCTCCGGAAGTTATGGAGATAAAAAAGGAGCAACACAGGGGGATTATGTAAAAACATTATTCTTAGATGTAGAATTAGCACCAGGAAAGGAATGGAGCATGGCAACGGATATAGAGGAAACATTATTTATCTATATCGTTGAAGGATCAGGTTGTTTTGATACTGAAATGCAAACTGTAATTGAGAGTCATAAGGCAGTGCTGTTTGAAAATAGTGAACAGTTTTTTGCCCGTGCAAGTGACCATGGTATGCGTTTTCTACTCTTTTCAGGACAACCGCTTCAAGAACCGATTGCCTGGGGTGGACCGATTGTCATGAATACGCGAGAGGAATTGCAACAAGCCTTTCGCGAAATTGATAATGGAACTTTTATTAAAAAGTAAGGAAATATGATGATCCTTATGTTTTAAATTTATTAACGGCATGGGTCAGATCTTCGGCCATTTTAGCCAGTGCTTGACTTGATGAGGCTATTTCTTCTATTGATGCAGATTGCTCTTCGGTAATAGAAGAAACATTTTGTGTTTGACCTGCAGCTTCTGCACTTACTTCATTAATTTTATTGATGGAAGTGACAATTTGTTGACTACCGTTTGCCATTTGTTGACTAGCTGCAGAGATTTGATTTACTTGGTTAGAGACATCCATAATTAAATCTGCTATATCATGAAAAGATTTACCGGCTGCTGTGACGACTTGGGCCCCAATTCTGACCTCGCGGGTACCATCGTTCATTGCAATGACAGCTTTATCAGTGTCATTTTGAATTTCACCAATTAAATGAGCAATTTGTTTTGCAGATTCTTGGGATTGTTCAGCTAGTTTTCGGACTTCTTCCGCTACGATAGCAAAACCTCGGCCTTGTTCTCCAGCTCTCGCTGCTTCGATTGCGGCATTTAAAGCTAAGAGATTTGTCTGTTTGGAAATTCCTGAAATAGTATCAATGATACCGCTAATTTCTTTAGAACGTTCACCGAGTTTGGTAACCATTATAGCTGAGTTTTCAACTGCTATTTCAATGGTATTCATCTGACTAACCGCATTTTCAACAGATTGACTACCTTCTTTTGATGTTACAATGGTTTTTTGTGTAGTTAAAGCAACATGGTGAGCATTTGTTGCGACTTGCTGAATATCCGTTGAAATTTGTTCGATGACAGTAGAAGTTTCTTCTACTGATGAGCGTTGTAGCTCTGCGCCATTTGCCAATTCTGCAATGGCAGATGCAACTTGCTGGCTTGCTTGGGCTGAATAGTTACCACTTGTCGTAAGGGCTTTGGACGCACTCGTTAAAGTTTCAGCGGAAGAATTAACATTTGTAATCAAATTTTTTAGTTGTTCGATCATTGTGTTATAGCCATTTGCAAGCAAGCCGATTTCATCTTTTGTAGATATCTCAACTGATTTGCTGAGATCCCCACTAGCAACCCAGCCAATAGCGGTCGCTAGTTTGCGAATTGGTTGAGTTATTTTATTAGAAATGATAGTAGCAAGTATGATAACGATCAACATCACAAAAAATGAAATACCACCGATGACCATTGCGATTTTATTTCGTGCAGTCGTAAGGGATTCAACATTTTTACCAACAAACAAGGCGCCGATTGGTTTGTTTTCTGGTCCTATCAATGGTGCATATTGAGTGATATAGTGGGCTCCAAGTATATCTGCTTTTCCGATATACTGTTCTCCTTCTTTAAGCACTTTAGTAGCAACGTTTTCACTTAATTTAGTACCGAGCGCTCGTTGACCATCTTTGATAATCGTTGTGGCAACACGAGTATCATCTAAAAATAATGTGACATCCGTACCAAAATTTTCTTTTACTCGATCGACGACTTTATCATTACTGATATAGTAGCCTGCTGAAATGACCCCAATAATCTTGCCTTGTTCATCTTTAACTGGCGTCCCGGCTCGGGCAGAAAATTTAACCGCTGTGCCAGATTCAATTGCAGCAAAGGCTGTACCAGTGAGAGCATTCTTAACATTGGCTTGGTTTACCACACTATCGCCTTTGGTTTTTTCATGAGTACGAACGATGACTTTACCTGTTTCATCAGTGATTGTGGCAAAATCAATGTTAGCTCGTTTGAGCAGTGGAACAATTTCTTGTAAAACAGTATCTGCATCTTTGGTTTTAATCCCTTTTATAACTCCTGGATGACTTGCGATAACAGCTCCAAAATTGAGTGAATTTTTTTTATAATCTTCAAGAGTTGTGGTCAGTCCATTCATACTTTCCTTTACTTGCTCAGTTGCCACATTGTTATTATATTCAGTTAGAAGATAAAGCGCAGGTACTAAAGTAGCAACGATAGCGAGTAAGGTAAGTGATACTGTGAATAAAATCAACTTCGCTTTAATACTAAATCGACTAAAATAGCTAATTTCACTGGTTGTATCGAAAGTCCTTTTCATACCTTTTCACTCCTTTTCTTTTCAACTGAAAAGAAAAAAAGATGGACTAGAGAATCGTGTAACAAACACATTCCTTGTCCACCTCTAGTATTCTAGTCAGCAGTTAAATTTATTTGAGTATACTTTATCTGGTGATGTTTGTCAATCTAAGAGCCTGTAAATATAGCTTTTCAAAATGAGATGAATCCCAAGAGAGTGTTGAATACTTTTTCTTGGGATTCATTTTATTTTGAATACCTAGCTCAATCAAACCGTATCTTTTTTCGATCTCGTATTGACTAAGATATTAGAATGCAGTCATTAATGGATTGGTTTCTATATAGGAAGTCAAATCTAAATGATGATCAGTATATAAGCTAGAAAGGATGAGTATCATGAAAATAGATTCAAATATTTATGGGGCGATTGTGCCACATGCTCCAACGTTGCTAGAGGATGAGATGGATCATAAATCATCATCAGTTATAAAAGCTCTTCAAGATATTGGGGTAAAAATGCAAGAATGGGGTGTGGAAGTTGTAGTAGCAGCAACGACTCACTGGCAGAATGAAGAAAAATTTTTTATCGATAATTCACCATTTCATAAAACTGTAACGGATTATTATGGATTTCGCACAGCGGTTGAATATGATGTTGCCGGGCATCCACAATTGGCTGAGTTGCTTTTGAAAGCTGGAGAAAAGAACCTGACTTTTCCTAATGCTCTCAAACACGGTGTTGATCATGCGATCACGATTCCCTTACATTTCATGTTTCCAGATAAAAATATTCCTGTAATTCCTCTCTCTGTATCTGGTTCTCCTCTCTGCGCATTTCGATGGGGGAGAACTTTAGGAACTACACTGAGAAATTGGGGTGGCAAAGTGTTATTTTTAGCTTCTGGTTCCCTGTCTCATGACCTTCGTTGTTTTATGAGTGGTAAGATGCTGGAGAAGCATGAACAATTTGATCGTCAAGTCCTTCAGTTACTTTCTGAAGGTAAGGGAATGGATGTATTTAAAATCGATCAGGAACTCATTGAGATGGCAAAACCAGAAGGTGCTTTTCGCGACCTATGTATGCTTTTGGGCGTAATGGGATCACAAACTCTTGGATATGTTCAAGCTTATGAAAAGTTACCCGGCGTAGGTCAGGGGGTAGTTGAATTTAAAGATTTAGGTCATAGTGAGAAGGATGAAGAACTATTGCGGTATTACAAAAACAATGATTTAATGCACTAAATGCCGTATCTTTTTTGTTGAAAATATTGACTAACTCAATAAGTAAAAGAAAATGGAGGTAATGAATCATGTCAAAACGTTATTATGAATGGAGCATGCTTGTGCTTCGTGTTTCTTTAGGAGTCATTTTTTTGGCTCATGGTTTACAAAAAATTTCAGGATTTGAGGGGATTGTTGCGTTTTTTGCCTCAATTGGGCTGCCTGCGATACTCGCTTATGTAGTGACTGCAATTGAAACGATAGGTGGAGCGTGTTTGATTCTTGGTCTATTCACTCGTGCAGCAGCAGTTGGAATTATTATGATTATGCTGGGCGCTATTTTTACAGTCAAACTGAGCAAAGGATTTCTTAATGGATATGAATTTGATGTATCCTTATTAGCGATTGCAATGGCATTGGTTCTTTCAGGAAGTAACACCCTTTCCTTGGGGAAATTTTTAAGCTCTGCATTCGGAAATTCAGCTAAAAACAAAACTTTTTCATAAAAATGCAAGTAAGATCGTTTTGAAGTAAATAAGGACAACTGATGAAGAATAATTTCACCAGTTGTCCTTATTTTTGAGTTTATAAGAACGAAATTTATTTATTAGTCCATTTGGCAATGACAGGAAAAATTAAGCCAAGACTAAGAAGTACAAAAGATCTCATAAATTAGAAAAAAATATTGTTTCGAAAAAAATAAGCAGGGATTAAGAAAATTTTCTCGTATATACCGTATATAATTGAAATAGAAAATTAATCCGTATAGTGGAAATGCATAAGGTTTAAAATTTTCAATCATGAAGCAAAATAAAAATGATACGAATCGTAGCATCTAGAGTGTAAGAGATGAGAAAGGGGTATTAAAATGGCTGGGAAATTAGAAGTTCAATCGCTACATCGGGCGTTTGACATATTGGAAGTAATTGGAAATAGTGGAGCGCCTATCAGTATAAAGAAAATTACTGAGGAAACAGGACTTCCCAAATCCACAGTCTATCGTTTATTAAATAATCTTGAAAATCGAAACTATGCCTTTTGTGATGAGAATGGAAACTATCGTCTAGGATATCAATTGTTGATGATGAGTCAGTGGGCTGAAAAAGATTTTGAAATTAAGCATATTGCAAAATCTTATTTAGAATCTTTAAATCAATTTACGAAAGAAACGGTGCATTTGGCAATTTTACAGAAAAATAGAGTTCTATATGTCGATACAGTGGAAAGTCCACATGCATCAAGGTTGGTTGCGAAGTTGGGTACAACTAATTCAGTACACTGTACTGCTTTGGGAAAAGCCTTATTGTTGAAGCATACCGATGCGTCAATATTAAATATTTTGGAGGCAGAAGGTATGGATAGAAGAACAGAACATACTTTAGTAAAACCTTTAGAATATTTGCAAGAAATGGAAGAAGTCCGCAAATTGGGCTATGCATTAGATAAACAAGAAAGTGAAATGGAAGGACGTTGTATTGGTGCACCGATTTATGATAATGGGGGAAAAATAGTTGCTGCCATTAGTATATCAGGGCTAGCCACACGTTTCTCTCGTGATTTCATTGAAAAAGAAGTAGTGAGTAGATTACTAGACAGTACCTTGCGTATTTCACGCGTGTTAGGTTATGTTGGTTAATTTATAAAAAAAGATCATTCATTGATTACGCTGATCGGCAAAATTGATGAATGGTCTTTTTTATTTAGCATAGTTAGAAGCGAAAGATATAAATATCATAAAAATGAAACAAAAAATCTACATAGTGGATAAATGTTTATTATTTTGGGAAAATAAGCAGGAATTTAAAAAGTTTTAGCGTATATGTATAGTGAAAGTGAAAAATAAATCCGTATGGTGGAATTTAAGGGGGATTTTTAAATGGATATTAGACATTCAGTTCATCCAAGAGACGTAAAAAGGTATACAACTGAAGAGTTAAGAAATGATTTTTTAATTCAAAACCTATTTATCCCTAATGAAGTCAATATGGTCTATAGCCACGTTGATCGGATGATTACAGGAGGCGTCTGTCCTCTTAAGCCTGTAGCTCTTCAAGTGGCATCAGGAATGGGCGTAGATTATTTCCTTGAAAGACGGGAAATGGGTATTATTAAT
Source organism: Pelosinus sp. sgz500959 (assembly GCF_042610375.1). Lineage (NCBI taxonomy): Bacteria > Bacillati > Bacillota > Negativicutes > Selenomonadales > Sporomusaceae > Pelosinus > Pelosinus sp. sgz500959. Next base: position 79,320 of record NZ_JBGJZL010000015.1, read on the forward strand.
ATTGGTGCTCCTGGTCTAGTTGTTGTCGATGGTACAGAATATAACTTAGCTACTACTGATGGCTTATATATTGGTATGGGTGCAAAAGAAATTACTTTTTCAAGCGCTGATGCAACTAAGCCTGCTAAATTTTACTTTAATAGTGCTCCTGCTCATAAGACTTATCCTACAGTGAAAATTGAGCGTAGCGATATTGTTCCAAATCATCTTGGTTCGATCGAAAAATCCAATGATCGTAATATCTACAAATACATTCATCCGCAAGGCGTAAAAAGTTGTCAAGTTGTTATGGGCATGACAGTTCTTGAACCAGGAAATATGTGGAATTCGATGCCTTGTCATACTCATGATCGTCGTATGGAAGTCTATTTGTATTTTAATCTTCCTGAAGATGCGGTTGTTTTTCATTACATGGGAGAACCTACTGAGACACGACATGTAGTCATGAGAAATGAAGAAGCCATTATTTCTCCTAGCTGGTCGATTCATTGTGGTGTAGGTACCCAATCCTATACGTTCATTTGGGGCATGGCAGGAGAAAATCAAACTTTTGATGACATGGATCACGTGGGAATGAACACCTTAAAATAGTAAATATGAGTTTGGTGTCTAGAATCGTAATAAAATAGAATGGGATAGGTGAAAGTATAAAATGAGTATGTTTGATTTGACAGGAAAAGTAGCTATTGTTACAGGAGCTGCCATGGGATTGGGGCAGGGAATGGCTCTTGCTCTTGCAAATGCAGGTGCCGATATCGTAAGTGTTGGTCTAGGTGACAACACTGAAACACAACAACTTATTGAAGGCGCTGGCAGAAAATTTTTAGCAGTAGATGCCAATTTGATGAGTATTGAACCGATTAATGGCGTTGTGGAAAAAGTAGTTTCTATTTTTGGTAAGGTTGATATATTAGTAAATTGCGCAGGTACAATTCGCCGGGCAGATGCCATTGATTTCACTGAAAAAGACTGGGATGATGTTATGGATCTCAATCTTAAAACTGTGTTCTTCTTTAGCCAAGCAGTTGCAAAGCAATTCATTAAACAAGGTCAAGGCGGTAAAATTATCAACATCGCTTCGATGTTGTCTTTCCAAGGTGGTATCCGTGTACCTTCCTACACAGGTAGTAAAAGTGGTGTAATGGGGATTACTCGTTTAATGGCCAATGAATGGGCTAAATATAATATTAATGCGAATGCCATTGCGCCAGGTTATATGGCAACTGCTAATACAGCTCCAATTCGTGCAGATGAACAACGTAATGCAGAAATTGTAAATCGTATTCCAGCAGGACGTTGGGGATTACCAGAAGATTTACAAGGACCAGTCGTATTTTTAGCAGCACCTGCTTCTGATTATGTGAATGGTTATACCATTGCGGTTGATGGTGGCTGGTTAGCGAGATAAAGATATAAGATATGTCCTCTTTATTACTGTTTGGGGCTTTTGTGAATGCATTTGCCCCAACGGTGATATGAATTGGCGAATCATTTTATAATATATAAAATTAATGGAAAATTCTAATACTGTGGAGGTTGATGATGGAAAAAGAGAAAGTAATTTCTAAAATTTGTGGTGTGGGGCTAGTCGCAGTAGTGAGGGCGGAGACTAAAAGTGAAGCGATTAAGATCACAGAAGCTTGTATTGACGGTGGCGTTGTGGCTGTTGAAATTACCTTTACCGTTCCTGGAGCCCATGAGATTATTAGTGAATTATCAAAACGTTATTCACCAGAAGAAATCTTAGTTGGCGCTGGTACTGTCTTAGATCCAGAAACAGCACGGATTGCTTTGTTGAGTGGTGCTCAATATGTCGTGGCTCCTTGTTTGAATATCGAAACTGTAAAACTGTGTAATCGCTATGCCGTTCCAATTATGCCAGGAGCTATGACGATTAAAGAAGTCGTCGAAGGTATGGAATCTGGCGCTGATATTATAAAAGTTTTCCCTGGTGAAATGATGGGACCTGGTTTTGTCAAAGCAATAAAAGCCCCATTGCCGCAGGCGCGGTTAATGCCAACTGGCGGGGTCGATATCAATAATGTAGGTGATTGGATTAAAGCTGGTTGTGTCGCTGTTGGCGTTGGTGGAAATTTGATCGCAAGTGCAAGAACGGGAGACTATTTGACAATCGCAACCAAAGCAAAACAATTCATAGAAGCTATAAAAATAGCTAGAATGTAAAACAAAGAAGTTGCAATAGAGTATAGATAACGCTAATTGACATGAAAATACAAGATTTGGTACAGCCGAAACTGTAGTTAAGTCTTTTTATTTTTAATTGTTCATATATGAAAAAAAAGTCCGCATGGTGAAGAAGATTTTAAAAATTTGCAAACATTATTGCGAAAAATGTGATTATACTATATAATCACATTATAAAAATGATAAAAAAATCCGTATAGTGGGAAATGAAAAGAAAGGAGTATGTTAAGCATTCGTAAATCAGGGTTGTCAGTAATGTCCAATTATTCTATTTAGGTATTGCAATTATAAATTCTAAGTATGTGAAAAACTGTAGGAAGAAAGGATGTATACTATGAAAATTAAGCAGAGCATTGAGAAAATTCCTGGAGGTCTGATGCTGGTACCTCTATTTTTAGGAGCTATTTGTCATACTTTTTCCCCTGATGCTGGTAAATATTTCGGTTCATTTACCAATGGACTCATTACTGGTACCGTGCCGATTCTTGCAGTGTGGTTTTTCTGTATGGGTGCTGGTATTGATGTCAGAGCGACTGGTACAGTTTTAAGAAAATCTGGAACTCTGGTCGTGACCAAAATCGCTGTTGCTTGGGTTGTGGCGGTTATTGCTGCGCAGATATTACCTAGCAATGGAGTCGCAACAGGTTTTTTTGCTGGATTATCCACTCTTGCACTCATTTCAGCAATGGATATGACAAATGGTGGTTTGTATGCTTCAATCATGCAGCAGTATGGGACCAAAGAAGAAGCTGGTGCATTTGTACTTATGTCAGTTGAATCGGGGCCATTGGTGACCATGTTGATTATGGGAACTTCAGGACTGGCTACTTTTGAACCACGTTTATTTGTGGGTGCAGTTCTTCCTTTCTTGATTGGCTTTCTTTTAGGTAATCTGGATAATGAACTACGAGAATATTTCGGTAAAGCCTCTCATGTTATGATTCCATTTTTTGCGTTTGCTTTAGGAAATACAATTGATCTAACTGTTATCCTTAAGACCGGTTTATTGGGAGTAACCTTAGGTGTTGCAGTTATCATCGTCACTGGTATTCCTCTCATGCTTGCCGATAAATATATTGGTGGTGGGAATGGTACTGCAGGAATTGCAGCGTCGAGTACCGCAGGAGCAGCCGTTACCAATCCTCTTATTATTGGCGAAATGCTTCCAGAATTTAAGCCTGTTGCTCAAGCAGCTACAGCATTAGTTGCGGCATCTGTTATCGTGACGGCCATTATGGTGCCGATGTTAACAGCTTGGTGGAGTGGCTATATGAATAATAAAGAAGTAATGGAAAAAGCGTAGTAATCGTTTTTTCTAAAATAGGGGGTACTAACATGAGTAAAATTCTTACATTAGGTGAACCAATGGCACTTTTTGTAGCCGATGCGGAAGGTTCGCTCGAAAATGTAGAAAGTTTTTCCCGTTTCGTTGCAGGTGCAGAGGTTAATTTTTCAATCGGTATGGTGCGTTTGGGACATCAAGTGACTTATATTACCCAATTAGGTGATGATCCGTTTGGTAAAGGTATTGAGAAATTTTTAAAAGAGAATACAATTGATACTTCATATCTTACTTATGATGCACAATATGTAACAGGCATGCAGTGGAAAGAAAAAGTTACGAGCGGAGATCCGCAAGTATTCTCATCACGGCGAAATTCAGCGGCATCACATATGAACGTGGAAACAATCGCAAATTTGAATTGGGACGGGTTTGATCATATTCATCTGACGGGTATCCCTCCGGCATTATCAACTGGTTGTCGTGCTCTTGTATATGAATTGATGGCACAAGCACGTTCAAGGGGAATTCAGATTTCCTATGATCCGAACCTGCGATTTGGTCTTTGGCAGGATAAAAAAGAAATGGCGCAAGTCATTAATGATTTAGCGTGTCGTGCTGATATCGTCTTTCCAGGTATTGCTGAAGGAAAATTATTGACGGGAAAAGAGACTGTAGAGGAAATTGCCGCTTTTTATCATGATGCTGGCGTTAAGACTGTTGTGATAAAATTAGGAGCGGAGGGAGCATATACAAGTTCAGAAGGCCAGTGCTTTTATACACAAGGCTTTCGTGTAGAACATGTGGTAGACACGGTAGGTGCAGGTGATGGTTTTGCTGTTGGTGTGGTGAGCGCACTGCTAGAAGAGTTGCCATTGCAAGATGCAGTAAAACGTGGTACTGCGATTGGCGCTTTAGCAGTAATGTCACCTGGTGATAATGATGGATTACCAGATAGAGAAAAGTTAACTGCATTTATGAAAGAAACAATATAGTAGAATAAAGTCCCTTAAGATGAAAAGAATCTTGAGGGACTTTATTTATTTAAAATAATATTGACAATGGTTACATGAATGTTTACTATATAATGAGAATGGTTTTCAATTGAGTGGAATTTTCTTATAATGGTGTAAAAAAATTCCCCACTATTGTTGCCGGCTGGCGTTTGGAAGAGGAGGAGAGAACTTTGGTAAATAAGATTCGGCTAATTTTTCTAGTGATGCTATTAATCCCTCAGGGCATTATATATTGGATGGCATCAGATTCTTTATTGACTACAAATAAAAATTTTAGTCAGATTGAAGCCGTATCGTTAGCGAGTGCTCTACTTTTGATTTTGGGAATGCCTAGTTTAACAATTCAATGGTTGGTAGAAAAACCGTTACGTAATATGAGAGAATTGTGTTCTCAAGTCAAGGGGGGGAATTACCATAAGTTACTACCTTTATCTAGTGAGGGAAGAGATGGCGAAGACGAGATGGTCGCTCTTATGCGTGATATGAACTGGATGGCGCGGCAAATCGAAAAGAGGGAAAAAGATTTGCAACAGGCGGTTGATGACTTATGGCAGTCACGAAATCAAATGCAAGTGATGGCTATGACAGATCCGTTGACGGCCATTGCGAATCGGCGGTGTTTTTTTGATACCTTAGAACAAAAATTCAAAGCATTGGTTTGTCAATATCAACCCATTTCACTGTTGATTATTGATGTTGATTTTTTTAAAAAAATTAATGATACATATGGACATCAAATTGGTGATCAAGTGTTATTAGAATTGGCAAAAATTATTCAAGACAATACTCGAGGTGGAGATTTGGTAGCGCGCATCGGTGGTGAAGAATATGGAATATTGCTACCGAATAATACTTCACAAGAGGCAATCAGTGTTGCGAATCGAATCCAAAAGGGGATTGATTCGCATGAATTTCTTCTCGATGCAAACAGAATTTCTGTGACTGTTTCAATTGGGGTTTGTACTCTTCCTCAGCCGCCTTGTTGTTTTGATAAGGAAAAACTATACAACTATGCAGATCAGGCTCTTTATCATTCTAAAAATAGTGGACGTAATAGTGTATCTGTATATGATCCTGATAACCACTCGATTCAAAAAGTTGCTTAATATTAGAATGAAAACATGAGTTAAATGAAAGTGATTGCAATTGCATATTTGGCTAGGTAGTCCTGAACGTATAAGATAATCATTGCAATTATCGGTAATTGTCTTTTGTTTTTTGAAAAATAATGAGAGAAATAAAAAATATAAACTCTTGACACGATTCCTTATAACATGTTATTATAAATGAGTTGCCAACAACAACATAAAAAAAGTTGACATTTTACAATAGATATGTTAAAATAATTTTTAGTCGCAATAAGCGGCGAGGTGTTCTTTGAAAACTAAACAATGTAAGTAAAGTTAAAATAAGCCAGATGTGCCGTACTCGTTTTGAGTACACACATGTTGGGTCACGTAAGTGATACTGACACAAGTAAGTTTTTTAAAGAGCCATCAAGGTTCTTCATAATATAACTTTTATGGAGAGTTTGATCCTGGCTCAGGACGAACGCTGGCGGCGTGCCTAACACATGCAAGTCGA
>NZ_JBGJZL010000016.1:0-79897 GCF_042610375.1 Pelosinus sp. sgz500959
AAAATTGATAATATTAATGTCTATTATGGTGCGATTCATGCGCTCAAAGGAATTAGTGTTGACGTTAAGGAAGGTGAAATTGTCACCTTAATCGGTGCCAATGGCGCTGGTAAGAGTACGATACTTCGTACGATTTCCGGTCTTTTAAAACCCAAGACTGGTGAAATTACCTTTGAAGGTCAAAATATAGCAGGGAAAGCTGCACAAGATATTGTGAAAATGAGTATTTCTCAGGTTCCAGAAGGCCGTCGTGTATTTGCAAATATGACAGTCATGGAAAATTTGGAGCTTGGTGCTTATATTCGTACAGATAGCAAAGGGATCAAGGAAGATTTTGATCAAGTCTTTACACGTTTTCCTAAACTTGCTGAACGTCGGAGTCAGCTTGCAGGTACCATGTCAGGTGGTGAGCAGCAGATGTTAGCCATGGGGAGAGCTCTCATGAGCCGTCCGCGTTTACTGCTTCTTGATGAACCTTCGATGGGTCTTGCTCCGCTTTTAGTCCGAGAAATTTTCTCGATTGTGAAAGATATTAATGCCAGTGGCACAACGGTCTTACTGGTTGAACAAAATGCTCATATGGCTTTATCCATTGCTCATCGTGCTTATGTANCTCGATTGTGAAAGATATTAATGCCAGTGGCACAACGGTCTTACTGGTTGAACAAAATGCTCATATGGCTTTATCCATTGCTCATCGTGCTTATGTACTGGAAACAGGACGCATTACTTTAGCTGGTGATGCGAAGGAACTAGCAGCGAGTGAAGACATACGAAAAGCATATTTGGGTGGCTAATGGTTAATGACATAAAGAAGAACGTCCCTTCTGTTTAGAGATGGGACGTTCTTTTCTATGTTAAATGTTATTATTTTACTTTGAAAATTTAATATTGCGACTATTAATAAAGGTATTGCTCTAGTAAATGATCTATGTTATACTCAACTCAAGTTAATAAGCAAAAGCAATGGCGCTTACAAGTGGATTCATTCCCTTGTAAGCTTTCTGTCTTTTGTTAGGTAATGTAATTTATAAGCAATGGAGCTTATAAACGTCAAGGCGTTTATGAGCTCCATCTGTCTTTTTCTAGACATTGAAGGAGGTGGTATTATCGATTACAGACAGATGAAAGTAAGAAAAATGCTCCATAGATATTTGCGGTATCTATGAAGCGTAGGTAATCTTTTAACTCCCAGCGGACACTAGGGTCTATTTGACGTACCCATATTTCATTATAATTTAAATCAAACTTATTTTCAACTCAAAATAAAAAATAAATTCAAAATATGAGGAGGATTTCAATCATGAGACAAATCGCGATATATGGTAAAGGTGGTATTGGTAAATCCACTACAACTCAAAATACAGTAGGTGCTTTAGCTGAAGCCGGTAAACATATTATGGTGGTTGGATGCGATCCTAAAGCTGACTCCACTCGACTTTTACTTCATGGATTGTGTCAAAAAACAGTACTAGATACTTTACGTGATGAAGGCGACGATATTGATCTAGAAGATATCCTCAAACCAGGTTTTGGTGGTACTATGTGTGTTGAGTCAGGCGGTCCTGAGCCAGGTGTTGGTTGCGCAGGTCGTGGTATCATTACTTCCATTAATATGCTTGAATCTTTAGGTGCTTACACTGATGATCTTGATTATGTATTCTACGATGTACTAGGTGACGTTGTATGCGGCGGGTTTGCAATGCCGATTCGTGAAGGTAAAGCTGAAGAAATTTACATTGTTGCTTCTGGAGAGCTCATGGCACTATATGCTGCTAACAACATTGCAAAAGGTATTCAAAAATATGCTGTAAACGGTAAAGTAAGACTAGGCGGTATTATTTGCAACAGCCGTAAAGTTGACAAAGAATATGAACTATTAAAAGCATTCGCTGAAGAAATTGGTTCCCAATTGATCTATTTTGTACCTCGCGACAATCTGGTTCAACGTGCAGAAATTAATAAAAAGACAGTTGTTGACTTTGACCCAGAATCAGGTCAAGCCAATGAGTATCGTGCACTAGCTAAAGCGATTGACAGTAACAAAATGTTTGTTATCCCTAAACCAATGACACAAGACAGACTTGAAGAAATCATGATGCAATATGGTTTTATGGATCTATAATTCATAAAAAAATACGTACTGTTTAAAAAATAAAGAAATTTTAGGGGGAAACAGCATGTTAATGGTAAGAGCAATTGTTAGACCTGAGAAAAAAGATGAAGTATTAAGCGAACTTTCAAGAGCTGGCTTTCATGCCGCAACTGTTGTCGATGTAGTTGGGCGCGGTAAACAAAAAGGGATTAAAATATCCGGTGTTATTTATGACGAAATTCCTAAAGTGATGATCATGATGGCAATTCGTGATGAGGATAAAGAGGATCTAGTTCGTATCGTTTTAAAATACGCTAAAACTGGTGAACAAGGTGCGTATGGCGACGGTAAAATTTTCGTTGGACCAGTTGAAGAGGCTTATACAATTTCTAGTGGCATTCCAACTCTATAAGGAGGGCTGAAGATGAAAGAGATTATCGCTGTAGTGCGTATGAATAAGACTGGAGCTACTAAGCAAGCCTTGGTAGAGTCTGGAGTTGCTGGTTTCACAGCTATAAAAGTAGAAGGCCGTGGAAAACTTGTCACCAATCCAACGCTCATTTCAGATCGTAAAAAAGAGCTTCTAATGATGGCAGGAGACGATGAGACTGGGGAAGCAGAAAAATTGATTACAGATTTTCTGGTAGGAACTAGCTTATTTCCTCGCAGACTCTTTACCATCCTTGCCCATGATGAGGATGTAACAAAAATAGTGCAGGCCATTATTCTCGCAAATAAAACTTGCAACAATGTTGGTGATGGTAAAATATTCGTCTTGCCAGTGAGCGATGTTGTGCGTGTTCGTACTGGTGAAACAGGAGAAAGCGCTGTATAAAAGGAGGTAATAAAAATGGGAATGACAGAAAGTCAATTGCAAGAGATACTTGATCAGTATCCATCTAAAGTGCAAAAAAATCGTAAAAAACATATATTTATTAAAAATGGGGAGTTAGAAGCTCAACAAATCGAAGCAAATACTCGAACCATTCCTGGTATTATTACCAATAGAGGCTGTGCTTATGCAGGCTGTAAAGGCGTTGTTCTTGGCCCAATAAAAGATATGGTGCATATTGTTCATGGACCAATCGGTTGCGGTTATTATGCATGGGCAACACGTAGAAATAAAGCACAAAGTGACGATCCTACGAACAATTTCATCAATTATTGTATCTCTACTGATATGCAAGAAAGTGATATTGTATTTGGCGGCGAAAAGAAACTGGCTAAGGTTATCGATGAAGTCATGGAAATTTTTAATCCGAAAGCAATTACCTTATCTGCAACTTGCCCAGTCGGTCTAATCGGTGATGATATGGGTGCTGTCGCAAAAGTTGCTGAAGAAAAACATGGCGTTCAAGTATTGTCCTTTAGCTGTGAAGGTTATAAAGGCGTTAGCCAATCCGCAGGTCACCATATTGCAAATAATATCCTGATGGAAAAGGTCATTGGTACTGGTGATCTAGAAAAAGCACCCGCTAAATTCCCGATTAATCTCCTTGGTGAGTATAATATCGGTGGTGATGGCTGGGAAGTTGAACGTATTCTTGAAGACGTCGGTTATCATGTAGTATCAGTTATGACTGGTGATGGTGCTTATGAAGATCTCAAAAATGCTCATGTAGCAGAGCTTAACTTAGTTCAATGTCACCGTTCCATTAACTACATTGCAGAAATGTTAGAAAAGAAATATGGAACACCATGGCTGAAAGTTAACTTTGTTGGTATTCAGGCAACCATTGAGACACTACGTAACATGGCTCTATACTTTGATGACGAAGAATTAACAAAAAATACAGAAGCTGTTATCGCTAGAGAATTATCAAGAATCGAACCAATCATTGATCAGTACAAGAAAATTTGTGAAGGAAAAACTGCATTCTGCTTTGTTGGTGGATCACGTGGTCATCACTTCCAAAATTTATTTACTGAACTTGGTGTTGAAACATTATTGGCAGGTTATGAATTTGCCCATCGCGATGATTATGAAGGACGTCATGTTATTCCTACCATCAAAACAGATGCAGATAGCAAAAATATCCCTCACTATATGCCTGAGGCCGATGAAAAACGTTTCAAACTGAAAGTTTCTCCAGAGAGATTAGAAGAACTAAAAACTAAAATTCCGCTCAGTGAATATAAGGGCATGCGTTTTGATATGAAAGATGGCAGCATCATTGTTGATGATCTCAACCATTTCGAAACAGAAGAATTTATCAAAATCTTAAAACCAGATATTTTTACTTCAGGGATCAAGGACAAATACGTCATTCAAAAAATGGGTATTCCGTCGAAACAATTACATTCCTATGATTATAGTGGACCATATGCTGGTTTTAATGGTGCTGTAAATTTTGCTAGAGATATTAGCATGGGTTTTTCGACTCCTACGTGGAATTACATTACTCCACCATGGAAAGATCAACCATTATTAGAAGGAAAATTCGCTGAGGAAGGAGTGGCATAACATGTTAGATTGCACACCAAAAGAGATAAAAGAACGTACAAGTGGCGGTATGATTAACCCAGCAAAAACTTGTCAACCAATTGGTGCAATGTATGCTGCTCTTGGTATTCATGGATGCTTGCCGCATAGTCATGGTTCACAAGGTTGCTGCTCATATCACCGCATGCACTTAACTCGTCATTTCCGTGATCCGGTAATGGCGTCGACTAGTAGTTTTACTGAAGGATCATCCGTATTTGGTGGTGGTGCAAACTTAAAAGCATCCATCCAAAACGTTTTTCACCTTTATAAACCAGAAGTGATCGCGGTTCATACCACTTGCTTAACTGAAACAATCGGTGATGATGTTCCAAGTATCATCAAAACCGCTGACGTTCCTGAGGGCAAAGTCGTTATTCATGCTAATACTCCTAGTTATGTAGGATCTCATGTTACTGGTTTTTCTAATATGACAAAAGCTATGGTGACTTATTTCGCAGAAAGTGCTTCCAATGAGAAAAAAGAACAAGTTAATTTGATTCCTGGTTTTGTGAACCCTGGTGATATGCGGGAAATTAAGCGTTTAACAGAAAGCATGGGTATTAAATATATCATGTTCCCGGATACATCAGGTGTTGTTGACTCACCAATGACTGGCGAGTTTCAAATGTATCCTGAAGGCGGCGCAACAGTTGCGCAGATAAAAGATACAGGTAATTCTAAAATTACAGTAGCACTTGGACGTTTTGCATCGAATGATGCGGCGGAACTATTAACTAAAAAATGCAATGTTCCAGCTACTGTTTTAAATACGCCGATTGGCATTAAAGCAACTGATGCATTCTTAATGGCACTTCGTAAAAACTTTGCCACTGAAATTCCTAAAGAAGTAGAAGTTGAACGCGGTCAATTAGTAGATATTATGACAGATACTCACTTTCATTTCCATGGTAAGACAGTAGCTATATTTGGTGATCCTGATATTGTTACTGGCGTTACTGAATTAGTACTCAGTTTAGGTATGAAACCCATTCATGTATTGACAGGTACTCCAGGCGGAACTTCAAACTCTCTCTCAGGAAGTTTTGAAGACAATATTCGCACAATGATGGAAGGTACTGGAATTGAGGCGAATATCAAGAGTGCAGGTGACTTATTTACCTTGCATCAATGGATGAAAAATCAACCAGTTGATTTATTAATTGGTAATACCTATGGTAAATATATTGCTCGGGCTGAAGATGTTCCATTTGTACGGATTGGCTTCCCAATCCTAGATCGTAGTGTACATTCCTACTTGCCAATCGTTGGTTATCGTGGAGCGCTTCGTGTAGTAGAAATGATTAGTAATGCACTACTTGATCGAGCTGACCGTGATGCAAGTGATGAAGATTTCGAATTGGTTATGTAATGAATAGTTAAACTGCTGGTTTGCTGGGAATATCATATAGAGGGTCTGTGTGATATCCCCAGTAATCCCTTTAGTCTTAATTAAGATAGTATAATTGCTTATTCTATATGTTTTCGGGAGAGGAGTGAGATGTGCAATGGTTGAGAACAATACGGGAACAATTGCAGAAAGAGATGGGTTTATTCTAACTAAAGGAAAAAATAAAAAACAACTACAATGTGATACTGACAGTTCCGCTGGCTGTGTAAGTCAAAGAGCCTGTGTGTATTGTGGAGCCAGAGTGGTTCTCAATCCAATTACAGATGCCATACATTTGGTACATGGGCCGATTGGCTGTGCTAGCTACACTTGGGATATTCGCGGTAGTCTTAGCAGCGGCGCTGAGTTATATCGCAATAGCTTTTCCACTGATTTGAAAGAGCGAGACGTCATTTTTGGTGGCGGGAAGAAACTCACGACTGCCATTGACGAGCTAATGGAGAAGTACCGGGCTAAGCTGATTTTTGTGTATTCGACATGTATAGTGGGCGTAATTGGTGATGACCTAAAAGCCATCTGCGCAGAAGCCTCCCGAAAGCATAATATTGAAGTTATACCTGTAGAGTCTAGCGGATTTATTGGCAATAAATCCGCAGGCTACAGGGCGGCAGCAGACGCTCTTTTGACATTGATAAAGCCGACAGAAGAAATTGTCATTCAAAAAACAGAGAGTATCAATTATCTAGGTGACTTTAATTTAGCTGGTGAAGCATGGATTATTCATAATTATCTACGAGAAATTGGTGTTCAAATTAATGTTACTTTTACTGGTGATTCTAACTATGAAGCATTGAAATTAGCTCCGAAAGCCAAGCTTAATATCATACAATGTGCTGGTTCTATGATCTATCTTGCAGGGAAAATGGAAGAGTTATACGGTATTCCTTATGTTCAAATCTCTTTTCTTGGAATTGAAGATACAGCGACTTCACTTCGCAAAATTGCTGCAGCCATAGGTAATGACTCAACCATTCGTAAAACAGAAGAGTTGATTTCAAGAGAAACAGCACGTGTGGAAAAGATTATTGCAGGATACCGCAGTAAACTCCAAGGTAAGAAAGCAGCCGTTTATGTTGGTGGTGGATTTAAAGCAATCTCTCTCATTAAACAATTTAGAGAAATTGGTATTGATGTCGTCATGATTGGGACACAAACAGGCAGAGAAGAAGAATATCAAACTATCAACAACTTAGTTGATGATGGAACGGTGATTTTGGATGATGCCAACCCTGCTGAATTAGAACGATTTATGATGGAAAAAGGTGCTCATTTACTAGTAGGTGGTGTGAAAGAAAGACCTCTCGCTTATAAGCTAGGAGTGGCTTTCATCGATCATAACCATGATCGTAAGCATCCGTTGAGTGGTTTTGAAGGTGCTGTAAATTTTGCGGAAGAAGTGTACTCCACCGTTTGTTCCCCTGTGTGGAACAGTCTTATCGAATCCGAGTTTGGCAAGGGGGTGACAGACCATGGCTGAGAAGTTAAACGATCATGTGCAATATCGTAATGTGAATGAAAATCCATGTAATATGTGTATGCCAATGGGTGGAATTTTAGCACTAAAAGGTATTGAACAGTCCATGGTAATTGTTCATGGGTCCCAAGGCTGTAGTACCTATATGCGTAGACATATTGCTGAACATTTTAATGAACCCGTAGATGTAGGTTCCTCTTCTCTTAATGAAAAAGGTACGATTTATGGTGGTGAAAAGAATCTGCGGCTCGCTTTTGATAATATTATAAAAGTCTATCATCCTAAACTGATTGGTGTGGTCACAACCTGTTTGGCAGAAACGATTGGTGAGGATATTGAACGAATTTCTAGCCAATATCTCCTTGACCGCGAAATGGATGGCTTTCCAATTGTAACAGCATCAACACCTGGATATGGTGGAAGTCATTTTGAAGGATATTTTTTTACGATTAAAAGAGTGCTGATGCAGTTGGTAGAAGAGACGCAAAAAAACAATAAAATTAATATTATTATTCCGAATATGAGTCCTGCTGATATCCGTGAATTAAAACGTATTTTACAAGAAATGAAAGTAGACTATGTATTATGTCCTGATTTTTCCGACACATTAGATCGTCCTTTTATCCGTCCGTATACAAAAATGAGTGCTGGCGGGACGAAAATTGAGGATATAAAAAATATGGGTGGCGCATTGGCGACCATTCAAATGGGTATTACCGTTGATGATGAAATATCTCCAGGAAAATATTTAGAAGAAAAATTTAATGTTCCTTTATATAATTTGCCCTTGCCGATTGGTGTGGAAAATACAGATCGTTTCATTAATACTCTAATCGAAATTACCGGTCATAGTGTAACTGATGGGTTAAAGAGAGAACGTGGACGTTTGCTGGATGGGATGGTTGATTCCCATAAATATAATTTTGCCGGTCGGTGTGTTATTTTTGGTGAACCAGAAATGGTTTATGCGATCACCAAAACTTGCTTAGAAAATGGAGTTTTCCCAGCTGTTATTGCGACAGGGAGTCAAGTGGGTAAATTAAACCAGTTATTAGCAGCGGCATTAGCCGATGGGGTAGAGGACAGTACTATCTTAATTGAAACTGATTTTGCCCATATTTTAGCTGCCAGCCAGGAAGCAAGAGTCAATGTTGGAATTGGTCCTTCAGATGGTCGTTATTTGACTGAAAAAGGCGAGATTCCATTGGTTCGATTGGGATTTCCCATTCATGACCGGGTTGGCGGACAGCGATTGTTATCCTTAGGCTATACTGGGACTATGATGCTGCTTGATCGAATTACCAATACGCTGCTGGAAAACAAATATAAATCTTACAGAAGTTCTATGTATGAGAAATTTTATCAAAAAGCTTAAAAGTAACTCTTTAACTTTAAATAGGAAGTACGTCTGTAGGGTATGAGTATACCTCATACCCTATGATTCCTTTAGTAATAATTGTCCGAATTTATATCTTATTAATGATAATATTACCCTACAATCTTTAGGGAAAATTGAGGTGAAAGTGATGGATAATAGTAAACATCCTTGTTACAATGCGGATGCTCATACTAAGTATTCGCGGATGCATTTACCAGTAGCGCCACAGTGCAACATAAGCTGTAATTATTGTAATCGTAAATTTGATTGCGTGAATGAAAGTCGACCAGGTGTAACGAGCGAAGTGCTTACACCTGATATGGCGAGCCAAAAGTTTTCTTGGGTGAAAGAAAAGATTGAGAATTTAAGTGTAGTGGGTATTGCTGGTCCAGGGGATGCCTTGGCAAATTGGGATGTAGCGCGAAAATCCATTGAACTTATTCAGGCCAAGGGTGAAGATGTCTTATTTTGTTTATCGACGAATGGTTTAATGTTACCCAAATATGCCCATGAACTGATCGAGCTTGGCATTCATCATGTGACAGTGACAGTGAACTGTCTTGATCCTGAGATTGGTGCAAAATTGTATAAGGTTGTCAATTATGAGGGGCAAGCCTATACAGGGGCTGTGGGGGCTGAGATTTTACTTAAAAACCAGCTTGAAGGAATTGCCTACTTAGTGGCACATGGTGTATTGGTTAAAATCAATATTGTCATGGTCAAAGGTATTAATGACCATCATATTCCTGAAGTCGTAAAAAAGATGAAAGAGTTAGGCGTTTTTATGACGAATATTATGCCGCTCATTCCAGCTCCCGGAAGTGCTTTTGAGCAATTTCCTCAGACTAGCATGAAAGAAATTAATGAAATGAGAGATCTTTGTCAACTTGATGTGCAGCAAATGCGCCACTGTAAGCAGTGTCGTGCTGATGCCATTGGTTTACTTGGCAACGACCGATCCAATGAATTCCGTATGACACAACCTAAAGAAGAAGTTTCCGTGGAAAAAAGTGATGCCAGTAAAGAATATAAGATTGCCGTGACTTCCAAGCATGGTAAGCTAGTGGATAAACATTTTGGTCATGTAACAGAATTTTTGATTTATGAAGGCGATGGCAAAAATTTTAAATTATTAGAAAATCGTAAAACTGAGCAATATTGCTTAGGTAGTGAAGAGTGTGATTCTGAAGAAGGACGAAAAGATGCAACGATTCAGGCTCTTAGTGATTGTGATGCAGTGCTCACCATGCGAATTGGTTATCATGGTAAGCAACGATTAGCAGAGCACGGTATTATGAGTGTTGAATATTGTTATACCATTGAAGACGGTTTGGGATATGCGGTCAAGCAATTAGAATTAAAAAAAGCAATTTGAAAGGATGATGCACAATGAATAAACCTAAAGCTCATATCTTTGTATGTACGAGTTCAAGAATTAATGGACAACAAAAGGGGTATTGCCACTCAAAAGAAAGCGTAGATCTTGTAATGAAATTTATGGAAGAAATTGAAGAAAGAGATCTTGGTGGTGAAGTATTTGTCACGAATACAGGATGTTTTGGCATTTGTGAAAAAGGACCGATCGTTGTTGTATATCCTGATAATGTTTGGTACGGATCAGTGACTGCTGACGATGTGGAAGCGATTATGGAAGAACATATCGAAGGCGGTACGCCTGTTGCACGCTTAGAAATATAAATCAAATGATTTGTAATCGAGGTGAAGGGAGGAATTTATGTGGCTCCGGATATTGCAGTATGCATGAATGAAAATGGCGTAACGAGTTCTTTCTATGATGGAAGTCTGCTTGTCATTTATCAAAAGGTACAAGGTCAGTGGACCATTAGTCGTGAACAAAAAATTTCTTTAGAGCAAAAAGGCGGTATGGCTGGACTGCGTCGGCAAATGGCTGAGATTGGGTTGTTTTTAGGTCAATGTAAAATCGTTGTTGGTGCATCGATTGTAGGTATGCCTTATTTTGAGTTGGAAAAAATGCAGTGTAGTATTTGGGAGTTTGAAGGCGAACCACTTTCTTTCTTAGATTATGTGTTAGGACAAGAGGAAGAAAAATTGGCAGCAAGTAAGTTGCCAAAGAGTGAGATCATTCCTGTTCCTGTTGAAAGAGAAAATGGAGATTATTATATTTCCATTAAGGAGGTACAGGAAACGGGTGGTGGAATTACTTCCAAACAAGTGTTGATGGGTTTTTTACAACAAGGTCAATTTTATAGTCTTGAAGTTCTTTGTAATCATATTCCCCCTTGGCTAGAAATCCAGTTACAAAGTGGTCCTTTAGTTGGCAGAATCGACAAGAAATCACCAACTGAAACTCATGTTTATATCACGAAACGAGGCTGTGCCCAATGATCTGGGTCGATCAAACCTTAAATGAAGGATTGCGTATCGGCATGGACAAGGGGAATATAGAAAAATTATTGGATCTTTTACAAGAACTTCAACTTGGTATGATTGATTGTAGGGTCATAGAGTCGGAAAAATATGATTGGGCTTTTAGTAATAAAGTAACTCCTGTACAAGTGCGTGGCATCATTCATGCTACAGTGGAAGACGTGAAGTTCGCTCATGAATTGGGATTTACGAATATCATGCTCACTTACGCACCAATTTCTGGCAAGGAAATCACTGATCGGATCAGTGATTCCTTGTTAGCGGCTCAAAAATTTAACATGAACATTGCTTTATGCATAGAAAATGCATCACATTTTTCCATAGAAGAACTTGAAGGATTATGGAGGGAACTTCCCACTGCTGAGGCTATGACCTTTGTGTATGGTGATGGAGAAAGCCTCCTTAATCCTTTATCTACTTTTAAGATACTGAGTGAATTGATAGCTCGGCTTTCAGTCCCTGTAGAATTTCATGGACATAATGCCTATGGTTTGGCAACAGCCAATGCTTTAGGCGCTATGCAAGCTGGTGTGAAAGGGATTGGGGTCTCTGTGGCTGGTGTGGGACAATATGGACATGCTGCCTTGGAAGAACTGATTATGGCGCAAAAGTGCTTATTCGTGCAGGAAATCGGTGAAACGGGGAAGTTGGCATCGATTTGTTCACAAGTATTAGCGGCCATTGGTGTCGTACTTCCTAAGACAAAAGCAATTATTGGTGAAGATATTTTCGCCCATGAATCAGGTATCCATGTCGATGGAGTGATGAAAAATCCACAGTTATATGAATCTTTTTCACCAGAAGACGTAGGGGCATCGCGAAAAATTATCATTGGTAAACATTCAGGTACAGCATCAATCTTGGCTAAATTTAAACAATGGGATGTTTTGTTGACGGCAATTGAAGCTCAATATTTATTAAAAGAAGTACGCAGACGCGCAGTGCTTTATAAAAAATCCGTAGATGATGATATGTTATGGCAGCTCTATCAAGGGCAAGTGGTATGAAAGGATTGAGCCTTATGAAATATGGACGAGGAATTGGGATTGTAGATACGACTTTGCGAGATGGGGAGCAGTCTCCAGGCATTGTTTTTTCTGCCCAGGATAAACTAAATATAGCAGTGGCTCTTGATCAATCTGGTGTAGAGTGGATTGAAGCTGGTGTGCCGATCATGGGCGAAGACGAACAGGAAGCTATGAAATTGATCTTAGCAGCTCCTCTAAGAAGCAAAATCGTTGCTTGGAATCGTGCTTTTAAAGAAGATATTTTATCCTCTGTTGCTTGTGGTTTTTCTTATGTTCATATTTCAGTTCCTGTTTCAGATTTGCATATTACACAAAAAATAAAAAAAAGTCGGGAATGGGTACTCACCCAATTAGAACAAGCAATTCATTTAGCCCATAGCTTTGGTTGTATTGTTTCAGTCGGAGCTGAAGATGCTTCTCGTGCTGATTTGAATTTTTTTCTTCAAGTCGCTCATCTGGCGGAAAAAATGGGAGCCATTCGCATTCGATATGCGGATACTGTTGGCTGCTTAACACCTTTTAGCGTGGATGCTATTTTTAAGGAGTTAGTTCCCCGTTGTCCCTTGCCTATTGAAGTTCATATGCATAATGACTTTGGTTTGGCAACGGCAAATACCTTAGTTGCCCTTGATGCGGGGGCTAGGTTTGCAAGCACCACTGTTGTTGGTATTGGTGAACGGGCGGGTAATGCTGGGTTTGAAGAAGTCGTTACTGCATTACACAATTTATACGGCATTGATACAGGGATTGATATTAAAACTTTTAAGGAATTAAGTGAACTGGTTATGTTAGCGAGCCAACGAAATATTTTTCCATATAGGCCAGTTTGCGGTCGTGTTTTTCTAGGATAACTCTGTCTTTCATATTTATTCAATGCCTTATAGAACTTCTATATCATGAAAATAAACCTCAGCCTACACATAGGCTGAGGTTTATTTTCATGGGGCGAGAAGGATTAGCAGTCTATAGGAGTATTGACAGCTTTATGATTTTTAATGGTTTCTAGAAACATGGGAATCAAGGGATTCGTACTGGCTTCTTTCCACGCAATCACTCGGTCAACACGATAATCATAATTTGCAATTTCGATAAAACGCACATTGGGACCCGCAAAAGCTTTGGTATGTTTGGCTAAAATTGTAATTCCAATGCCTGTTTCAACCATCAATAACAAGTTTTCAAGCACGGGAGTCTCGAATACAATGTTAGGATGAAATCCATGGGTCGTGCAAAGACGCTCCATATGATCGTAATTTGGAGCTTCTCCACGTGAAATAATGACGAAGGGTTCACGAGCTACTTCAGAAATACAAATTTGCTCTCGATGGGCAAGAGGGTGCTCAAGAGGTAAGACAATGCACATGGGGTGTGATTTGGGATAAAAAGGGCATATCTCCCATTTTAGACCCACCATTTCTTCAAGACCATAAGAAAAGGTAAAGGCAATGTCGAGATTTCCTTGATCGAGAGACTGATTTAGAGGTGTTATATTACATCGCAATAAAGAAAGATTGATGCTCGGATGATTGAGACGAAATTGTTTGATAAAAGCGGGAAGTTTATCTTTTTCTTGTTCCATCGATCCAGTAAAGCCGATACGTAGCGTACCAATGCTTCCTGCCGCTGCCAAGTGAGCACGGCTGATCGCTTCTTCTGATTTCGCGATAATCTCAGTCGCGTACTTTAACAATTCAGTTCCAGATGCTGTTAGTTTTACGGAACGAGTCGTCCGGATAAAAAGCTTAAGACCGATGCGTCCTTCTAAATCTGCAATTTGTTTGCTTAGGGCCGATTGATCCATGTGAGCTTCTTTGGCGGCTGCAGTAAAATTCAAATGTTTAGCTACTAAGCTAAAGTAGCGCAATTGACGAATATCCATAGCTCCTCCTTGATGGTTCTAACGATCGGAGAGGTAAGGCTCATTGAGTTGATTATACAACAATTACTTAGAACTCGCTATAGGGAGTAAAAGCTTTAAGAGAGTACATTTTCAATTAATGCAATTTTCACATAAGTGTAAGTCGAAGACCGCCTTTCTCATGATGACATTAGCCAAGTTATAATAAAAAAAGGTTGAATTTAACTATAATGTGCGGGAAGAATACTCGCTTTTATCAATAAGGGGGAACGTATGAAAACACTTTTAGTCATCAATCCAGGAGCGACCTCTACTAAAATTGCTGTTTTTGTTGGTGAAAAGCTTACACTTGATGAGACGGTGCAGCACTTAGGGCAGGATTTAGGCTGTTTTGAGCGAGTTGTTGATCAAGGACAATACCGTTTAGATTTGATTTTAAAAGTAATAGCCAATGCTGATCTATCTTTAAAAGCTCTTGATGGGATTGTGGCGCGCGGTGGTCTATTAAAACCTTTGATTGGTGGAACCTATGCCGTTAATGAAGAAATGTTAGAAGATCTTAAACAAGGAAAAAGAGGGGAACATGCATCCAATCTTGGTGCCTTGATGGCTGATATCTTAGCTAAACAACTCAATATACCAGCGTATATTGTTGATCCCGTATCTGTAGATGAATTAGAACCGATGGCTCGTATCTCTGGTTTGCCGAAGCTGCCAAGAGTCAGTATGGTTCATGCGTTAAATAGTAAAGCTGTTGCTCGCAAAGTCGCGAAGAAGCTAGGTAAAGAGTACGAAGAATTGAATCTGGTTGTTGCCCATTTAGGTACAGGTATTTCAGTGACTCCTCACCATAAGGGGCGAATGATTGATGTGAATAATGCCTTAGAGGAAGGACCTTTTTCCCCTGACAGATGTGGCGGATTGCCAGCGCGATCACTAGTGAAATTATGCTTTAGCGGAAAATATACAGAAAAAGAAATGTTGAATCAGATTTCAGGTTCGGGAGGAATGTTTGCTTACCTGGGTACTAAGGATCTGCGCGAGGCTGAGAAACGATCATCGGCAGGGGACGAACAAGCTCAGTTGGTACTTGATGCCATGGCTTATCAAATCAGTAAAGAAATAGGAGCAATGGCAGCAGCTTTATCTGGAAAAGTCGACAGAGTTATTCTGACTGGTGGCATGGCCTATTCTGCACAACTCGTTCAGAAAATTAGCGCAAAGATTGGTTTCATTGCTCCTATTGAAATTTTACCAGGAGAGGAAGAAATGGAAGCTCTCGCCGCTGGTGCACTTCGTGTACTCAGAGGAGAGGAGCAGGTCTTAATTTATTAAGTGGAGGAGATCTGGATGTTGCGTAGTTTTGAGGAAGTCGTAAAGAGAGCCAAAGAGTTGGATCAAGAAATAACCATTAGCGTTGCAGCAGCTCAAGATAAAGATGTATTATTGGCAATTAAAAGTGCTCAGGATATGGGGCTAGCTAAGGCCATTCTTGTTGGAGATGCCGACCTAATTAAACCATTAATGATAGAAATCGGATTATCACCAGAGATGAGTATCATTCATGAACCTGATATGAGCAAAGTCGGCTTGGTAGCTGTGTCTTTAATTAGAGAGGGAAAAGCCCAAGTGCTAATGAAAGGCCTACTCAATAGCAGTGATTTTCTACGTGCTGTACTAAACGGTCAAGAGGGGCTGAGGACTGGGCGGTTACTCAGTCATTTAGCTTGCCTAGAGATTCCTGGTGAAGAAAAATTAGTATTTCTCAGTGATGGCGGCATGAATATTGCGCCAACACTCGCAGAAAAAAAAGATATCTTGATCAATTCTCTGCTCGCCCTTCAGAATGTTGGAATCAATTGTCCGAATGTAGCGATACTGACAGCTAATGAAATGGTAAATCCTAAGATGCCAGCAACTGTTGATGCTCAGGCTCTTGTTGCAATGAGTGATGCGGGAGAACTTCTATCGTGCATCATAGAAGGACCGATCGCAATGGATGTAGCAATGAATCCTGAGGCTGGAAAGCATAAAGGAATCACCAGTAAAATTGCAGGGAAGGTAGACTTGTTTCTTGTGCCAAATATTGAAACTGGTAATGTAGCGAGCAAAGTACTCATTCATTTTGCCAAAGCTCAGATGGCGGGTATTGTACTTGGGGCAACTCATCCAATTGTGTTGACGTCTCGTGCTGAAACTCCTAAAGGAAAATTATATTCAATGGCACTGGCCTGCCTCGCAGCGAGCGGCGTACAGAAAGGGGGGCAGTAATATGGCAAAAGTAGAAATACACAGTGAACGTTGTAAAAGTTGTGGTCTATGTGTTGAGATTTGTCCTAAAAAAGTATTGAATATAGGAACAAAAACCAATCCTAAAGGTTACTATTTTGTAGAAACAATTGAGTCTGAAAACTGTATCGGTTGCGCTCTTTGTGGGATGGTGTGTCCCGATATTGTTCTTGAAATTTATAAATAAAACAAAAGGAGATGGGATCTTTGATAAAAAAACTATTAAAGGGCAATGAAGCAATTGGCGAAGCGGCTATTCATGCTGGTTGTAAATTGTTTTTTGGATATCCAATTACTCCATCAACAGAGATTATCGAATATTTATCAAAGCATATGCCTAAAGTTGGCGGAACTGTACTACAAGGTGAAGATGAAATTGCATCCATTAACATGTGTTATGGCGCTTCTGCCGTTGGTGCAAGAGTAATGACTGCATCGTCGAGTCCAGGATTTAGTTTGAAGCAAGAAGGTATGTCTTATCTGGCAGCCAATCAGTTACCAGTTGTTGTGGTCAATGTCAATCGGAGTGGACCTGGACTTGGTGGGCTCGGACCCAATCAGGGAGATTATTTTCAATGTGTCAAGGGTGGTGGTCATGGAGATTATCGGACAATTGTACTTGCACCTTCCAAAGGGCAGGAAATGTATGATTATACAATGGAAGCCTTTGATCTAGCTGATCAATACAGAACACCAGTGGTTATTTTGGCAGATGGAATGCTCGGGCAGACCATGGAATCTATTGAATTAAAAGAACGACCAACGGTCACGTTACCAGAAAAAGATTGGGCTGCGGATGGTTGTCGAGGGCGGGCAAAACGCAAGATTGCTATGTATAACCTTACCAATGAAGAAGGAGAGGTCACTGCCTTGCGTTTACAGGAAAATATAGAACGCATGCGTGAAACTGAGCAACGCTGGGAGAACTACTACACGGAAGATGCTGAATATTTGCTAGTTGGTTATGGTACATGTGGTCGTGTTGCCAAAAGTGCTGTACAACTGGCGCGTGAACAAGGTATTAAATTAGGACTCATTCGTCCTATTACCTTATGGCCCTTCCCGGAAAAAGCCTTTCAAGAGTTGGCTCATATAAAAGGAATTTTGACGATAGAGCTTAATGCAGGACAAATGATTGAAGATGTTAAACTCGCTACGGATCGTACTATACCAGTTCACCTTCATAATCGGATGGGTGGTATGCTCATCAGTGAACATTCAATTCTTCGAAAAATCGCTCAAATTTTTAATCTGGAGGTGAAGGTGTAATATGGAAAAAATATTTGGCAGACCTAAAGGACTGACTGAAGTTCCCTTTCACTACTGTCCTGGATGTACCCATGGTATCATTCATCGGTTGATTGGTGAGGTACTTGAAGAACTTGATATTATCGAAGATACAATTGGTGTCGCACCAGTAGGCTGTTCGGGCTTTATGCTAGATATGTTTAGTTGTGACATGGTAGGGGGAGCCCATGGTCGGGCACAAGCAGTCGCGACTGGAATAAAGCGGGCTCTCCCTGACCGTATGGTGTTTACTTATCAGGGAGACGGCGATATTGCTGCTATCGGTATGAGCCATGCCATTCATACTGCTGCTCGCGGGGAAAAAATTACATCGATCATGGTGAATAACGCTGTATTTGGTATGACTGGCGGGCAGATGGCACCAACAACATTGACCGGGCAGATTAGTACGACAAGTCCTTATGGACGGGATAACGTATTTGCAGGGCCGCCGATCGATTTGCCGAAGACGATTGCAACCCTTGCGGGAGCTGTTTATGTCGCAGCAGGTTCCGTTGATTCACCGAAAAATATTATAGAGGCTAAGAAAATGATCAAGAAAGCCTTTCAAGTTCAAGAGCAAGGTCTGGGTTTTGCCTTTGTGAGTATTTTATCTACTTGTCCTTCTAATTGGAGATTATCGCCAGTTGATAGTTTGAAATGGCTGCGCGAAAATATGATACCAGCTTATCAAATGGGAGAGATCAAAGCTACTGAGGAGGTCAAGGCTTTATGATTGATAAAATAGTACTTGCGGGTTTTGGCGGTCAGGGTGTTTTGTTTCTTGGTAAAATTTTAGCCTATGCTGGTATGCTTGATGAGCGACAAGTTTGTTGGATTCCTTCTTATGGCCCGGAAATGCGTGGTGGAACGGCCAATTGCTCGGTGATTATCTCTGATCATGAAATTAATTCCACGGTTCTTGAATATGCGGATGCTGGAATCGTGCTAAATCAACCAGCTTACGAAAAATTTTTACCTTTTATCAAGCCAGGTGGAGCGTTAATTGTCAATAGTTCCATCGTTGATACGGCAAATACACGCCAAGATATTCAAGTTATTTCTGTTCCAGCGAGTGAAATTGCCAAAGAGTTAGGCAATCCGAGTTTGGGAAATATGGTTTGTTTGGGAACATTGCTCAATCATTTACAGACTGCTAATTTGGTAAGTATTCAAAAATCTGTTGATAAGGTCGTAGGCAGTACAAAATCACACTTATGCCAAAGTAACCTTGCCGCAGTGGAAAAAGGATTGACATATCAATAGACTTGGCATATGCCAAGTCTTTTCTTACTTTTTTTAAGCAGGAATTTATTAATTTGGTATGGAAGTAGTCATGATATAAGAAACTAATGGGGGTGAACGATATGGAATTTGCTGATTTTGCTTTGCGCCTTGGGATGGCCTTGCTTTTTGGGACGATGATTGGTTTTGAACGTCAACGGCGACAACGTATGGCAGGGATTAGGACGAATGCCTTGGTATGTATTGGGTCATGCATATTTGTCATGTTAGGAATACTCACGCCTCATGAAGCCAGTCCTACGCGAATTGCCGCCCAAGTTGTTACTGGTATTGGTTTTCTTGGGGCTGGGGTTATTATGCGTGATGGGCTGAATGTTCGTGGCATGAATACTGCAGCGACCATGTGGTGTGTAGCAGCGGTGGGAACTTTGACAGGTATGGGTTTTCTATTGCATGCGGGACTCGGCGTTGTAGCCATTTTAAGTGCAAATGTATTACTAAGACCTGTGGCACGTATGATTAATGCCAAACCTATGCTCATGGAAGATACTGAAGTGCGTTATTTTTTTAGGACCGTATGTCGTGCTGATGGGGAAGTGAATGTACGAGCTTTGATTTTACATGTTGTTCATGAAGAACCTGTCATGTTAAGAGCCATTCATAGTGAGGATATTGAGAATTCAGAAATGGTAGAAGTAATTGCTCAATTTATTGCGACAAAACGGACGGATAAATCCATGGAACAGATCGTGAGTCGATTAAGTATGGAGTCTTCTGTAAATGCTGTAAGTTGGAGAATCATGGAGAATGTTGATAATGATGCCGATTAAGGGATTGACCTGTTAACAATCATAGGGAGAAGTTAAATGAACGTATTAAATATCGTTGAAATTATTGGAACAATTGCTTTTGCAGCAGCTGGTGCTTTGGCAGGAATCGAAAAACGGTTAGATATTTTTGGTGTATTTATGTTGGCTCTCACGACTGCAGTAGGAGGTGGAATCGTTCGTGATATTTTGGTTGGCATTACGCCGCCAACAGCTTTTGTATTTCCTACATCAGCAATTATCAGTTTAATTACAGCAATTATTGCATGTTTTACTTATCGTTGGCTTACTCGATTTACTCACATTATCTTGATCTGTGATGCCATTGGCCTAGGTGCTTTTACGGCAGCTGGCGCTAATATGTCCTTTATATATGAATATAATCGATTGTTTTTGACTGTGATGATGGCTGTACTGACTGGCGTAGGTGGAGGCGTAATCCGCGATATTTTCGTAGGAGATGTTCCATTCATTTTTCATAAAGAGGTTTATGCAGTGGCGTCTATGATTGGTGCCATATGCTTTTTTTATACAAAACCATTACTTCCAGAGAATGGAGCCATGTATTTATGTTTTTTTATTACTGTACTGATCCGTATGGTTTGCATGAAATATGATATCAATCTGCCAGTAGTGGGAATAAAACAGATTAGAAAAGAATAGTAAGAATATAGGAGTGCTAGGGATGGATAATAAGAAAATTAAAAACTTACAAGCTGGTGATAGTGTACAGAGCTTTTTTCTAGTAAAAGCTGCTGATTGTAAAACAACAAATAATAATAAACACTATCTTGATTTGACTCTTGTTGATCAGACGGGTGAAATTAATGCCAAACTTTGGGATCATAATCCAGAAGAAGGACCACAGTATTCCCCTAATTCCTTAGTTAAAGTAAAAGGGACGACAAATGAGTGGCAAAATCGGTTGCAATTGAAGATTGAAAAAATCAGGATGGCTACAGATGGAGATGGTTTAGAAATCGGTGATTTTGTACCCGCTGCACCCTATAGCCCTGAATTCATGTATACTGAAATTGAAAGCTATATGAATAAGATTAAAAACCAAGATATGCGCAATATTGTTAAAAGTATTGTTACAGCGAATAAAGAAAAGTTATTACTGTACCCAGCAGCCAAACAAAATCATCATGCCGTGCGTTCAGGTCTCATGTATCATATTATGACCATGCTCCAGATGGGAGAAAAGGCCAGTGAGGTTTATGTAGGGCTCAATCGGGATTTACTATTTTCAGGTATTATCTTACATGATATTGCTAAAACAGCTGAAATGAATGCCAGTGAACTAGGAATTGTATCGGAATATACCATAGAAGGTGAACTCTTAGGACATATTATCCAGGGGATTAAAATGATTGAACAAACAGCAATTGCAGTTGGAGCAGATCGAGAAGTATCCTTGTTACTGCAGCACATGATTTTATCTCATCACTATGAACCTGAGTTTGGCAGTCCTAAACGACCCATGATCCCTGAGGCTGAAATACTGCATTATCTGGATATGATGGATGCTCGCATGTATGATATGGGGCGGGTACTTGGAAGTGTGGAAGAAGGAAAACTATCAGAGAAGGTTTGGTTACTCAATAATCGAAAATTATACAAACCTAGTTTAAAGAATGAAGATCAACAATAAAGAAAAGACACAACGTGCACGATGGCAACGTTGTGTCCTTTTTATTTTATAAACTTAATCTTGTTTTGATTCTTTCCACTGCTTCAAGAGTATTTTCTTTATTACCGAAAGCGGTTAATCTGAAATAACCCTGTCCTGATGGGCCAAAGCCTGTACCTGGAGTACCGACAATATGTGCTTCATTAAGAAGTTTATCAAAAAATTCCCATGAATCCATGCCGTTTGGTGTTTTGAGCCAAATATAAGGAGCATTTTCGCCACCGAAAGTTTCGAGACCAATGCTTTCTAGACCTTCTTTGATGATTCTTGCATTGTCCATATAATAGCTGACAACAGTCTTGATTTCAGCTTGACCTTCAGGGGTATAAATGGCCTCTGCACCTTTTTGGATGATATAAGGTGTACCGTTAAATTTCGTAGTTTGTCTGCGATTCCATAATTTGTTTAGAGGGTGGGATTCGCCTGCAGCTGTAAGTGCCATGACTGTTTTGGGTACAACAGTAAAGGCGCAACGTGTACCTGTAAAGCCTGCAGTTTTAGAGAATGATCTGAACTCGATAGCAACTTCGTTCGCGCCTTCGATTTCATAAATACTATGAGGAAGTTCTGGATCTTGGATATAAGCTTCATAAGCCGCATCAAAGAGAATGATTGAACCATTGGCTTTGGCATAATCAACCCATTTTTTTAATTCAGTTCTAGAGAGGGTAGTACCGGTCGGATTGTTAGGAACGCATAAGTAAATCAGGTCCACTTTTTCTGTAGGTAATGCAGGGATAAATTTATTTTCTGCATTGCATGGTAAGTAAGTGACATTCTCAAACATACCATTGATAAAGTCGCCAGTTCTACCTGCCATTACATTCGTGTCAAGATAGACAGGATATACAGGATCAGTAATCGCGACTCTATTATTAACTCCAAAAATTTCTTGAATATTACCTACGTCGCTTTTGGAGCCATCGCTAACGAACACTTCATCTACTTCGAGCTTAACACCGCGGGGGGTATAGTCTGTGGCAATAATTTTTTCAATCAAAAAATTATAACCTTGTTCTGGTCCATATCCACGAAAAGTTTCTGGATTTGCCATCTCATCAACGGCTTTGTGTAAACCATCAATAACGGCAGGCGTTAAAGGCTTAGTTACGTCGCCGATGCCCAGTCTGATAATATTTGCTTCTGGAAATTCAGCTTTAAAATTAGTGACTCTTTTAGCTATTTCAGCAAATAAATAGCTACCTGGTAGTTTTAAATAATTTTCATTCAGTAATGCCATGTTATAAACTCCTCTCAAAATGCCATATAGTACGAAGGTCAGAATTGTCTTGCCAGTGGGATAATACTTGTTCCATGGCAAAAACTAATTTGTTTCATATATAATCATTAAATTATACAATACACGTGCAGTTTCCTGCTTAATCCAAGAAAATATCGGTAAAAATCAAGATACATAGAAAATATGAAAATTATACATTGCCTTATGGTACCTACTTTTGTAATAATAGATGATAGAGTTGAAATAAATCGATTAAGGTGTTTATTTTTAAAATATAATGGAAAGAGGTATATTATGTCAATTGAATGGAAAACGGAATATAACTTAAATATTGCCGAAATTGATGAACAACATCAAAAACTAATTAGTTTAATTAGTGATATGCTTGATGTTACAAATCGAGATGATGATTTTGATCATTATGATGAAATCGTTGCTATTTTTGATGAACTAAGCGATTATACTGTCAAACATTTTGCATTTGAAGAAGAACTGCTAAATACGCATAATTACTCTTCGATGGACATGAAAATTCATGAATTAGAACATAGTTCATTTGTTAGGAAAGTCGTACAGATTCGTCAACAAGACTTAGATAAAAATGAACAAGGCATTCTTAAAGATACAATACAATTTTTATTAGGTTGGATTGGACAACACATTTTAGATACGGATCAAAAGTATGCTCAATTTCTGATCGAACGTGGGGTTAAATAAATTTTAAAAAACTTATCTATATTTTACAATATGTAAAACTCATTAGTGGTGTGAACTGCTAATGGGTTTTTATATTGTCTCTTTATGAAAATATGTAAGTTGTATGAGTATTTGCCGAAATTATAGCAAAGGCCGCCTACGAGACGGCCTTTGAGGTTCCAAGGGGGTTTTTAATGTTTTATAGTCTTGATACCGCATGATAAGTCGCTGGGAAATTTTCGTCACCGATACCCCTGATCACAACAACTTGCCAGTCACCGTAATTTCTTTCTAAGTCTAGTTTAAAGCGCTGTCCAGTAGCCTTATTAATGACCTGAACCGTTGCTTTATACCGTCCTTGATGAATGAGTGTAAAAGAATCGCGCAAAGTATCAAAACCGTATTGCGTAGCATAGGTTTTTACAAAATCCACAGGACTACTCACATCTTGGAAATATCCATCACGTTGATGTTCACTATAACGATTATGGTCATTCAAATAATAGATATGTCCATTCTCATACCATGCCTGATTATCATCCGAACTAGGCCAGTCATTTTTATGTTGATGCCAACCATTCCTAGCTGATTTCGTCATTTGTTCATTTTTTATAGGAGGAGAAGTGGGATTTTCAGATGCAAAGGCTTTACTGAAGAGTGGGATGCCAGGCAATGCTGCGCCCGTCATAATGGCAGTACCAACAATTGCAGCAGCGTAGCGTTTATATTTTCCGCGAAGACTCTTTCGTTTTGCTAACTTTTTCTCCATTGATTCATCCCTCCCTATTTTTATTCTTAGTATTTCATATTTTCATGATTTCAATTCCTGGTAATTTATAAATTAAAGATCTAAGTATAATATGCTGTAAAGTATTAGTACACTTGGATCTTTAATTTTGTCATTAATCACTATGGACTTATGGATAGATCTTTGAATTGAAGATAAGGAATAAAAGACCTATAATTGAATTACCGGAATAGAGAGAATATTTCTGCAGAAAGAGCTTGGCGATTTGCGGTGAAAAAAATGAGGGAGGTTCAGATTAGATGTCAACTGTTCAACTGAATACTCAGGCCACGACCACGAGCACGAGTCAAAAAAGCATTCAGAAGTTTGGCAGATTTTTAAGTGGCATGGTTATGCCCAATATTGGAGCTTTTATTGCATGGGGCTTAATTACAGCACTTTTTATCCCTACAGGTTGGTTACCTAATGCATATTTAAGCAAACTGGTTGGGCCTATGATTGTATACCTACTTCCACTACTCATTGGATACACTGGCGGTAAAATGGTCAGCGATACCCGAGGCGCTGTTCTTGGCGCGATTGCAACAATTGGTGTAATCGTTGGGGCTGATATTCCTATGTTTATTGGTGCTATGATTATGGGGCCTTTAGGTGGTTATGTCATCAAAAAGTTTGATGAGGCCATTGATGGTAATGTACCAGCTGGTTTTGAAATGTTAATTAACAATTTCTCAGCAGGTATCATCGGTGCAATGTTGGCCCTACTGGCGTATACCAGTATTGGACCTGTTGTATTATCGTTAAATAATATACTAAAATCAGGTGTAGAAGGCATTGTCAATGCAGGATTACTACCCTTCGCATCCTTATTCATTGAACCAGCTAAAATTTTGTTTTTAAATAATGCCATTAATCATGGTGTATTGGGTCCTATTGGTATCCAACAAGCCAAAGATGCAGGTCAATCGATTTTCTTCTTACTAGAAGCTAATCCTGGGCCTGGTATGGGAATTTTGTTAGCTTATTGGGTATTTTCTAAAGGTATGATTAAACAATCCGCTCCAGGCGCTATGATTATTCACTTTTTGGGTGGTATACACGAAATCTATTTCCCTTATGTACTAATGAATCCATTACTCTTAATTGCTGTTGTTTGCGGTGGCGCAAGTGGCGTATTTACTTTTAACTTATTAGGAGCAGGCCTTGTCGCAACTCCATCACCAGGGAGTATTTTTGCAGTCCTTGCAATGACGCCAAAAGGTGGCTACTTTGCAATTCTAGCAGGTGTACTCGTATCGACTGTTGTTACTTTCTTAGTTGCTTCCATTTTCGTAAAAAATGCTAATGACAAACAAGATGATTCTCAATTAGCAGAAGCAACTGAAAAAATGAGAGATCTTAAAGGAACAACTCAAGTAAAGAAAAATGTGACTCAAGTTATTTTTGCTTGTGATGCAGGTATGGGATCAAGTGCTATGGGAGCAACCACGTTGCGTAATAAATTTAAGAAAGCTGGACTCAATATCGATGTCATTAATTGTGCGATTGAAGCCATTCCAGCTGGTGCACAAGTTGTTATTACTCATGAAAGTCTGACCGAAAGAGCAAAAAACATTGCTCCAAAAGCAGAGCATATCTCTATTGATAATTTCCTTACTAGTTCGAAGTATGATGATTTGGTAAATCGTTTACGATAGTCAAAAGTTAATGTAGGTTCATTTCAAGTAAATGAGGGTTTTTGTACCCTCATTTACTTGGAGTTTTAAAGAAGGCACAGAAGAGACTATTTTCTTTAAAATGTAGTAATTACGATTGGTAAAAAGTTAGATGGTTACAGAGGAGGGGATTTTATGCAAGATAGTAAGATGAATGCACGAGTAAAAAAAATCTTGCTTAGAATTTGCGCAGAAGATAAGTATGTAACAATCTCAACGATTGCCAAAGAAGTAGGCGTTAGCGCAAAAACAATTTTACGAGAATTATATGAAGTCGAGCAATGGCTTGAATCTAAAGGCTGCAGTTTGAGTAAAAAGACAGGTGCTGGTATTAAAGTAAATGGTAGTATGGATCGCAAAGCAATTATCCTTGATATTTTAGAGGATGAAAAGGAAGAAAGTTTTTACTCACCTAAAGAACGACAAATTGTGATTGTAAGTGAATTATTACAGAATCAAGAAGCCGTAAAATTATATAATTTTACCAAAATGCTAAAAGTCACAGAAGGAACAATTAGTAATGATTTGGATAAAGTTGAAGAATGGTTTGCACGGCAACAGATTACTCTCATTCGAAAACCAGGGCTTGGCGTTTATATTGAGGGCCTGGAAAATAATATTAGAAAGGCCATGATCCATTTTATCTATGAGAATATTGAAGAAGATCAATTGCTGGGAGTCATACGCAATAGTTTAATGAAATCTGTTGATCAATCATCTAGCGACATTGAACTCAGAACCCAACGACGACTCTTAAATTTAATTAATAAAGAAGTGATTCATAAATTAGAGTCTTCTATACACGAGGCGGAAGACAAAATGGGTCATAAGTTGGCAGATAGTGCTTACGTAGGATTAATTGTTCATTTAGCGCTTGCCGTACAAAGGATTACCAAGAATGAAGAAATTATTATTGATCAAGATTTTTTAGCAGAACTAAGACAATATCCCGAATACTTGGTTGCAACAGATATGGTGGCGAGTATTGCCAAGAATTTTATGATTACAATTCCAGAATCTGAAATTGGTTACATTACCATGCATATTAGAGGGTCGAAAAATCGAAATGATTATCTAAAAGATCATGGTAAAATAATCGGTAATTTTGAACTCGTCAGAATTTCGAAGGAAATTATTAAAGTGGCAGAAGTTGAGACGGGTCGATTGTTAATGCAAAATAAAAATTTACTCATTGGTTTAGTCAATCATTTAGGCCCCTCAATTAGTCGATTAAAAATGAAGATGGAGATTCGAAATCCGCTGTTAGAAGAAATTAAAGCATATTATCCAGAATTAGTAGGAATCAGTAGAAAGTGTGCGACCGTCGTGGAAAAACATTTAGGTATCAAGATGCCTGATTCTGAAATTGCTTATATTGCCATGCATTTAGGGGCAGCGATTGAAACGGGCGAAAAGTTGCTCAAACCTGTATATCGTTGTGCGATTGCGTGTTCGACAGGTATCGGTACATCTCGTTTATTAGCGACAAAGATTGGTAAGGCATACGATAATATCCAGGTAGTAGAGGTTATTTCTACCATTCATATTGATGAAAGAAGATTAAGAGAAAAGAGAATTGATTTTATTATTTCTACAGTTACAATTGATTATTGTTCAATCCCAGTCGTTACTGTGAATCCCCTGCTTTTCGAAGAAGATAAAAATAAAATCAATCATCAAATGAAGTTATTAGCAGATAAAGTTGATTTTTATCCCAGTAAAAATCCTGAAGGAATAAATTTTCAAGATCGTTTGCTTTCATTGCAAAGTTATGGCAAAGCCATTATTGAAATTTTAGAGACTTTTTTCTTAGTGAAAGATGAACGATCAAAGACAATTGACGATGTCATTCAGAATGTGAGTTCCTTACTTGCTACGAGTGACGAAATCGAAAAACAACTTGCCGATTCTCTACAAGAAAGAGAAGAAAAAGGCGGAACATATATCACAGGGCATGGTTTTATCTTACTGCATTGTCGGACAGACGCAGTAAACAAGCTTTACTTTGGTGTAGTACAAATTAAAACCCCAATTTACGCTATAAAGATCAAGGGAGAAAAGGAAGAAATAAAATTGGGAATTGTTATGATTGCGCCAGAGAATAACAGTGAAGATGCAATGGAAACGATTAGCTATCTTAGCAAAATGCTCATTGAAAGACCTGATTTTATCAAGATATTACAAGAGAGCACTGAGCAAGAAGCCAGGGTGGAAATTAGTAATATATTAGAAGAATTTTATCGCTTTAAAAATGAAAAATTGATGGGGGAATAGAAATGGATGGGAATAAAGGTCAAGAGAAGATACAAAAATTTGGCAGATTTCTAAGCGGAATGGTGATGCCCAATATCGGAGCATTTATCGCATGGGGGTTGATCACAGCGCTGTTTATCCCTACTGGTTGGATGCCCAATGAATATTTGAGCAAACTCGTTGGACCAATGATTATATATTTACTTCCTCTGCTGATTGGGTTCACAGGAGGTAGAATGGTCGCTGACAGTCGTGGTGGTGTTCTTGGTGCGATTGCAACAATCGGTGTGATCGTTGGGGTCGATATTCCAATGTTCATTGGAGCGATGATCATGGGACCTTTGGGTGGCTATGTCATCAAAAAGTTTGATGAATCCATTGAGGGCAATGTGCCAGCTGGTTTTGAAATGTTGATAAACAATTTCTCAGCAGGTATCCTTGGTGCGATACTGGCATTATTAGCTTATACAAGTATTGGACCTGTAGTGTTAGGGCTAAACAATGCACTTAAAACTGGCGTAGAGATCATTATTAATGCAGGGTTATTACCTTTAGCATCCTTGTTTATTGAACCGGCTAAGATCTTGTTTTTAAATAATGCCATTAATCATGGGTTGCTAGGGCCTATTGGTATTCAACAAGCGAAAGACATGGGCCAATCAATTGTCTTTTTATTAGAAGCCAATCCTGGTCCAGGTATGGGAATTTTATTAGCGTACTGGGTATTCTCCAAAGGAATGATTAAACAATCCGCACCAGGGGCGATGATTATTCACTTTTTGGGTGGTATACATGAAATCTACTTCCCTTATGTATTGATGAATCCACTACTGTTACTTGCTGTTATTGGTGGGGGTGCAAGTGGAGTATTTACTTTTAACTTATTAGGAGCAGGACTTGTAGCAACTCCATCTCCAGGTAGTATCTTTGCAGTGATCGCGATGACACCGAAAGGCGGTTACTTTGCAGTTCTTACCGGAGTGCTCGTATCCACAGTTGTTTCCTTCTTGATTGCTTCAGTATTTGTAAAAAAATCCAGCGAAAAGCAAGATGACTCAGAGTTGGCAGAAGCGACAGAAAAAATGAAAAATCTTAAAGGAAATCAAAAAAGAACAACAGTTCAAAAAGTCATTTTTGCTTGTGATGCAGGTATGGGGTCAAGCGCTATGGGAGCAACCATTTTACGCAATAAGTGTAAAAAAGCTGGGTTTACTGTAGAAGTTATCAATTGTGCCATTGAAGCCATTCCAACAAATGCAGAAGTTGTTGTAACTCATGAGAAGTTAGCTGCTCGTGCTCAGCTTAAAGCGCCGCAGGCAGAACACATCTTTGTCAAAGATTTTATTGAAAATCAAGTATTTGAGCTGTTAAAACATAGACTGGTTTCTGCTAATGCAGCAACAAGTGTAGAAGAGAGTCAAGAGAGTGTACAGGATAACCTTATTCTTAGAAAAAGCAATATCCTATTGGGCTTAAAAACCATGGACAGAGATGAAGTCATCAGAATGGCTGGGCGCCTCTTACATGAGGGTGGATATGTAAATGAAGAGTATATCGAAGCTATGATTGAACGGGAAAATGATCTGACAACATATATTGGAAAAGGCATTGCCATTCCTCATGGTGTGGGAAAAGCAAAAGAAAATATTAAAAAATCAGGAATGGTTGTACTGCAATTTCCAGAGGGCATTTCTTTTGGTGAAGAAAAAGCTTATCTAGTCATTGGGATAGCTGGAATGGGAAATGAGCACTTAAGTATTCTTTCTAATATTGCAACAGCCATTAATGATGAAGATGATAGTATTGTGGAAGTGCTGCGTACAACAACGGATGTTGATTATATTTACAATCTTTTTCATAGCCAAGAGTCATAAAAGGACTCTAAGCATGAAAAGATCTTTACTATAAGCTGTAATACAAAAAATCATAGCTTATGGTTGATCCCGAGGATGTGATATAAAGTATTGCTTGCTTGCCACGTAGTAATGCTAAGGCTTTGTATCGCATTTTCGGTAATAACCATTAAAAAATTTGAATGCTATTACGCGATTAAATTAACTGCTGGAGGATAAACAATGATTATTACCGTTACATTAAATCCAGCTGTCGACAAAACAGTGGAAATTAATAATGTCCAAATTAATAGCGTCAACAGAGTCTCTTCTATCCGCTTAGATGCAGGTGGTAAAGGGATTAATGTTTCAAAAATCATATTGAGCTTAAGAGGACAAAGCAAAGCCTTAGGTTTTCTTGGAGGCAGAGCAGGAACCTTTATCAAAAATTATTTAGATGAAATGCACATCGATAATGATTTTGTTATGGTGAATGGAGAAACAAGAACAAATCTCAAAATTGTAGATCCAATGCAGCATACGAATACAGATATCAACGAAATGGGACCACAGATCACTCCAAAAGATATAGAAGAAATTGAAAAACAACTGTTGCAATCTGTAAATGATAAGGCTATTATAGTATTTTCAGGAAGTGTGCCACCTAATATTGAACCGAATATCTATCAAAAATGGATCAATCAGGTCAAAGAAAAAGGTGGAAAAAGTATATTAGATGCAGATGGGGAAATAATGCGTTTAGGGATTGCTGCAGGCCCTTATCTGATAAAACCTAATATTCATGAACTAGAAAGATTATTGGGAAGAAAGATAACAACGATTGATGAAGTGATCAAAGCCTCTCGATCACTTATGCAAGAATATGGCATAGAAGTTGTAGTTGTTTCCATGGGAGGAGACGGTGCCTTGTTTTTAAATAAAGAAGTTACCATCTTGGCAGAGGGACTAGTCGTTGAGGTGAAAAGTACGGTAGGAGCAGGTGATTCTATGGTCGCTGCTCTTGCTTATGCTCTTGACAATGGGGAAACTTTTGAAAAGTCAGTGACTTTAGCCGTTGCTGCAGGTACAGCTAATGTAATGACCCATGGTACCGAACCTAGCAGTTTGGAAATCATTCAAGAATTAGAGAAGAAAGTACAATGGAAATATTTGTAGAATTTATAAAAGCAAATGAAAGAAGGTAAAAATAAAATGAAGACACGTGCAGTTCGCTTATATGGAAAAAATGATTTACGCTTAGATGAATTTGAGCTACCGCCAATCAAAGATGATGAAATTTTAGTTCAGGTTGTTTCCGATAGTATTTGTATGTCAAGTTATAAAGCGGCCTCACTCGCAACAGATCATAAGAGAGTTCCGGCAGATATTGCAGAATTTCCTATTATTATTGGCCATGAAATGGCAGGTAATATTGTTGAGGTCGGTGCGAAGTGGAGTCATCAATTTAAAGCAGGAGAAAAATTCTCCATGCAACCAGCCTTAAATTATAAAGGCAGTATGGATTCACCTGGTTATTCTTATCGTTATTGTGGTGGGGCGGCAACCTATGTGATTATGCCTCAAGAAGTGATGGAGCTTGGATGTCTGCTCAAATATGAAGGGGAATCTTATTATGAAGCATCTTTAGCAGAACCTATGTCTTGCATTATTGGTTCATTCCATGCAAATTATCATACAACTATGGGCAGTTATGAACATAAAATGGGTATTGTAGAAGGTGGAAAACTTGCTATCTTAGCAGGTGCAGGACCTATGGGATTAGGCGCTATTGATTATGCCATGAATTGTGATCGCAGACCAAGTATGATTGTTGTTACTGATGTGGATCAAAAAAGATTAGAACGTGCAGAAAGTGTATTCTCTACTACAGAAGCCAAAGAAAAAGGTATAGAGCTTATTTTTGTAAATACTAAAGAGTTGGAAGACGCACCAGCCTATCTAAAATCCTTGACAGGTGGTACAGGATTTGATGATGTATATGTATTTGCTCCAGTAAAACCTCTCGTTGAACAAGGCGATAAAATACTTGGTCGCGATGGCTGCTTGAATTTCTTTGCAGGTCCTACAGATACTCAGTTCTCAGGTCTGTGCAATTTCTATAATGTTCATTATAATTCCACTCATATTGTTGGGACTACTGGTGGAAATACAGATGATATGATTGAATCACTGCGTATGACCGAAAAAGGATTAATTAATCCTGCAGTCATGGTTACACATATCGGAGGGCTCGATAGTGCTGCAGAGGCTACCTTACGTTTGCCAGAAGCACCAGCAGGGAAAAAACTCATTTATACCAGCATTAACATGGAGTTAACAGCTATTATTGATTTTGAAGAAAAAGGTAAAACAGATCCTCGCTATGCAAAACTAGCTGAAATAACTAGCCGAAATAAAGGCTTATGGTGCACTGAGGCTGAACAATATTTACTAGAAAATTGGAGCCTATCATAAATAAATAATAGTAAACAAGAAGAACCTACAACCGTTTAGTTGGTTGTAGGTTCTTCTTATTTTGATGATCGATGATACTCATATTATTTAGAACAATAAAGAGGATAATTGTAGAAAAAAGTCGAACTTATCGATGAAGCAAGAAAGCAAAGGTGAAGGGGATATTATGCTCACATCTTCCAATAAAAATTCTTTACGTATTACTATTTTATATGCTACTGTTTCTAGCATATGGATACTTTTTTCTGATAGCGTATTAAATTTGATGGTTGCAGATCCACAGATGATTCTTCGATTATCAATAGTTAAAGGCTGGATTTTTATTGCTTTAACAAGTATGATGTTATATTTTCTGATACAACATCATACTTTACAGTACGAAATCAAAAATCAAGAGTTAGAAAAAAACAATCTTGAACTTATGGCAGCTTATGAAGAGTTAAGGGCATTAGAAGAAGAATTGCGTGATCAGTTGGCCACCTTAGAAAAAAATCAAGAATTGCTTCGAGAAAATAAAGAATTACTGGTTACAAAAAATACATATCTGAATACATTATTCGGAACAACATTAACAATGGTAAAACGCATGAATATGAATGCTTTATATCAAAGGATTGTCGAAGGGGCAGCAGAACTTGCTGATTCAGCTGACGCTTTTATCTTTTTAGTAGATCCTACAGGCGAATACTTAGAATTAAAAACGAGTACTGGTGGTCCTCATACAGAAAATACTGGAATGATCCTCAAACGGGGAGAGGGGTTATCTGGTAGGGTATGGCAGAAGGGGCATAGTATCATTATTGATAACTATAATTCTTGGTCTGAAAAAGTGACAGGGCATAATTTTAGTAGCATGGGGGCAATGGTCAGTGTGCCTGTCTATCGTGAAAGTCAGATCGTAGCGATCTTAGGTTTAAGTTATTCAAATCATAGTGGAAAAACTTTTACAGAAGAGAAAATGACTGTACTTGAACAGTTCGCAAACATTGCATCATTAAGTATTGATAATGCTCGCTTATATGATTCACTGCAGATGGAATTAGAGAAACGGCAAAAACAGCAAGAAAAAATTTCCTACCTTGCTTATCATGAACCTATCACAGGTTTGTACAATCGAAATTTCATCAAAGAAACTTTTGGAGAGTTGTTAGCATCAAACAATAAAATTGCGGTGTTGATGTTAGACTTGGATGGTTTTAAGATTGTCAATGATATTGCAGGTCATGATGCAGGTGATAATTTACTAAAGATCATGGCTAAACGTTTGAAAAGTATTAATATCCCTTGTCATATTGCTAGTATGGGGGTGGATAAATTTATTATTATCTACCAACCGCCAAATGAAGGAGAAGGGTATGTAGAAAAAATCGCTGAAATGTTACTTGATGCATGCAGTGAGCCATTTGAGGTTGATGGCTATGATTTTTCTTTGACAGGTAGTGTAGGGATCGCTGTGTATCCTGATGATGGTCATGACATTGGTGTATTAATCAAAAATGCAGATATTGCAATGGCACGTGCTAAAGAAAAGAAGGAAAATAGTTATCATTTATATACGAAGGAACTATCCAAGCAAATTGTGAGTCGACTCAATTTAGAAAGAGACTTGCGGGATGCTCTTGAAAGAGATGAATTAGTTCTTTATTATCAGCCTCGCGTCAATATTAAAACTGGAGAGATTCAGTCTCTTGAAGCGTTAGTACGTTGGCAGCATCCAGAACGTGGGTTGATTTTTCCTGATCGTTTTATCCCCTTAGCTGAAGAAACAGGGCTGATTGTTCCCTTAGGAACGTTGGTTTTAGAGCAAGCCTGCCGGCAAATTAAAACATGGTACGATGCGGGAAAATGG
The DNA here is from genome assembly GCF_042610375.1 of Pelosinus sp. sgz500959. Taxonomy (NCBI): domain Bacteria; kingdom Bacillati; phylum Bacillota; class Negativicutes; order Selenomonadales; family Sporomusaceae; genus Pelosinus; species Pelosinus sp. sgz500959. The sequence goes on from NZ_JBGJZL010000016.1 coordinate 34,285, forward strand.
ATGACAATTTCAGTGAATCTTTCTGCCAAACAATTTTATCATGGTAATCTTTTAGAGACAATCAGGGGTATTTTAGAAAAGACAGGTGCTTTGCCAGAACTATTAGAATTAGAAATTACAGAAACCTTGTGCTTATACGATATTGCATCTGCAATTGAAACAATGAAGGCATTAGGGAAACTGAAAATACGTATTTCCATGGATGATTTTGGTACTGGTCAGTCCTCTTTAGTCAATTTGAAACGATTACCCATAGATACATTGAAAATTGATAAATCTTTTATCCAAGATGCAGAGGTGTCCTTAGAAAGTGCTTCAATTGTAAAAACCATTGTTATTCTTGGTAAAACCATGCACCTTAACGTAACAGCAGAAGGCGTTGAAACTGTAGGACAATTAGAACTTTTACAGCAATATGAGTGTGATGAAGTGCAAGGTTATCTTTTTAGCAAGCCCTTGCCTTTAGAAAATATTGAAGCATATTTAGAAAATAATAAAAATCTAGAAATTATAGGTAGCTAAAACGGCAAATAACCCCATCGTGGAAGGTTTTGCATGAATCGCAAAACTTTCCACGATGGGGTTTTCTTAATCAATATGACTGATGTTCAGGTTTTTGAAAATGTATCGTTATGTTGACGATTTCTGGATGGTTACCGATGCGAATCGGTGGACCCCACGTGCCGACACCACAGGAGACAATGATTTGCATGCCTTCTTTGCGAAGATAGCCCCAGTCTAATTCATAGATCTTTTTAGTTAATAAGTTATTGGGAAACAGTTGTCCTAGGTGAGTGTGCCCTGATAGTTGCAAATCAACACCTTGCTCGATGCCATCTTGTAGATTATGTGGCTGATGATCAAGTAAGATAATCGGCAATGCATGGTCAGTGCCAGTCATAACTGTACTTAGTTCTTCCCGTTCAATACCTGTATAACGTTTCTTGGAGAGATCATCCCGACCGACGAGATAGAAAGCGTCAGCTACACGTGTTGACTGATCGCGTAACATATGAACATGACCTTGTTCCAAGTACTGAATAGCCAAATCGGTTTTTTTGTCAAAATATTCATGGTTGCCTAAAATTCCATATGTGCCGAACTTAGGTTTTAATCTCGCGAAGTTATCAATCATATTTTGATTTTGGAGTACATCAACATTGCTATCAATAATATCGCCAGTAAAGAGTACAAGATCAGGTTCCAATTGGTTAATACGATTGATAAGTTTAGTTAAGCGCTTATTCGTAATGATATTTCCCAAATGAATGTCTGAGACCATCACAACCTGTAGTGTTTCCAGAGAACCTGCAGGTTTGGGAATCGTAATCTCATAATTTTGGGTCAAGGGATGGCGGGCATTCCAAGTGCCATAACTAATCAAGAGTAATGTCGTACAGAAGATTGTAGTCGTTATGATAAAAGGATGTTTTGTTAATTTTTCTGGTAAAAAAATTTTTCGTCGATTAATGAATCGTAATAGATCAATCAATAAGGTAAATAAGCATAAATAATAAAGAGTACCTACCCAAAGAGCACCAAGGAATGTAAGGTTATCGATCCACATAGATGGAAGATAGGATTCTCCTAATCGAGCGAGGGGGTAAGCTGCTGCAAGCAAGCATACAACAATTTTATAACATAGACCTCTTACTGGGGCAGTACTTAGATTTAATCCTTGCCAACCTCGCCAACCTACATAATAATTAGCAGTGCTATAAATGGCTAAGAATATTGTTATCATTAAGACTAAGTTGCTGTTCATGGTGATGTTTATTCTCCTTCAGATTATCAGCATATTCTGCGATCTCTTATTATCATTTCGCGATTCTGCTAGTTTTTCCTGCAGAAGAAAACTGCTAGCTGGCAATATGCCAACTAGCAGTTTTTGTTTAAAAAGTTATTCACCAAGAATGGCTTTCATATCTTCTTCAGCCGTAGTGATGAGTTGTAAACCAAAGGTTTCATTAAGGACTTTGAAAACATTTGGCGAAATGAATGCAGGAGGTGTAGGTCCAATGCGAATGTTCTTCACACCTAAGTGGAGAAGAGTTAAGAGGATGGCTACAGCCTTTTGCTCATACCAAGAAAGAACAAAGGAAAGAGGCAGATCATTTACGCCACATTTAAAGACGCTAGCCAAGGCTACAGCGACTTGAATACCAGAGTAAGCATTATTACATTGACCTAAATCAAGCAGACGAGGAATGCCATCAATATCACCAAATTCAAGATCATTAAAGCGATATTTACCGCAGGCTACAGTTAAAATTACGCAATCTTTAGGTACTTTTTGTGCCATTTCAGTATAGTAGTTACGACCAGTTTTGGCACCATCACAGCCACCGATGAGGAAGAAACGTTTAATTTTACCAGTTTTAACGGCTTCAACAACTTTATCAGCCAAGCTAAGGATCACGTTGTGATGGAAACCTGTATCTAAAGTATATGTGCCTTCAGTTTCAGTCAGTGCAGGCAAAGCTTTTGCATGAGCAATGATTTCAGAAAAATCACGGTCAAGGATTTGTTTGCCGCCTTGCAGACCTGTGATGTTACGCATGTAGATGCGATCGCCATAAGTACATTTAGCAGTAAGAGGCATTACGCAGTTCGTAGTGACTAAAATTGCACCAGGGAAATTTTCAAACTCAGTACGTTGGTTTTGCCATGCAGTACCGAAGTTTCCTACTAAATGTTTGTATTTTTTCAGCTCAGGATAACCATGAGCAGGTAACATTTCTCCATGAGTATAAACATTGACGCCTGTACCTTCTGTTTGTTTCAACAGTTCTTCAAGATCGAGTAGATCATGACCAGTGATGACAATACCAGGTCCAGGTTTCGTGCCAGTAAAGACTTTGGCAGGGGTTGGAGAACCAAAATGATCAACATGAGCTTTATCAAGTACTTCCATAATTCTAAGGTTCATTTCACCACATTTTAAGACCATTTCAATATGTCTTTCTAGGCTAAAATTAACGTTAGTTAATGTAAAGAACAAAGCATCATGCATAAACGCATCGACTTGTTCATCTCTAGCACCAAGTTCGCGTGCATGATGGGCATAAGCAGAGATTCCTTTTAGTCCAAAAATAAGTGTATCTTGAAGGCTGGCGATATCTTCGTTTTTACCGCAAACCCCCACGGTAGTACAGCCTGTACCTGCTGCAGTTTGTTCACATTGATGGCAAAACATACTCATTATTCATATCCCCCTCGTATTTTTTAATTACATAACTTATTATAACGAGGTTAAGATAAAATGAATGTGATGTACATCACAATTTTAGCAAAAAAGATAAAAAAATGTCAGAATAGTAAAAATATCGATTAAATCTTCTTGAATTTTTTTATGGTAGTGACTAAAATGTCAACTTCATCTCCATTTTTTACAATGGCTGTATATTCTGTTGGCTGCTGATTTAAGTGAATCATTACACTGCTGCCTCGTGGCAGATCGCGTGTATTAAAATCAGCAGCTAGTAGTACATCACTAATCATTGGGTGTGGTTGCTCTGTGCAAGAAAAATCTATGATACTGCCCTTGGGAGCGATATCTGTTGGCAGAGCTTGAATACCATTCATTGTAATACTAAAGCGACGTAGAGGGATCTGACATTTAGCGCCATTGAATAAGAGGGTAAGGGCATCTTCAGATGGATCATGCAAACCGAGAAGTTCACTAATTGTAGGTTCTGGTGGATTGATCACTCGAATCGTATCACCAGCCTTAACAGGTGTAGAGGCTTGAGCTAAGGTTTGGTTAAGAGTATATTGCGGCCATACGCTATAGATGCGTTCACTTCCATTAATGGTATATATATATTGAATCGGTTCGCTTTCACTACCGGTTGCCGTTAATACTTCTCCAAGGGTGAGAGGCAATCGGCATGTCACTTGATCACGATCAGTGAGTTGTGATTCAGGATCAGCGACGATACCGTTAACCGTAAGAATAGAAGGAATATAGTGAGATTGTTCATTAATAAAAAGAGGTAATGCCATAGATGTATCTACGATATCCCGGAGATAGACGACAGGTACAGAACCGTCGACACCTTTAATAACCGTGATTGTATCATCTTCATGTAAAGGATGATCCAGTGAAGTTTCACTGCCATTTAATTCAATGCGCCCAGGTTTTCCATACGTTCCAGAAAAAAACTTAGTTTGTCCATTCGTATTGATGGTGATACCCATTCCTGGACGACCGCGTAGACTACGAATATCAATACCAGCTGCTAAGAGAGCATCGGCAATTGTCAGTTGTCCAAGATTAAATAAATGTAATGGTTGCTTATTTAATGTAACGTTAATAAAATTTAGGGTTGGACTTGCTGAAAGTTTTAAAATACCTAAAGGTGTTACAGCATCAGGGGCACAAAGATCAGTAGGGATATTGTGAAGACCTTCTATTGTATCAGGACAGCGAACAGCTACTCTTGAAGCTGGCATATCAAGGGCTTGGGCCAGCAGTTCGGGGAGCATAGGAGTCAGAGAACCACCACCGACGAGTAGTACTGCCTGCGGCGCAACGTTATTTAAGGTTACAATTTGTAAGGCGATGGCTTGAGCAAGTTGGGCGACGTCTTGTGTAATACTATCAATTATTTCACTAGTCGGCACTTCATGGCTAAAACCTAAGACATCATTAAATGTAACTTTATTTATTTCTGGATCAGTAAGTTGCCTTTTAATTTTTTCAGCGACATTAAAGTCGAGGAGGTGTTTTTGGGAAATGGATTCGGTAATTTCATCGCCAGCACAAGGAACCATGCCATAACCGATAACCGAACCATCTTTAGTAATGGCTACATCAGATGTGCCTGCTCCTACATCAACTAAGACAAGATTAAGATGGCGCATAGTCTGAGGGATCAGTACGTTAATAGCCGCAATTGGTTCAAGGGTTAAGGTGGCCATCTCAAGATTGACCATCGTAATGGCTGATTGCAAGGAATCAATAACTTGTTTAGGAAGAAAAGTTGCAATTAGTTCAATGCTAGCTAGTTTACCTCGTTGTCCTACTAAAGTTTTGAGTGGGGTAGTATCGAGTGTAAAACTGACAACACTGTAACCAACACAATAGTATGCAGTCGGATCATTAATGGCGTTGGAAGTCGATAGTTGCTGCTGAGCCGACTGGATAGCTGCTAATTCTAAAGCATGCTCATCGATTTTTGTCAGTATACCCCGATCATAGGCTTCAATTTCGGCTTGGGATTTTATTGTACATAAAGCCCGTCCAGCTGCTGCTACGGATACTTTCTGTAAGGGACCACATGTTTCTTCCAATTTATTTTTAATAATAGCAATAATTTTGGCAACTTCTGGGACGTCTTTAATTTGTCCATCTAGCATGGCGCGTGTATGATGTTCTCGGCGTTCGGAAGCTATGATTTCGATACCATGTTCTGTTTGTTCCCCAACTAATCCGACAACACTGCGTGTGCCAATATCTAATGCAAATAGCAGGTTTTTTTTCATAAAAGGCTCCTTTATGCATTGCTTTTTTTTACCGATCAAACATTTTTAAATAGGGATAGAGTGAGTAAAACCTTTGTGGTTCTTAAGTTCGCTTTTTGTTGCCGATTTCCTTTTTGACTGGTATAATTGCTGTGTCTATAAAAAGAATTTTTTTGTTTTAAAATAGAATAAACGGTCGAATTTGATAAGTATTTGTTGATATTGAGAGGAGTTAGATTGTGTCCCACATTCACATTGTTGTTGATACTAGTGCGCAGCTTACGAAAGAAATGTTTGAAAAACATCCTAATTTACATAGTGTGTCTATGAAAGTACGGATCGGTGAAGAAGAATGGCCTGAAGATGAGATTTCCAACGCAGAGTTATTTAGGAGATCTAAGGAATGTAAACAACATCCTCAAACTTCACAGCCTGCGCCGGGTGATTTTATTGAGATATGTAAACCCTTGCTTGAGGCGGGCAAAGAAATTATTGTGATTGCAGTATCAGGTGGGCTCAGTGGCACTGCACAAGGTGCAAGATCCGTAGCCAAGATGCTTGATGAAAAACGAATGCATGTTATTGACTCGAGTACAGCCTCCATTGGAATGGTGCAACTGGCTAAAGGGGCATTAGCAATGGCGGATTCTGGTATGGAGACTTCCGTGATCATTAGTAAATTATTAGCGATGGTTGAAGCAACACATACCCTCATTCTGGTTGATACCTTAGATTATTTATATAAGGGTGGACGTATTGGTGGGGCTGCTGCGTTATTTGGTACTATTTTTCAAATTAGACCAGTCATTCATTTAATAGATGGTAAAGTTGCAGTTTTAGATAAAGTACGTACGAAACAAAGAGCAGTGACTCGGATGCTTGATGAGCTTAAGCGCTATAATGAATTAGAGTATATTGGTATTGGTAATGTGGATGCTCCTCTTGAAGAAGAGATGATTGTAGAGCGAGTCAAAGAAATATATCCAGATGTTCCCATACTCCATGCTGGGATTGGCTCCGTATTGGGTGCCCATTTAGGACCCGGTATGATCGGGGTTGTTTTTCAAGAGAAAATAAAATAAAGCAGTATTTTGGTAAGTGGGAGGGATTCATAGTGCAGGAAAAAATGGAATGGATTACTGGTAATGATTTTCGCCAGATGATTATAGGAGCCTATCAGACTTTTATGCGTGAACATGAATACATTAACAGTTTGAATGTTTTCCCAGTTCCTGATGGTGATACAGGTACCAATATGTTATTAACCCTAGGATCAGTGGCGCGGGCTGTTAGTGAAGCCACTGATAGTGATATTGGTTCATTGAGTAAGCGGGCGGCCGATAGTGCAATTATGGGAGCGCGGGGTAATTCTGGTGTGATCTTATCCCAGATTTTTCGTGGGATTGCCCGTGGTTTGAGTGGTAAACAACAAGCTACATCAGCAGAGGTTGGTAAAGCTTTTCAATATGGTGTCTTATATGCCTATCGAGCAGTGTCAAAACCAGTAGAAGGGACAATTTTGACTGTTGCGAAAGGCATTGCTAAGGGGACTCAGCAGGCAGTACGTGATCGTTTATCTTTTGTTGAGATTTTAACTTGTGCAATTACTGCAGGTGAGCAGGAACTTGAAAGAACTCCTGAATTGTTGCCGATTTTAAAAGCTGCTGGAGTCGTCGATGCTGGTGGTAAAGGATTGATCGTATTTTTATCAGGTTGTCTTGAAGGTTTGGGTGGCGAATATAGTGGACCTGAAGCGAATATTGATAGTCATTTGCAGGCAGATTTTCCTAATGCGTTGGAAGTTGATTTAGTCCATCCTTATTGCACGGAATTTTTGGTTAAACGGGCAAGTATTAGCACTGCTGATGTGAAAAAACACTTGCATAATATGGGAGACTCTCTTGTTGTAGCCCAAGGCAGTGATTTTTTGAAAGTTCATATTCATACGGCCCATCCTGGTGGAATATTGGAATTAGCGACAGCTTGGGGTACTTTGCATGATATCAAAATTGACAATATGGCTGATCAACATCAGCACCGTCAAGAAATGTCCATAACTCCTGAAGAAGAAGCTACTGGCATTGTTGTGATTAGCGTAGCTGCAGGTTCTGGGGTGGCTGAAATCATGAATCAAATGGGTGCTGGCATTGTGATTATGGGCGGGCAGACGATGAATCCGCCTGTTGAAGATTTTGTCGATGCTGTACATCGGGGGAATGGGGCACAGTATATTATTTTGCCTAATAATAAAAATATCATCTTAGCCGCTGAACAAGTAAAAAAATTACTTGGTGACAGGGTCGAAATTGTGCCGACGACCAATGTTCCCCAGGGCCTTGCTGCGTTAGTAGCTTTTGATGCTGAGCTAGATATGGCTACGAATATTGAACGTATGATGAGTCGTCTTGGCGACGTAACTGCGGCTGCCGTTACAACAGCAGTGCGAGATAGTATGGTTGATGGGCGTACTGTTGTGTCAGGAAAGTTCATTGGTGTAGTGGACAATCGGGTGATGGTGGATGCGGATGAAGTCGGTATTGCCTTGAGCAAAATGGTAAATTTATTACTGCAGCCCGAACATGAAATGATTAGCCTGTATTATGGTGCTGATCTTGCTGAAACTGAAGCCCAGGAATTAACCGAATCCTTGAGACGTGATTTACCGAATCTAGAAATAGTGTTATATTTCGGTGGACAACCCCATTATCATTTCATCTTCAGCATTGAGTAAAAATAGAATTTACTTCTTCCTTTTTGAACTCATTGTGTATATAATAAAGGGATAGGGTGTATAATGTTTTTGATGGTTATCCTGACTAAGGAAAGGAGATTTTTATGTCTCAAAGAATAAGTTTACAAGATGTGCTTCGGGACTATGGTGTGCCACTAGTGACGTTAGATGTTACGGCCTCAGAAGCAGAAAGTCATAAATTACGTGAGCATTTAAAAAAATTAGCTAAAGATAAGGAACAGGGTTATTTGGAAGTTAATTGTTCCTTCTTTATTGATATTCATGATATTGATCGTTATTTATTAGGTGAACTTCCTAATTTATCAGCCATTTATGCCTTTCCGGAAGATGTGAAAGTCCATAAGGAGGAATAGTGGTTTATGAAAAAAGTCATAGCTTTCACGCTGATGCTACTCATGCTTGGAAGTACAGTGTGTTTAGCTGCTGTTAGTAGTTCGGGAGCGAAACCTTCTTCTAGTAGTAGTAGCAAACCGTCCACATCAACTCCTTCATTAAATAAGCAAACAGCACCAGCGAATAATGCTGGAGAGTATAAACCTTCCGCACCAGCCAATAGTTATGGTGATAAGGCGCCAGAGAAACAAGTAGCGCCTAGTGTACAGCAGGGAACTCAGTCTCCATCGTCAACAAATAGCTTTTGGCGTAATGCCAGTATGTTTGGTGGTGGTATGCTTGCAGGTAGTCTGCTTGGCAATCTATTTGGTTCAAGTCATATGGGTGGAGGATCATCTATATTCGGTATGCTCATGAATCTTATAATGATTGGTGGGGTCGTGCTCGGTATCCGCTATTTGTGGAATAAAAGTCGGAATAAAGATCGATGAATAAGGGAAAACTTGGTTGAAATCAAGTTTTCCCTTATTTTTTTGCAGTATGCTTAGGGCGATCGATCATCGTATAATCAGGACTTTAGATAGCTGTTCATTGATGTTATAATGAGAATATACTGTTAATTTTTATTATAAATTGATAGTGAAAGAGTTAATCCGTAATGAGCTGCTAAATCATAGTTGAGAAGGAAGTGGATTTTGGTGAATAAATTTATGGAAGTTGCTAACGAAGAAGCCTTTCATGGCATGACAAAGAATGAAGGGGGGCCTTTTGGTGCTGCTATTATTAAAGATGGCGTTATTATTGCCCAAGGCCATAATGAAGTTCTTAAGACAAATGATCCAACAGCACATGCTGAAGTGGTTGCCATTCGGAAAGCTGCAGCTTTATTAGGAAAATTTGATTTATCAGATTGTGAAATTTATTCCTCTTGTGAACCTTGCCCTATGTGTTTGTCAGCTATCTTTTGGTCTCGAATCAAAACGATACATTATGGTTGTACGAAGGAAGATGCTGCGAGGATCGGTTTTGATGATAATCTCATTTATGAATTTATAAAAAATCCTGAATTATATAGTGATTCTCTAAAGTTGATTCCTCAAGATCGTGAGGAATGCCTGAAGAGTTTTGAGTTATGGCGTACTAAAGAAGACAAAGTCGGTTATTAAATAAAAATAAACGCCCACATCTTGTGTGAAGATGTGGGCGTTTATTATAGTCATCTATTTTAGCGTGGTACCTGTTTCAAACTCAACGCGATACGGTTGCGCTGTTCATCAACGCTGAGAATCATGACATCGACAATATCGCCTACTGAAACGATATCGAGTGGATGGCGGAAGTTTTTGTGGCTGAGTTCTGAACGATGGATAAGACCATTGATTTTGATACCAATATCGACGAAAGCACCAAAATCAATGACGTTGTGCACCGTGCCTTTTACAATCGCACCAGGTGTTAATTCTGATAATTTGACAATGTTTTTACGAGTCATTGGAGCAGGCATATCTTCCCGAGGATCACGACCAGGTTTGGCAAGAGCTGCTAAGATATCACGAAGGGTAGGTTCGCCAGCTTCGAGTTCGGTAGCCAAGAGAGCAACATTGGCTTCTTTAGCGGCTTCTTGGATAACTTGGAGCGTCTCTTTATCTTTAAGATCTTTAGGCGAAAAGCCTAGCTTATCTAAAACAGTAGAAGCAAGTTTGTAAGATTCAGGATGAACAGGTGTATTATCAAGAGGATTATCACCTTCTTTAATGCGTAAGAAACCAGCGCATTGGACAAAGGTAGCCTGTCCTAACCGAGGTACTTTTAGGAGTTGGGCTCGATTTTTAAAAGAGCCATTTTGATCGCGATAAGCGACAATATTTTTAGCAACTGTTGCGTTAATACCTGAGACATGTTTTAAAAGTTCAATGGAAGCCGTATTGAGCTCTACACCGACATGATTTACGGCTGATTCTACAACATTTGATAAGGTGCCGCTGAGTTCTTTTTGATTGACATCATGCTGGTATTGGCCAACGCCGATGGATTTGGGATCAATTTTGACTAGTTCGGCTAGAGGGTCTTGTACCCTGCGGGCAATGGATACTGCACCACGAAGTGTAACATCAAGGTCAGGCAATTCATCTTTTGCGAGTTTAGACGCTGAGTAGATGGATGCTCCTGCTTCATTGGTAATGAGATAATGAACAGGCAGATTATGATTGCTAATGAGCTGGGCCGTAAATTCTTCCGTTTCATAGGAAGCGGTCCCGTTACCAATAGCGATCAATGTCACGCCATGTTTTTTGATGGCTTCAAGAACTGTTTGGGCCGATTTCTCTTTTTGCCCTTCTCCCATAGTGACATAGATGACACCTGTCATCAAGACTGTGCCTGTAGGGCTTACTACTGTGGTTTTACAACCAGTACGATAGCCCGGATCAAGTCCCATGACCGTATGACCAGCAAAGGGTGGTTGAAGGAGTAATTGGCGAAGATTAAGTCCAAATACACGGATGGCTTGCTTTTCTGCATTTTCCGTTAGTAAGGAACGGATTTCTCGATCCAGTGCAGGTAATAACAATCTCTTGTAACCATCTGTGATTGCAGCTAAAATACATTCGCTAAAAATAGATGCTCCCTTATTGATTTCGCGGTTAATCAGATCAATATTGGTTTCATGAGGAACGACAAGTTGGACTTTGAGCACATCCTTCGCTTGTCCCCGATTAATTGCCAAAATGCGATGAGAAGGGATACGATTTACAGGTTCTTTATATTCTTTGTAGGTCAGGAATTCTTTCCCAGCATCTTCTGTGACTGCAAGCAACGTACTAATTTCAGCTGTTTGCCAAAGTTTCTTTCGCAGGAGAGCACGAATATCAGCCCGCTCACTGATCATTTCTGCAATAATATCAGAAGCACCAGCAAGAGCTTCTTCAGGAGTGTTAATTTCTTTTTCTTCATTAATATAAGAGGCGGCAATATCTAGAGGAAGACCTTCTTTTAACTGTTGGGCAAGGATCATTTCAGCGAGGGGCTCTAAACCTTTTTCCCGTGCAATTTGTGCACGAGTACGTTTTTTTTGTTTAAATGGTAGGTATAGGTCTTCTAAGTCTTGTAACTTCGTAGTTCCATTAATCGCGATTGTCAGCTCAGGTGTTAATTTGCCTTGCTCTTCAATCGTGGCAATAATATCTTCTTGGCGTTTGACTAAGTTGCGTAAATATTGAAGTCTTTCTTCCGTCGTACGAAGTTGCTCTTCATCAAGCTCACCTGTCACTTCTTTTCGGTAGCGAGCAATAAAAGGAACGGTATTTCCTTCGTCTAATAGCTTGATCGTAGCAATAACTTGTGGAACTTTTATTCCTAGCTCACGAGCAATTAATGTAGTAATATCAGTATGTAACATAATGCACCAACTTTATGATTTTTAGATAGTTTCTATATTATATCACAAAAAATACTTTATCATCTAAAGAAGACTTGAGTAAGGTAGAGTTTCAACGCATTTGATAAAATTTAGGAGATTATTAAATAAGAAATTCTGATGATATTGCTTGGTGCGTTCGTACATGATATTATTTTTTTGGGTATTGTTTTATCCTATTGAGATGAGGTGACATGATATGATGTTTATCGATCATTATTTATTATGGAAAATGGTTGAACGTATGAGTGTTGCTGCTACACTCGCTTTTTTATTATCGCAATTTGCAATCTTTAGACGGATGATTTATCGTCAAGGAAGTTTAGGTGAACAGGCGGCCATTACCATTGTATTTGGCTTAATTGGAATTTTGGGAACTTATTTTGGTATTCCCGTAGGTGATGCCTTAGCGAATTCCCGAGTGATTGGTGTGATGGCAGCAGGACTCATCGGTGGGCCGATGATGGGGGTATCAGCGGGGATTATTGCAGGAGGGCACCGCTATCTGCTAGGAGGTTTTACTGCATTTTCTTGTGGAATTTCCAATGTATGTGAAGGTTTACTTGCAGGAATGGTCCATCGTTATTATCCAGAAAAATTAATTCCTTGGTGGATGGCATTAGCCGCTGGTATTGTGGGGGAAGTCATGCAAATGGGAATTATTTTGCTAACGGCTCGTCCTTATGATTTAGCACGAGAATTGGTCGATGCCATTGCCCTTCCTATGATTGTGGTGAATTCTCTTGGGGTTGCGATTTTTATGTTGATTATTAAAACAGCGATGTATACTCAAGAGCAAGTGGGAGCTGAACAATCTCACAAAGCACTTGATATTGCGACAAAAACCTTACCATATCTTAGACATGGGCTTGATCGTAAATCGGCTCAGGCTACAGCGAAAATTATTTTTGATGCAGGTGGGTATGAGGCCGTTGCTATTACCGATAGCAATCAGGTTCTTGCTTTCGTAGGCGTTGAATCCGCTCATCATTCTCCGGATACCTTAGGGCTTACAAGTTCTACACGGCAAGTACTCGGGAGTGGAGAGATGTACATTGCCCAAAGTCCGATTGGAATTGGTTGCGCTTGTGTGAATTGCAAATTAGCCAGTGGAATCGTTGTACCCTTGAAGAGAGCCAATCATGTGATTGGTACTCTCAAACTCTATTATACGCGGACAAATGCAGTTGGACAGGCCGATAAAGTATTTGCTTCTGGTGTTGCTCATTTATTTTCCACCCAATTGGAATTGACCGAAATTGACAGGCAAGCAAAACTAGTTGTGCGGGCCGAGCTTAAAGCTCTCTATGCCCAAATTAACCCACATTTTCTTTTTAATACGCTTAATACCATTACATCCTTAGTTCGTACTAAACCAGATCTTGCTAGAGAATTATTGATTAAGCTAGGGGCAATGTTTCGCTATACCTTGCATAAGACAGGGCGCATTATTACTTTGAATGAAGAGTTAGAGCAAGTAAGGGCTTATTTGATGATTGAACAAGCACGGCATGGTGAAAAATTATTAATCGAAGAAGAGATTTCTCCTGCCCTTGAGAAATGTAGAATTCCCTTTTTGACCATTCAACCTTTAGTGGAAAATGCTATTAAACATGGATTACAGCCTAAAGAAAATGGCGGTCGTATTATCATCAGTGCAACAGAAGTCGATGAAGATATGATTATCAATATTATCGATGATGGTGTTGGTATGGATGTAGGAGGACGATGCCCTCTCACGGCACCAGCACCGGAATGCATTGGTTTATCAAATGTTCATGAACGATTGCGTGGGCAATATGGAGCAGGATATGGTTTGTCCATTGCAAGTGTGATGGGGCGTGGTACGACAGTCACATTGCGGATACCTAAAAAAATGGTTGATGAGGGGGACGAGTGTGCTTAGGATTTTGAGTGTTGATGATGAAAGTCCAGCCCGAGATGAACTTAAATATCTGTTGTCTTTGGAAAATGAAGTGGAAGTCATCGGGGAAGCCGATAGCGGCGCAGCTGCCATTACCATGGCAGCTCAGCTAAAACCAAATGTTATTTTCCTCGATGTACAAATGCGTGGTATGAATGGTTTGGAGACGGCTTCTGTTTTACGTACTGTTGTTCCCGAAACGTTGATTGTTTTTGCGACAGCCTATGATGAATATGCTGTGAGGGCGTTTGAAGTGGGAGCTGTGGATTATATTTTAAAACCTTTTGAAAGCCACCGTATTCACACCACTGTGGAACGACTCAAAAATTACCACCCTGATGAGTGGTTAGAAGCCGTTGGGCGCATCGATACTGCCTTAAGTAAAACAAAAATTATTATAAAAAAACTACCATTAGAAAAAAACGGGAAAATCATTATGGTTCATTATCAGGATCTTATTTATGCCTATACACAAAAAGGACTTGTCAATGTGGTGACGATGGTAGGCGAGTTTGTTTATGGGGGGACATTAACGGATCTAGAAGTGAGACTTGCTCATACCAATTTGGTGCGAGTGCATAAAAGTTATATTGTTAATATGGATAGAGTTAAGGAAGTAGTTCCTTGGTTTAAGGGGACATACTGGCTAAAAGTTGAAGGTGATCATGAAGCAGAAATTCCAGTCAGTAAAAGTCAGATCAAAGAGATCAAAGAAATGTTAGGTTTGAAATAATAGGCAAAGTGATAAGCTTTGCCTATTTTCTATTGACCCTCTAATTGTTTCCAATCAGGTGTTAATTTGTTCTATTGATACGATTGTACTATCTAGAAAGACAAAAGGCATGTATGATTCATTTAAAGATTCAGTTTATTTTATAAAGGGGGATTTTTTATGAATGCTATTTATTTAGTTATTGTAGCGGCCTTAGTGCTGACGTTGGCGTACCGCTTTTATGGCGCGTTTATGGCGACGAAAGTATTGGTTCTTGATTCTAACCGAGTGACTCCAGCCGTGCGTATGAATGATGGTCATGATTATGTGCCCACCAATAAATGGGTAACGTTTGGTCATCACTTTGCAGCCATTGCTGGTGCAGGTCCACTCGTTGGTCCGGTGCTTGCAGCCCAATTTGGTTATTTACCAGGCACTATTTGGTTGTTAGTAGGGGCTGTGGTTGCTGGGGCAGTCCATGATATGGTCATTTTATTTGCTTCTGTCCGATATGATGGTTTATCCATTGCTGAAATTGCAAAAAAAGAAATTAGTAAAGCGTCTGGCATAGCTACAAGCGTTGCGGTATTATTTATCTTAATTATTACAATGGCTGGACTTGCCATTGCTGTTGTCAATGCTTTGTATGATAGCCCATGGGGAACCTTTACTGTTGGTGTAACAATTCCTATTGCGATTTTTATTGGACTTTATTTACGGTATTTACGTCCAGGACAAATTGGCGAAGGTACTGTGATTGGTGTATCTTTAGTATTACTTGGTGTATTCGTTGGTCCTATGGTTCAGAATTCTTGGATTGCACCTTATTTTACTTTTAGTAAAGGGCAAATATCAGTAATGATGGCCGTTTATGGTTTCGTTGCTGCAGCTCTTCCTGTATGGCTACTTTTAGCACCTCGTGATTATTTAAGTACTTATATGAAAATTGGTACCATTTTAGCCTTGGCTTTAGGTATTTTGATTGTACAACCTGAAATCCAAATGCCAGCGTTCACTTCCTTTATTAGTGGTGGTGGTCCGATTATTCCAGGTCCTGCATGGCCATTTTTATTCATTACAATTGCTTGTGGTGCGATTTCAGGCTTTCATGCTCTGATTGCCACAGGTACAACGTCTAAAATGTTAACGAATGAAGCTGAAATACGTGCCGTTGGTTTTGGCGGTATGTTAGTCGAGTCCTTTGTAGCCTTAATGGCTTTGATTGCGGCTACAAGTTTATTCCCAGGAGATTATTTTGCGATCAATACAACTCCGGCAGTGTTTGCAACTCTCAATATGCAAACTCTTGATTTGAACAGTCTTTCTAGTATGGTTGGTGAAAATGTTGCTGGACGCCCAGGTGGTGCTGTATCCCTTGCTGTAGGGATGGCTTATATTTTTGCTAAGATTCCTGGTCTTGAGCATCTCATGTCCTTTTGGTATCATTTCTGCATTATGTTTGAAGCCTTATTTATTCTTACAACCATTGATGCAGGTACACGTGTTGGACGTTATTTGATTCAGGAACTTGGTGGCATGGTGTATCAACCATTAAAAGATCCTCACTGGATGCCTGGTTTGGTTGGCGCTAGTGCTCTCATGTCCTTCTCTTGGGGTTATCTAGTATATGGTGGATCCATATCGACGATTTGGCCATTATTTGGTGTAGCAAATCAACTCCTTGCTAGTATGTCCCTTGCGATTGGTACAACCATGTTATTTAGAATGGGTAAAGGTCGTTATGCTTGGACTACGATTACTCCTATGAGTTTCTTGGCAGTCACGACTGTAGCGGCAGGTTATCTTAATATCACAACAAACTACTTGCCTAAAAATAATTATCTGCTGGCAGGCGCTAGCGCGGTTATGATTGTATTAGTTGTATTTGTTATCAGTGATGCAGTGCGTACTTGGTTACGTATTAGCGCTGAACAAAAGGCAAATAGTTCACCAATTAAAACTAAAGTTGGTTAAGTAAATTTTGGAAACCGTCTGATTCTATCAGACGGTTTTTTTTATGCGCAAAAAGTTGTACATAAGATTTTTATATCTAGTGAATACTAGATTAGGCGTGAACAAAGCAAAATATTGAGAGGAGGTATTTGAATGTTATCTTCAAAAGAATTGATGCAACTCGAGGATATTTTAGGTATGGAACAGACTACGATTAATGCATTGAATAATTTTGCTAGCACAATCCAATGCAATCAAAGCAAACAATTATTTCAACAAATGGCTCAAAAAAATCAACAACATTTTCAAACGTTGAGTAAACATTTAAATGCAGGGCAAACATTACAATAATAATGAAATGAGGTGATTTTATGGCACAAGTCAATCAACAAAGTCAAAAACCAGGTCAACAAGGGCAAAGAATGCAAAGTGGACAAGGTACACAATTTGCTGATAAAGATATTCTTCAGCTTGCATTAAATGAAAGTAAGCATACTGCTGAAGCCCTTAATTCCTTTATTTTAGAATCTACCAATGAACAACTTAGACGTGACTACATGACTGTTCTTGGTGATGTTTATAATCAACAGAAGCAAGTCTTTGATTTAATGCAGCAAAAAGGGTTTTATAGTGTAGAAAATGCTACAGCTCAACAAATTAGCCAAGTGCAAAGTAAATTTAGTGGTCAATTACAATAAACCTTAGTATAATTAATCAGTCCTGTGAAAATACTTCACAGGACTGATTAATTATACTAAGGTTTCTATTGACAATACTTTTTCATCTATATTAGAATAGAGATATAATTATTCAATAATTGTTTTCTAATAGTAATGAATTTAATAGATAGGCGGTGAGTATATGGAAATCTGTATAACTTCTCTACTCCGCGAAAAAGGATTTAAAGTGACTCCCCAACGGCTAGCGATTTATAATATGTTAGCGTCAACTCACTCACATCCTAATGCGGAGATGATTTTTAATGAACTCCAAGCGATGTACCCAACAATGAGTTTAGCAACTGTTTATAAGACGATGGAGATTCTTAAAGAAATAGGATTAGTAAAGATTCTAAACGCAGGCGAAGATAGTTTTCGTTATGATGCTGATACTAGTGATCATCCTCATGTAAGATGCATGGAATGTGGTCAGGTCGAGGATGTTGACAATATTGATTCTGTTGATTTTGTGAAGCAAGTAGCCCAGGGGACTAATTATAAATTGGTCAATCAACAGTTTTATTTCTATGGAATTTGTCCGAGCTGTCAGCGTAAAGAGTTAAACTAAGAACGTATTTTCTAAATAAGCATTAAGAAAAGTCTGGTCAATATGGCCAGACTTTTTTTCGTAATTAGAAGGTATAACACTTTCTCGATTACAAGTAAGAGCAACTAAGATATCTTCTTTTCAGATAACAAGCATTCTTTAAAAATATGCTTATTGCACTTGTGGCAATGATCTTTATTTATGTGTTCAATCGCATAGGTTATGGCATTTGAAGTATGAGGAAATAAATGATCAGGGCCAATTTGCTCATAAAGTCCTGTTGTTTTTAATTTTTTTTCAGGTTGTCCACTTAAACCACACATTAATACGATAATCCCTTTTTTTTGTAGGTTCTCAACAATCGTACGAAGATGGTTTTCACCAGTCAGATCAATTAAAGGAACTTTACTCATACGCAAAATAATAACTTTAGGATCATAATGAATGGTGTTCATAATGCTGTGAGAAAACATTTGAGCTGCTCCAAAAAATAAAGGACCTTCAATGCTGAAAATACTAATTTGTGGGCAATCATGTGTTTCTGCCACATCTTGATCCGAAATCTCAACAAGATAATTCTCTTGGTCTGGAACGACCTGTGTGACCACTAAAATGGCACTCATTCGTTTCACAAAGTTCATCATTGCCAATAGCAGACCAATTTCTACGGCGACTGTTAAATTGGCTAATACAGTAAGGAAAAATGTAATTAATAATACTCCAGCATTAAATGGTCGTACTTTTACAATGCTGATAAAGGCATGGTGTTCACTCATATTATAAGCTACAATCATTAAGACTGGAGCCATACTCGCTAGTGGAATCAGACCCGCATATGGTGCAAGAAGGAGCATTGTGATGAGTACAAAAATTGCAGAAATGATAATGGAATATCGTGTTGCCGCTCCGCATTTGATATTTGTTGCTGTACGAGCAATGGCACCCGTTGCTGGGATGCCGCCAAATAATGGAGCCACCATATTGGCGATACCCTGACCGATTAATTCCCGATTGCTGTTATGTTGTGTGCCTGACATCCCGTCAGCAACGACAGCTGACATTAAAGATTCAATGGCTCCTAATATAGCAATCGTCAGTGCTGGTTGAAGTAATTGATTTAACTTATCTAAGGTAAAAGTAGGAATTTTTAATTGCGGTAGATTACTGGGGATTCCGCCGAAGGTTGAGGCAATTGTACTGACATCAGTAGGAAAAAAGATAGAAGCGATGAGGGTTGAAACGATAATTCCTACCAATGAGCCAGGGACTTTTGGCAAAAAACGTGGTGTAAGTAGGATGAATGCCAAACAGATGGATGCCGTGAGTGCGCTATAAGGATTGATCGTATTAAGGTGAACAATAATGTCACTCATATTGGCAATGAAACTTTCATGACGTTCAAGACCTGTCAGACCTAAAAAGTTACCAATTTGACCAGTAAAGATATTTACGGCAATACCCGCTGTAAATCCTATTGTTACAGAGCGTGGTATGAATTTGATTAATGAACCCATATCTAAAAAACCCATTACAATTAAGATAATTCCAGAAATAAATCCAGCAATGAGTAAATTTTCATAGCCATAGGTTAAGACAATGGATAATAATATAGGAACAAAAGCACCTGTAGGACCTGCGACCTGATATTTACTGCCACCAAATAAGGCAACTAAGCAAGCAGCAATAATTGTAGTATAAATACCATGCTCTGGATTGACGCCAGAGGCAATGGCGAATGCCATGGCAAGTGGTAATGAAATAACACCGACAGTAAGACCTGCAAGTAGATCTTTTTTGAAAAAACGAGTAAAATAACGTTTAAGTGGTACCCGGATGGCACGTGGCATATGAAAACCCCTTTCAAATTCCCCAGAAAATAGATATGTCCACTATTATACACCTATATCAAAAATATGTGCAATAACAATATGTTGAAATGTTTATATATATATAGTATTATAAAGTTTATAGATTTGAATATTTGAATATTTGAAGATAAAATGTCATTGATAATAAAGTAAGTAAAGAAGGAGTGAACTCATGAATCGCGAAGTTCAACAATTTAAGGCTGAATTTTTTAAAGCTTTATCCCATCCATTGCGAGTCCATATTTTAGAAATTTTATGTGAGGGCGATAAGAATGTTAATGAGTTACAATCTTTATGCGGTGTAGAAGGATCAGCCATTTCACAGCAATTGGCTATTTTGCGTAATAAAAAAATTGTCACAGCACGCAAAGAAGGAACGCGCGTGTTGTATTCTTTGCAAGATCCGATGATCAAAGAGCTGCTTGGGATTGCTCGGCAAATTTTTAATAATCATCTTATTGATACCATTAGCATGTTGGATCGTTTTCATAAAGAATCATTAGTATAGAGAGATTGTTTATATTTAAAGAATTTTAATGTCATTTCTAGCACAGGAGTGACATTAAAATTATGTTTCTTACTATGATTGAGGAGGAATGTAGATGCTAGATGTGCTGAATAGAGAGAATTTTCCTACAGAATTAACATTGGCACAAGAATTATTTCATGAGCTAGAGGCAATTATCAGTTCTTCTTATGATGGTATGTTCATTACCGACGGAGAGGGAGTTGTACTGCGGGTTAATAGTGCTTATGAACGTATTACAGGTATTAAAGTAAATGAAGTATTAGGAAGAAATGTTAAAATCCTTGTAGAGGAAGGATATTATGATGAATCTGTGACTGTGTTAGTTATGGAGAAACTTGAAACCATAACGATAAATCAAACAATCAAAAAAAATCGTAAGATATTAGTGACAGGAAATCCAATTTTTGATGAACTCGGCAACTTATTTCGAGTTGTAACGAATGTGCGGGATATTACAGAATTAGCTGATTTGCAAAGTAAATTGCTAAAAACAAAAGAGCAAACCTTGAAATATAAAGCTGAATTATCTCATTTGCGATCCCTACATATTCAAGATAAGGAAATGATTTCTCGCAGTAGTAAGATGGCGCAAGTTGTTGAGCTTGCAATGAAAATTGCTGATGTGGATTCGACAGTGATGATCAATGGTGAATCAGGTACTGGTAAAGAATTAATTGCCAAGCTCATTCACAAACAAGGGAAAGGTGCCTCGAAGCCTTTTATTAAAATTAACTGTGCTGCCATTCCTGAACAATTGCTGGAATCTGAGTTATTTGGTTATGAGGGGGGAGCATTTACTGGAGCGAGGAAAGAAGGTAAACCAGGTTTATTTGAATTAGCACATCGTGGAACTCTCTTTCTTGATGAAGTAGGAGATTTACCCTTACTATTGCAAGTCAAATTGCTTCGAGCAATACAAGAAAAAGAAGTTTTGCGCGTTGGCGGTACAAAGACCATTCCTATTAATGCACGAATTATTGCTGCTACACATCGAGATCTGAGCAGTATGGTCAAAAAAGGGACTTTCCGTGAAGATTTATATTATCGATTGATGGTTGTACCCATTTATCTACCCCCATTACGTGAGCGTAAAGAAGATATTTCCTTATTGGCAATGCACTTTATTGACAAATTTAATCATCGTTTTGGCTATAACAAAAAACTTATGCCCCAAGTTATTGATAAATTAATGAGTTATCCATGGCCAGGTAATGTTCGCGAATTAGAAAATGTAATAGAACGCATGGTGGTGACAGCACCGAGTGAAGAGATGACGGCTAATCTTCTTCCAGAGAATATTGGAAATAAAATATTTTTGCCGAAAAGAGGAACAAAGTTAAAAGAAGCTGTAGAACAAACTGAGGCATATCTCTTAGCTGAGAGTTATAACGAATATAAATCTTGGCAAAAAGTCGCTGAGATATTGGGTGTCGACCGAACGACTATTTTTCGCAAGGTGGTCCGATATAAGCTAGGAAAAGCTTAATGTTGCATTATTACTACTGTAGCAACTATGCACAAAGTCAATAATAGAGTAAGAAAAAACGATGAACTAAGAAAAAATGTTGCATTATTGCACAATAAAAAGAATTATCTAAATAGTTTAAAAACTAGGAAACCCGCGGGTGTTTCCTAGTTTTTTTATTTTGGCATGATAGTTGCAATATTAAAATAGTATAAAGTGAACGTTAAGACGATGAGCAAAGTAGTAATGAGTAATCATGACAAGGGGGTGATTTTGAACGATCGGAATGAGTCAAGATACTGAATAAAAAAAGAATAGGAAAGGGTGTTATTATGAGCTGGTTAGGTCCTACTTATAAACGCAATTTTGGTGAGGTTCAACCTCATATTCCGCTTGGTCCATTTCAGTTGAGATTGCCATTTATCCATTATCGTTTTGAAGTACCTGATTTTATTCAAGGATTATTGATGTGTGCTGTATGCTTAGGTATTATTCCAGTGTTACAAGAATATCTGGGCATGCCTTTTGAAATTGCCATTACGGTAGTTATCTTAAATGGTTTCTTTTATTTATGGCATGCTCATTTGGGAGATCCTGTTATTCCTGGCTGGATTACACCAGCAATACCATTACTGCTATTGTGGCTTAAAGCCTTCCCTGAAGGGGTGGATAGAATCCATGCTCTGATTGCATTTGAAATGGAATTAGGTATTTTTGCATTATTTTTGGGAGCAACAGGGTTAGCGAAAAAATTTGTTGATATCGTACCTGATGCTTTAAAGGCTGGTATCTTAATTGGCGCTGGGATTGCAGCTGTGAGATTGGTCTTTGAAAAAGGAGGACGTTTTGATTCTTACCCATGGACCATTACGATTGCAATTGGTTTTGCTTTTTATATTCTATTCTCCAATCATTTTAAAACCTTAAGAAATAAACACATTATTTTTAAATATTTATCTGATTTAGGTCTTATGCCAGCACTTGTTTTAGCAATCATCATTGCACCGCTGCTTGGAGAATTGCCATGGCCTACGATCACTTGGAGTATTACCATTCCTCAATTTTACACTTTATTTACCGAGTGGACTCCTTTCTCTGCAAGAATTGGATGGCCGCCTCTAAGCCTATTTGCTGATGCATTTCCTTTAGTAGCAGCAACATATGTCGTACTTTTTGGTGAGTTAATTCAAGCAGAAGCATTGATTGATGAAGCCCGTGAATTCCGTCATGGTGATGAAAACGTTCATTATGATGCAAATCGTAATAATATTATCTGTGGCATTCGCAATATTAGCATGTCGATGCTAGGTCCAGATTTGTCCATGTGCGGTCCGTTGTGGGCAGCGATGCAAGTTGTAACTTGCGAACGATATAAACATGGTCGAGAAGCCATGGATAGCTTATTTGGTGGTGTAGCATCCTTTAGGCTCGGTACATTTTGCAGTTATTTTTTAATGCCTATTGTCACTTTAGTAAAACCAATCCTGCCTATTTCTCTTTCCCTTACTATGTTAGTGCAAGGATATGTAGCCATTCGGGTAGGTGTTTTGAAAGCTCGTACTTTTAACGACCTGGGTGTGGCGGGGATTGTTGCTTCCGTATTGATTTCCCGTGGTGCTGGATTTGCATTTGCAGTAGGTGTTGTTCTCTCGATATTGATCTATGGTAAAGATTTTCTGCGCAATTGGTCGACATATGATGTCAATAAAGACCCCGTATTCAATAGTCGAATTGACTCTGAATAAGATTTTTAAATTTGAGTCATATAATAAAAATTTAATAAATATCATTTAGGAGGGTATTATTATGTCTTTTAAAACAGCTGAGCAATATGAAGAAAGTTTGCGAAAATTAAACTTTAAGGTGTACTTGCAAGGTGAATTAGTGGAAAACTGTGTAGATCATCCCATTATTAGACCATCCATGAATTCTGTGAAAATGACTTATGAATTGGCCCAAGATCCTCAATATGAAGAATTGATGACAGCGACGTCTCACCTTACGGGTAAGAAAATAAATCGTTTTTGCCATCTTCACCAAAGTGCTGATGATCTTGTAAAAAAAGTAAAGATGCAGCGTTTATTAGGTCAAAAGACAGCAGCTTGCTTTCAACGCTGTGTTGGTATGGATGCAATTAATGCGGTTGATAGTGTAACTTTCGAAATGGACAAAAAGCTCGGTACGACTTATCATGAGCGATTTACTAAATTCTTATTACAAATGCAAGAAGAAGATTGGACCGTCGATGGTGCTATGACTGATCCTAAAGGTGATCGCGGACTATCTCCAAGCAAGCAAGTTGATCCTGATTTGTTTGTTCATATTGTAGAAAAAAGAGAAGATGGTATTGTTATTTGTGGTGCAAAAGCCCATCAAACAGGTGCTATTAATTCCCATATGATCTTAGTGATGCCAACCATTGCCATGGTGAAAGAAGATGCTGATTATGCTGTTTCCTTCGTGGCACCGGCAGATGCAGAAGGAATATTCTATATTTATGGACGCCAATCTTGTGATACTCGCAAACTTGAAGGCGGAGATATTGATGTTGGTAATAAACAGTTTGGCGGTCACGAAGCGCTGATGGTATTCGATCATGTATTTATTCCATGGGAAAACGTCTTTATGTGTGGAGAGTACGAATTTAGTGGTGCCTTGGTAGAACGTTTCGCTGGATATCATCGCCAAAGTTATGGTGGCTGTAAAGTGGGTGTCGGTGATGTATTAATTGGTGCGGCAGCTTTAGCAGCTGATTATAATGGTGCAGCGCGGGCTTCTCATGTTAAGGATAAACTGATTGAAATGATGCATTTGAATGAAACATTGTATGCCTGCGGTATTGCGTGTTCTGCTGAAGGGCACAAGACGGCATCGGGTAATTATATAATTGATCTGTTACTTGCTAACGTTTGTAAACAAAATGTAACTCGTTTTCCTTATGAAATTGCTCGCCTAGCGGAAGATATTGCTGGCGGTTTAATGGTTACCATGCCATCAGAAAAAGATTTACACCATCCCGAAATTGGAAAGGTCGTCGAGAAATATTTCCGTGGTGTAAATTCTGTATCTACAGAACATCGTCTGCGCGTTTTACGCTTGATTGAAAATATCACATTAGGCACTGCGGCAGTTGGCTATCGTACAGAATCCATGCATGGAGCCGGTTCACCGCAAGCACAACGGATTATGATTGCTCGTCAAGGTAATATTGAGCAGAAAAAAGAATTGGCTAAAGTGATTGCCGGTATCTCTAAAAAATAAGGTGACATCATGATGAGTTAACGTTAAAAGTCAAGTGAGGATTATTCGATGGAAAAAATACAAGAAGTGATTGCAGAGCAGATTCGTCCAGCGCTGCATGCACATAATGGAGATATTGAATTTGTTGAAGTCACAGCTGATGGGTTTGTTAAAGTAAGACTGAGTGGGGCATGTGCAACATGCCCCGGTGCTGAGCAAACCATGTCAGAGGTTGTTGAAGGAAAATTAAGAGAAGTATACCCGAATTTGAAAGGTGTTATACCTGTATATCAGGTTAGTGATGATCTAATTCATCAAGCGTTAAAAATATTGCGGAAGGGCAAAGGATAAATGACGAACAATCGGCGAATTAGCATTCATTTTTGTGGTGGCTGTAATCCGCGGATTGATCGAGGGCAAGTCGCCGCTCAGGTAGTAACCATACTTAAGTCCAAGGATTATCAAGTTTGTTATAACTCTTTGGATGTTGATTTTGTGATTTATTTGAGCGGATGTACGGCTAATTGTTCAGTAAAAAATAAGAAGAGCAATCATCCGTCAGTTGTAGTTGCTGCAAATACACTTGATGCAATGACTATAAATGAAGAACAACTTGTCACCGAAATTGTGATGAAAGTGGGGGCTTATTTTGAATCAATGGAAAGAAAAGTATCAACATAAAATTGTATCTGCCGAGCAAGCTGTAAAGCACATACAATCTGGTCATAGAGTCGTCACTGGTCATGCTTGTGGCGAACCGCAAGTATTGATTGAAGCATTAGTGGCGAGAGCATCTGAAGTTGAAAATGTAGAAATTGTTCATATGGTCGCAATGGGACCCGCTAAATATACTCAACCAGAAATGGAAAAAAGTTTTAGGCATAACGCTCTCTTCGTAGGTGGGACAACAAGAAAAGCCGTAGAAGAAAAACGAGCAGATTTTACACCTTGTTTTTTTTCTGAAATTCCTCGGTTATTTAAGGAAAAAATATTGCCTGTTGATGTTGCTTTGATTCAGATTACTACACCTGATGAACAAGGATTTTGTAGCTATGGTGTTTCAGCGGATTACACTAAAGTTGCGGCAGAATGTGCCCAAATTGTAATTGCTCAAATCAACCAGTGTCTTCCAAGGACGGGTGGGGCTGAAATTCATTTAGATGACATTCATTTTATTGTTGAGTATGATGAGCCCCTGATTGAGCTTAGGCCACCAAAGATTGGGGACATTGAGAAAGCGATTGGAGAAAATGTGGCGGGGCTCATTCCAGATGGGGCAACGTTGCAACTAGGTATTGGTGCTATTCCGGATGCAGTACTTTTATTTTTAACTGACAAAAAAGATCTGGGAATTCATTCTGAGATGTTTTCGGATGGTGTAGTTTCCTTAGCTGAAGCTGGCGTAATTACCAATCAGAAGAAAAATATTAATCCAGGAAAATTTATGGCGACCTTTTTAATGGGTACTAAGCGGCTATATGATTTTGTGGATCATAATCCTGATGTAGAACTACAATCTGTCGACTATATTAATGATCCTTGTATTATTGGCCAGCACCACAATATGATTTCCATTAACTCAGCCCTGCAGGTAGATTTGATGGGCGAGGTGAATGCGGAGATGATCGGCAGTAAACAATTTAGCGGTGTCGGTGGTCAAGTTGATTTTATTCGTGGTGCGAGTCGATCATTAAATGGAAAATCAATTATTGCATTACCGTCTACGGCGGCGGGTGGCAAAATATCACGTATTGCCTGTGAACTAGATCGCGGAGCCGCAGTGACAACTTCTCGTAATGATGTGCATTATGTTGTAACGGAGTATGGCATAGCGGAATTACGCGGGAAAAGCTTAAGAGAACGGGCTCTTGCATTGATTGCAATTAGTCATCCAGACTTTCGCCCTATCTTAAGGAACCAGGCAAAAGAAAAAGGTCTGATCTAGATAAACTGGAGGTGTTTATCCTGCCTATTATTACTATTTTACAAGATCTTTTCTCAATGGCTAAAGGACCTTATCATCGTCATATAGGTAGGCATACGCAAAAATTTTGTAGCAAAGCTGTCAAACGTTCTAACAATGAAACACAAAAAAAGATATTTTTTGTTGCGGCGATTTGTGCAGATGAATTGATTGCGTCCTTAATTGGAGTGGATAATAAAAGACAGATTGCTCCTTTTAAAGTACGAAAATTAAAAAATAAAATTCTAAAACCACACATTACAATGGCATTGCGCATCTATATGTCGGCTCTGTTAACGTTGATTAGTGTGGAGAAAAAATTACTCTTACAACAGACTGGCATGGACGAAGATGGATTACTACAAGCCTGGTGCTGGATATTTGAATATTTGCCTTCAGATATGAAGTTGTTTGATGAAGTCATGATGCCTAGTTATCAGCAAGGTGGTATTGAACGTTTAGGTTTCCTAGTCGGTAAGGAACTTTCAAAACGGATATTTGAGGATGATCATGCTAACAGTCCTGAAGAAATAAAAATCTTACAAGATATAATGGTTGAAGATGCAGCGGTGATAATGGGTTTATTACAAATAAACAACATGGAGGCCGTATGATTAGGATTGATGAAGATGCAGTTGAGTATATCAAAAAACGTCAATCATCCCTTGTCATTGAATTGAAATTTGAACCTGCAATTGGTGGATGAGTCTGTTCAACGAAAAGCGTAACAGGTAGTTACGTACCATTTGTTTATATTGATGAATTATTAAAAATACAACAGAAAAATTATTATAATATTGAAATAAATTCGATTGATGTGTATTATCCTGTCAATCTTCGAGTGAAAGAAGGATATCCATATATCAGAATTAAGTTGAGAAAAATCATATTTCTGGAATGGCTCGAAATAGAAGGAGCAATGGCCATTGCAAATTATAATTAGGGAGTGTTGAAATGACAGAAGTTGTTATTGTGAGCGCTGTTAGAACGGCAATTGGTGCTTTTAATGGTGCATTAGCGTCACTTTCTGCCGTTGAATTAGGCAGTATTGTAATTAAAGAAGCCATTCAGCGTGCTAACATTGAAAATAGTGTGGTTGATGAAGTCATTATGGGGCATGTATTACAGGGAGGGCTGGGGCAGAATACGGCTCGTCAAGCAGCCATTAAAGCTGGAATACCTAGTGTTGTGCCTTCATTCACCATTAATAAAGTGTGTGGTTCAGGAATTAAAGCTGTCAATTTGGGAGCTCAATCGATTATTACAGGGGATGCAGATGTTGTTGTAGTTGGTGGTATGGAAAGTATGACGAATGCACCCTATTTACTCGATAGTAAGGCGAGATGGGGCTACCGGATGGGAGATGCCAAACTGACAGATACCATGGTGAAAGATGGATTGTGGTGTGCCTTTAATGATTATCATATGGGAGTTACCGCTGAAAATGTAGCAGCTCAGTATGGGATTAGCCAAGAAGCCCAAAACCAATTAGCTTTTGAATCCCAGCAAAAAGCCTGCCAAGCCATTGAAAGCGGTGCATTTAAAAAAGAAATTGTGCCAATCACCATCAAAGGTAAGAAAAATGATATTGTTTTTGATACAGATGAATTCCCTAAAGCTGGTACTACTCTTGAAAAATTGAATTCCTTAAAACCTGCCTTTCAAAAGAATGGCACTGTTACAGCTGGCAATGCGTCAGGAATTAATGATGGGGCAGCAGCCTTGGTGCTTATGTCTGCAGATAAAGCCCGTGAACTAGGAATAAAACCATTAGCGAGAATTTGCGCTTATGGTTCAGGCGGTGTTGATCCAAGTATTATGGGGATGGGGCCCGTACCAGCTACCCGCAAGGCTTTGGCAAAAGCTAATATGACCATTGAGGATATGGATCTCATTGAAGCAAATGAAGCATTTGCTGCTCAGTTTTTAGCTGTTGGTCAAGAATTAGGATTTATGAAAGAACGAGTCAATATACATGGCGGTGCCATTGCCTTAGGGCATCCTATTGGTGCTAGCGGCGCTCGTATATTAGTCACACTACTTCATGCGATGGAGGAAAAAGAAGTCAAGCGTGGTTTAGCCACCTTATGTATTGGTGGCGGGCAAGGGATCGCAATCATTGTTGAACGGATGGACGAATAATGCATATGTAATGATACTCATTGAAGAATTTAAGAAAATCAGATAGGATCATTAATCAATTGATGTTGTAGGGAGTAGTGAAAGACGATGGAAATTAAAACAGCCTTAATTATTGGTGCTGGTCAAATGGGGAGTGGAATCGCTCAAGTAATGGCCCAAGGAGGTCTCAAGGTTCAATTACGTGATATTAAGAGTGAATTTGTTCAAAAAGGGATTGCAGGTATTGAAGGAAAATTAAGTAAGGCCGTCGAAAAGGGCAAAATGACGGTTGCAGAGAAAATAGAAATCATGGGGCGCATCACTGGGACCGTTGAATTAGATGCGATGACTTGCAATGTGGATTTGGTCGTCGAAGCAGCTGTTGAAAATGCAGACATCAAAAAAACTATTTTCCAGAGTTTAGACCAATACTGCCCGGCTCATACCATACTGGCAACAAATACTTCATCCTTGCCGATTACAGCAATCGGGTCTTTTACAAAACGCCCTGATAAAGTCATTGGTATGCACTTTTTTAATCCAGCTCCTGTTATGAAGTTATTGGAAATTATCAATGGTCTAGCTACCAGTGAAGAAACTTTTATCACAATAAAAACCTTGGCTGAAAAGCTGGGAAAAACTCCAGTCAAAGTTGCGGATTATCCTGGTTTTGTAGGAAATCGGATCATGATGCTGATGATTAATGAAGCTGTATGCACATTGATGGAAGGTGTTGCTAGTGCTGAAGACATCGACACAGTAGCGAAACTTGGTTTTAATCATCCCATGGGGCCATTAGCCTTATCCGATCTGATTGGTAATGATACTGTGCTTTACATTATGGAAGTCTTATATAATGGATATGGTGATCCTAAATATCGCCCATGTCCCTTATTAAAGAAGATGGTGCAGGCCGGATATTTGGGTCGTAAATCGGGTAAGGGGTTTTATGATTATAATCAATAATGAAGTGGAGGGGAATTATGAATCAGTATACTCATCTTCTAGTTGAAAACAATGATGGAATTGCTATGATTACGCTAAATCGACCTAAGGCCTTAAATGCTTTAAATTATGATCTATTGCAAGAATTGAATCAATTATGTGAGGATATTGCACACGATGAGACAGTTAAAGTTGTGATTATTACTGGTAGCGGTGATAAAGCATTTGTTGCTGGTGCGGATATTGGCGAGATGCGTCCACTATCTGCAATGGAAGGACGCAATTGGGGACGGCTTGGACAAAGTGTCTTTTCAAAAATTGAAAATTTGCCACAACCAGTAATTGCTGCAGTGAATGGCTTTGCACTCGGTGGTGGTTGTGAATTAGCTATGGCTTGTGATATGCGAATTGCTTCAGAAAAGGCAAGATTTGGTCAACCGGAAGTAACCTTGGGGATTCTTCCTGGTTTTGGCGGTACCCAACGGTTGTCGAGACTCGTTGGTACAGGTCGTGCAAAAGAGTTAATCTTTACAGGGGATATGATTGATGCCCAAGAAGCGTATCGTATTGGTTTAGTCAACAAAGTGATAACACATGAAGAATTACTAAGCGCTGCTAAATCCTTAGCGCAGCGAATCATGTCCCGTGCTGAGACTGCAGTGACCCTTTCTAAAGTCGCAGTCAATAAGGGAATCAATATGGACCTTGAATCAGGTATTGCCTATGAAGCTGAAGTTTTTGGTTTGTGTTTTTCAACGCAAGATCAAAAAGAAGGTATGACAGCTTTTCTTGAGAAGCGTAAAGCTAATTTTATTGGAAAATAAATGATATAACTGATCAATGATAGATTCATTCATGATAAAGGACATTTCACTCAGTCATTTAAAATGGCTTGGTTAAATGTCTTTTTTTTATGTCGGAACATATAACCGCATTTCTAGTTTACATAAAATACCGATGGGCAGCCTAGAACCCCTATGGTATAATGGGCATCTGTAGCTTTTCATAGAGATGAGGTGCCATTATGCGCAATATAATGATTGAAGAAACGACTTTATTTATTGTGATATGTGGTTTAGTAATGCTGCTGATTGTATCCTCTACCATGCCTTTTAGACCACAAATGTGGGTATATCCTCTGGCACGATATATAGCATACGCAAAGGTTGACGTTGAAACACGCCATATGCCAGTATATGAAACAGATCATTTTCGAATTAAATACACTCAGTCTGATGCTGATACTGTCCATATGATTGCAGAAGCTGCAGAGAGTGCTTATGGACCTGTTACTCATGAACTCGGTTATGCTCCTCAAGGGAAAACATTGATTTTAGTGCAACCTAGCAAAAGTGAGCTTAGGCGGGCTTTCGGTTGGTCTGGTAATGAAAGCGCCATGGGTGTATATTGGGGTGGTGTCATCCAACTTTTATCACCTCATGTGTGGCTCACTAGTGGTGATTCAGTAGAAGAATTTATTCATTCAGGTCCAATGGTTCATGAATATACTCACTTAGTCTTTGATTATCTAACAAATGGGAATTATCCTCGTTGGTTCACAGAAGGACTAGCTCAGTATATGGAATACCTCGTCAATGGTTATGAATGGCAGACTAAGACCAATGCACTGAATGGAAAACTTTATACAATGACTGAATTAGATGGGGATTTTGATCATTTACCCAATCAATCGCTGGCATATCGACAATCCCTCGCAGCGGTGCGGTATATCAGTGAGGTTTATGGTGATGATGCATTGCAAGGTATCGTTGCTGATCTAAAAAATGGGCAGGGTTTACAAAAAGCAATACAAAGAAGGATAGGTCTTGATTATCCTGATTTTGAATCTTCATGGCAAAGGTGGGCTGTGATCAATATGGATCATTATACAGAAAATCATTGAGAGATATACGATGTGAGTATATCTCTCAATGATTTTTCTTGCAAAATTGGATAGAATTTATAAAAGAATGTTACACTCTAGTCATGATACTTTATTCAACTTCTAGAGGACTTAACTCGTATGTTCAGACGATGCAAGACGAACTTGTTCTAACAACTCAATAATCTGTTTGTTTTGGATAATCATGATTTCCTGATTTTTAACAATCGCATTTGATGAGGCTGTGCCTTGCTGGATCTCTTCGAGCATCAGTTTAAACATCTTTTCAACACTGGCCAAGTTTGAACGCCTCCTATTTTGTAGGGTTTGTTTTTCGTGTGTACTTTTTCTATAGTGTATGCACCATACAGGGAAAGCGTGCTTGTGCATTGTGCGATGGAGTCTGAGGTGCTACAATATTCATAATCGTTGTTATAAGAAAGGGGAATATTCTATACTATGAAGATCTTTCACGCATGTGATATTCGTGGCATTGCTGGCACAGAACTCACAAATGAGATAGCATATAAAATTGGTCAAGCGCTTGGTGTAAAATTAACAGGACAAAAAGTGGTCGTTGGTGGCGATGTTCGTTTATCAACGCCTGTACTCAAAGAAATTATCATCAAAGCACTCCTAGAGTCGGGCTGCGATGTTGTGGATATTGGCACTGTGGCGACTCCTGTGTTTTATTATGCCCTTAAGGCTACCCAAGGAACTGGCGGCGTTATGGTGACAGCATCTCATAATCCTGCACCTTATAATGGCTTTAAATTGGTACTGGGAGTCAACCCTGTAACTGAAGAGGATATTCTTGAAATAAAACAATTAGTAGAAGAGGGGGCCCAAGTATCAGGCAAAGGTACATTAACAGTGTTACCGATTATTGATGAGTATATTGCGTATACGGCAAAATTAGCGCAAAAAAGTCAATTGCGAGTAGTCGTTGATGCTGGTAATGGAGCTACCTCTGACATTGCTCCAGCATTATTTAGAACACTCGGTTATGATGTCGTTGAACTTTATTGTGAGCCTGATGGACGCTTTCCTAATCGTTCACCTAATCCAGCTCTTGCTGAAAATTTAAAAGGCCTTGGGAAAAAAGTATTGGAAAGTGGTGCTCAGTTAGGCGTAGCATTTGATGGTGATGGTGACCGGGTAGCCTTTGTTGATGAAAATGGACGGGCCGTTGATAATGATGATATTATTGTGATCGTGGCGCGATATTACTTAGAACAAAAACCAGGTACTATTATTTATGATGCCAAGTGCTCAATGGTAGCACCAGAACAAATTAGTAAAGCGGGTGGTCGCCCTATTATGGCAAGGGCGGGTCATACCTTTAGTAAGGCTGCTTTTATACAAGAGAAGGCATTATTTGCAGGAGAAATTAGCGGACATTTCTTTTTTTCCGAATTAGGATATGATGACGGCATCTTTGCAGGATTAAAAGTATGTGAATTTGTTGCAAGCCATGGTTCTTTGGCCGAACTTGTGGATGAAATTCCAAATTATATTTTAACCCCAGATATTCGTATAACCTACAAAGGTTCTGATAAGGAAGTCATTTTGGATGATGTAGCAGAAAAATTATCTCAATACAATCCAAATCGAATTGATGGTGTACGTATTGAATTTGAAGATGGCTGGGGAATGATTCGTGCTTCTGTCACTGAGCCCTTATTTACCTTGCGGTTTGAGGCAAAAACCTCTCAGCGATTAGAAGAAATTATTGAACTTTTATTGTCAGCTTTACCAGAAAATATAAAAGGGCTGGTACGCACAGCATTACCAACCCAACCTTAATTATGACTGATCAAACTTTATATAAAATGTAGTGCCTTTAGGGTTACTCAATACTTCAATTGAGGCTTTATGGCGAGCTACGATGCTATAGCAGACTGCAAGCCCCAGTCCCGTTCCATACTCTTTGGTCGTGAAAAAAGGAAGTCCTATTTTTTCCATAAATTCAGGTGGAATGCCTGAGCCCATATCTTGAATCGCCATAACGACTTGGCTATTATCCATGAAAGTCTTAATGGTGATCGTGGTATCAGGCAACATGGCTTCAAGTCCATTTTGAACGATATTGAGGATGAGTTGGCGGATTTCTTGAGCGTCGAGGAGTAAATTGGGGATGGGTTCTAACTCTAGTTTAAGAAATTTATTTGACATGGTTGCATTGGACTGGATTAAAGGCGAAATTGTATTAATAATGGAATTTAGATTCTGATGCTCGAGTTTTAGGGCCTTATTTTTAGCGAGGGACAAAAATTCACTGATAATTGCATTGGCCCGATCTAATTCTTCAATCATCAGATTAAAGCGTCCTTTGTAACCTGTAAATTCTGGCTTACGACTGAATAGTTGTAAGAAACCACGAACGGTAGTCATTGGATTTCTGACTTCATGTCCAATGCTAGCAGCCATTTCTCCAACGAGATGTAACTTATCAAGACGACTGAGTTCCTGCTGTAAGCGAGTGAGCTCGGATGTATCTCGGACAATGACTAATACCCGATCAACATCGAAATTGATGATGCGGGCTTCAAAAAAACACATGACGTTGTTTACCATTAATTGATATTCTACGATTTCCATAAGTCCTGTTTTGACAACTCGTTCAATTGCAATGATGAATTTCTGTGCTTGTTCAGGTGGCATGATTTCTGAAATATGCTTGCCTAAACGGGCTTCCAAAGATGTATATAATAATTTGGGGTCCGTTGCATGATAATCTAAGTAAACAGCCTCATTGCTGAGAAAAATCAACAAGTCAGGTAGTGCAGCCAAGAGTTGATTATTTCGTTTTTCACTGGCGCGTAAATCGACTAATGCTTTTTTTAGTCCGCTAATATTACGTATGGTGCACATTGCAGATTCGATTGAACCATCTGTGGCCAGCTCAGGAACAAGTCGAGCGTGATAATAAAAATGCTGTCCAGCATAATTGATAAATTCACCTTCAAACATGGAAGGTTGTTTTTTAATAAATATATTCTCGATATGGACTTTCCATAATTTTAGCTGATTGGTTTTAATTTTTAATTCTGTTGGTGTCTTTCCAATATAATCTTCTGCGGGTATTCCTAAGATTTCAATGGCGAGTGCATTGGCAAATAAAAATTCCATCGATTGATTAAAGCGTATAATCAGATCAGGAGAATTTTCAACTAACGTTTTAAAATCCGCTTCTTCTGGGGGAATACTTTCATTATGCTGGGTGTGGCCTATTTGGGGAGTCGTCAACTCTTTAAGTTGTTGCCGCAGTTCTGATAATTCCTCAATCAGTTGTCTTTTAGACTTATGATGATCATTCATACTATACGATGCCTCTCTTTATCCACTAAGATGAACGTAGGTTGCCTTGCCGTGCATTATTAATCAATTTCATTAATTTGACAAAAGGTCTCGAAATACCTTTATTTATGGAATTTAGAATAGAGAACATTGTTTCGAGTATAAATAAAGGAATTAGTAGTTGTCTGGACTGATGCTTGGGCTGACTATATTTACTTTGATGGTACTATGTTTTTATTTAATATGAGTTTAATAGTTAGAGTGATGATGACTTAAAGGAGATAAAGAAAATGCAAGTTCATGTTTTAGCAAGTGGTAGCACTGGAAATGCTATTTTCTTAGATTTTAACCATACAAAAATACTTGTCGATGCAGGGATCAGTACACGACGAATTAAAAATAGTCTAGCTGAACTTGGGACAAGCATTGAAGAATTAGATGGGGTGTTCATTACCCATGAACATCGGGATCATGTGAATGGGCTGGCAACTATGACAAAAAAATATAATACAGCAGTCTATGCCAGTATGAATACTTGGAGTGCTATGTACTGCCGTGATTTGATACCTGATCAGTGTTGCAAAGTACTACCAGGTAGTTTAAGGATTGGTCAGGTGCAAGTCGAGCCTTTTAGTATATCTCATGATGCGGCAGATCCCGTAGGGTTTAGGTTTTATAACGGAGATCATAAATGCAGTATCGTGACGGATCTTGGTTTTGTTACAGATACGGTTAAAAAAGCCATTGCACTCAGTGATGTATTAGTATTAGAATCAAATCATGATATTGAGATGCTGGAAAAAGGAGCCTATCCATGGCATTTAAAACGCCGTATTCTCAGTAATCGTGGTCATTTATCCAATTTTGATGCAGGATGGACTTTAGCTAGGCTGGAGAGAAAACCCAGCATGCAAGTATTTTTAGCCCATATGAGTCAACAAAATAATGATCCAGATCTAGCGATGGAGACGGTAAGTTCTATTTTAACCCAGCAAGGTTGTAAATTGGGTTCAGAAATTGAGTTATATCGAACGTATCCTGATCGTATTGTAAGTAGTAATCTTTAAGGGAGGCAGAATCATGTATAAAAAATTTGCACCTTTATTTATCATTGCTGTCATTGGAGCACTAATCGGCGGGAGTTTAGTCCTTGGTTATGGAGAAAAATTTGTATCAAAAAATATACCGCAAAGCAATGTAACACCTGCGCAAAATTTATTGCAGGCACCAGTTGCTCAAGCACAGGTGTCGGATGCACGCAATACTCCAATTGTTAGAGCTGCGCAAGCGGTTGGACCTGCTGTTGTAGGGATTACCAATAAAGCCTATGCACGTAATAGTTTTAATAAGAAGGTCCTAGTAGAACAAGGCACAGGGTCAGGGGTTATTTTTGATAGCAAAGGTTATATCGCTACGAATAACCACGTAGTAGAAAATGCTCAGGAAATATTAGTGTCCTTATCTGATGGGCGAGTGCTCAATGGTCGGGTTCTAGGAGCTGATCCAGCTACAGATTTAGCAGTGGTTAAAGTCGATACTGTTGATTTGCCCGCAGCAACATTTGGTGACTCTGATAGTTTGCTCGTGGGTGAACCAGCCATCGCTATCGGTAATCCTCTTGGTTTAGAATTTAAGGGCAGTGTGACTGCTGGTGTGATTAGTGCTCTTAATCGTTCTCTTGAAATTGGTGAACGAAAGTTCAAACTCATTCAAACGGATGCCGCCATCAATCCAGGAAATTCTGGTGGGGCATTAGTCAATGCTGATGGTGTAGTCGTTGGTATTAACAGTGCAAAAATATCCATTGCTGGCGTAGAAGGGATTGGTTTTTCCATTCCTATTAATACAGCTAGGCCTATTTTACAATCTCTCATTGAGAAAGGTCGTGTTGTAAGGGCCTATTTGGGCGTTGGTGTTATGGATCACAATACGGCTGCCACATATGGGTATGAATTAAAATTAGATAAAGGTGTCTACGTGATCAAAGTAGGATCAAATGGTCCGGCAGGTAAAGCTGGCCTACGGGAAGGGGATATTATTTTAAAAGTGGCAGGTATAGAGATTAATAGTGTAGCAGATCTAAGAGGAGCAGTGGATGCTCAAGCTGTGGGTGGAAAAGTCGATGTTCTCATTGTTCGGGGTGGTAATCAGCAAACTATTAGTGTACTCTTAGAAGAAATGCCGAGCCAGCAATAGATGAATATTAAAATTGTTGCTGTTGGAAGAATCAAAGAGAAATATCTAAGCCTAGGCATTGCTGAATTTGTCAAGCGCCTAACCCCCTATTGCCGTCTATCTATTATTGAAGTTGATGAAGAACGTATGCCCGAAAATCCTTCTGATGCTGAAAAAACCAAAGTCTTGATTAAAGAAGGCGAACGAATGATGAAACACATGAAGGATGGTACGCACCTCATTGTCCTTGATGTGATTGGTAAGCTGGCTTCCTCCGAAGAACTTGCCGAAAAAATGAGTAGCCTCGGACTTCGCGGCAAAAGTGACATCACCTTCGCCATCGGCGGTGCCTTCGGTTTATCTCCCGAGTTAATTAAAGCCGCTGATGAACGATTGTCCTTTTCTAAGATGACCTTTACTCATCAGATGATACGCTTACTGCTTGTGGAGCAGGTGTATCGGGGGTTTAAGATTAATCGGGGGGAACCGTATCACCTCTAACGGCGAAAAGTGCTTTGAGGCCTTATAGAATATGAGGTAGGAGGCTTCTGTGGATACTGTTGATAATGTGGATAAATTAAAATGACGGTGGTTTTAGTAAAATATAGGGGATTTTCTGCCTATTATTATAGTCCTCTAACATTGGAATTTTGTAAGCCCAAGTGAGTTTTTAATGCTCGCTTGGGCTTAATCAATTTAATAAGTTTGGAAATGAAGAAAAATTAAATGTTTTTGATGCGTGTATTACCTGGGGACAGGTGAATGAGAAATATAATAAACCTCTTTATATGCGCGCAGATGAATAATGTGCTCGCCGCACCGTAATATTCACGCAGACATGTTGTACAAAAAATAAAGAGATTTTCGAGTGTAAGGACAGCTAGATTCATTTAACCTGAAAAATTGGCCGTCAGAGATGATACGTGAAGGTCATCATCCATAACACTCTAACAGCGAAATGTTTTGTCGAGATTTGATAAATCTGGCAGGAAAAACAATCCAGTACAACGAAATGAAGAACTATAGTTCCTTTTTGGATAATTATGGTTTTATTCTAGTTGATGCGGGAATGGAGTGAAATTATGGCGGTATATGACCGAGAAAAACTTATAAGGAAGTTTGGAATGAACCTGTAACTTATAGCATCCAAGCGGTATGGAATATCCAATGTTGCATTGAAAAAAATGTGCACAAAAACCAAAAGTTCCAACACCAGGTGTAGGGCATTGGCAAAAAGTAAAAGCCGGGGTCAAAACTAACAGTCCTTCGTTGCCCAAATACGATGGGGCATCAGTAATGGATATGATAGGATGTTTTATAGCATGGGGGTATAAAAATGTCATGGTTATTAAATAAGCCACCTAAGTTTTATTTTTTTCTATATTTAGGGTCGATTTTTATATTTGCAATTTTTTATTCTCTTTTTAAGTTGCAGTTTTATCATTCAGCGCTAAAGCATGAACCTCAATTGGTAGAATATAGTGAGCAAGTCGCAAAGGCTATTACTAAAGATATAATTAAGAATTATAAAGAAGGGATCCCTTTAATCAACATACCAGGAGCTACTAATAAAGAAAGAATAGATTGGAACGAGAGATATTTTTCGAATCTTTCCGCAATCCATATTGCATATGTAAAATGTACAGATGATGGGGATATTGCCTTGTGTCTTGCGGGTGAGCTTCATGATGTTGAAACGAAGACGGTACATATATTTATCTCAAATTTAGTAATAACTCCACCACTTATACGTCAAGGACAAGATGATAAAGAGACAGAAGTTATTCAACTAATTAATAAATTTATACCATTTGCTTATGAATATAATCCTTTGATTGACAGCATTGGATATAAGATTATCAGAGCTGTAAGTAAGTTTATCCCATACGACCTTCATTTGGCGGATTACTATAGAAATGGAATTTGTTCTGTTTTGTTAAAAGTTGAAAAACAAGATAGTTGGCCACCTGGATTTTCGCCCGATGATATATTAATACTTTTTCATGGTAACAGATTTATTTTAAATGTAGAAGTTGCTGAGCAACTTTCGGAACTAGTTCAAAGCTATCGAGGAAGACCTAATAATACAACAGACAATTTTTTGAGAATGCTCTATCTCAGTGCTATCACGATTACAACTGTTGGCTATGGTGATATTGTTCCAGTTACTAACTGGACAAGAGGATTGGTTGCAGTAGAAGCGGTTTGGGGAATTATCATTATTGGGCTATTTTTAAATAGTTTGGCCGATAAGATTAGACTACAAAATCACAATAAATAAGACTTGTAAATAGATAAACATTTAAGGTTTATTTAAATAGTATTAGTGTGTTGAGCCCTACTTGATTTTCTCGGCACCATTGCTCAGCGGATTCTCCACTGGTTTGAAATGATTTCAATGGCCTTTCTTTCTATGCAGTCGTATAGCTGCGCCGTAGTTTCATTTTATTTTCCCCATCTACTCAACACCTCCTGCTACAATTATCTCTGTTTCGCAGTGGGGCACTAGGTGGGGATAGCTGGACGCTTACGAATATATGGAGATAGGATGGTGAATGTGGATGCATACGGACGAAGGATTATTTAAAATATTAGATAAAATTGATACTTCTAATCCTTATGATACATTTAATCAGCTTTATGATAAATCAGATGATTATAGAATAATGCAAAAGATTTTAAATGAAGTTAAAAAGTATGATGTATTTAATTTTATTGCAAGAGTATCTGCTTTAAATCTTGTGCCTGAAAATCAGAATAAAAGTATTCTATGTGATGCGCTTATTGCATCTCTTCTTACATTAAAGAGAAACGAATATACTTCGGCTAATAAGATGAGTAGTGGCAAGTTTCGTAGAATTATTAATCAAATTGATAATATCAATTTAAAAATAAGTTTGGATCCTGCAGAAAACGCTTTTATTGAGAATGTAATGTTTTATAATAATTATTTTATTTTTTCGGGGATTACTTATCTACCAGGATATTGTCTTCAGATGATGATCAATACTCTATTTCTACATGAAAATAATTTTGATGTAGAATTTTTAAAGACAGTTTCAAAATTGCTTAAGTTAGTACTTACAGTATCGAATGTAGCAGCAACAGAGTTGGGATACAAATTGGAAAATCTAAAAAAGCTAGAGGTAAGTCATATAGTAATTCCTAGTAGTAATAAATTGGAGTATATGACTAAACTTATAACTGTTGATAATGATTACATTCAAGATTTAGTTAAAGATGATTCTATAATTGAAGATCTATATTCTGAGTTTGGGTTTGGAGATATAGAAACAGCTTTAAATGCCGAACAACAGAATTTCTTTGTAAAACCATTTATTAAAACAGAAGACAATAAAACTATAATTCTTAATATATCTATTTTATCATCATTTATATTACATAAGATTATCTGGTTGTCGGACAAGCATGGATATAAGGAAAGACTTATTAACGCATATAATGTGTCAGTCTGGAAAGATTGTCGCAGGTCGTTAGGAGTGTTGGGACATAAAAAAATAAAAGAGAAAAAATTGGAAATTGATTTACTAGAACGTAATGATTATAAAGAGGTATTACTTAATGTGTGTAATAATCAAATTATGATTATTACGTGCATATGTGATGATGGAAAACATTATTCGGAAGACACAATTTTTGACAGGTATCCATCTGATCATTTTAGTGATCTTGTAGAAAAAAGAGTATCGTATTTTCATAAAATTTTATCTCAGCAAAATATAAAGTATGAAGATATTTTCCATATTATTATAATTAACTCGTTTGGCAGAGGAATAGTAGCGGGTATGAATAAAAAATATTATTATAGACCGCTTGCATTGAACCCGTATGATTTACGATGCATTGCAATTAATGAA
Source organism: Pelosinus sp. sgz500959 (assembly GCF_042610375.1). Classification (NCBI taxonomy): domain Bacteria; kingdom Bacillati; phylum Bacillota; class Negativicutes; order Selenomonadales; family Sporomusaceae; genus Pelosinus; species Pelosinus sp. sgz500959. Next base: position 75,472 of record NZ_JBGJZL010000016.1, read on the forward strand.
AAATCAGATGCAGTATTTTTGCCAAGATATATTAGAGCTAGGAGTAAATTGTATAGTGGGGTTTCTAATTTATTTAGTGAATTAAATAGTATTGAGATATACGTTAATAACCGGTATTCGTTCTATTTAGATGATGATTTTAACCCGCAAAATAGTATGTTGTATATTGCCCCTGGAGATTCAATTGACTATATCATTAGAGCTATTCATAAGGAAAAAAGGCACTTGGTTGAATCATATAAAGAGGGCTACTTGACAGAAGTTGTATTAAATGATGAAGCAAGAAATATATTTACAAATTTAGTGTTTGATGCCCCTAGAGCTTCATTGTTAGTAGAATTTTCTAACGTGAGTATTTGGATATATTCATCAGAGATAGCAGAAGTTGAAAGTTTAAACTTCTATTTCTCAATTGTTGATGCAATATCATATTGGCTTGGAGAATGTAAGGATATTATAGAACGTTATAATTTTGCATTTAATGTGATTAATTTGCAGATAAAGTTAACTGGTGATTCAAAGGAATATTATTATGCAATAGAAGAAGCAATAAATTGGAAGGATGGAATAAGCTTTGAAACTAGCGAGAATAATGTTATCTTATATTGGATTCCAGAGAATTTTAGAGCTTTAAATTGTAAAGATAATAGCATTGAGAAGCAAATGATGGAATCGATACTTAATATATTGGAAAAATTAACGATTGAGGCAACTATAGAGGAAAAGCAGCTAAAAAATATCTTTGCAAATCCATTGAAAAAGAAATTTTTTGCACTTGACTATATTAATAATCCATATTTGAAACCGTTATCTGATCGAAAGTTTCGTAAAATAAAATCAGAAGATGAGAATGAGTTGTTGGATGATATCGGGAGTGTAGTTCTGGCTTCTGGCAAGTGGTCATATGGAATCGTTAAAGATGAAGAGAAATCAGATTTAGCAAATTATGTAGTAAAATATTTATATGAATTACTTCAAAAGCAAGTAAGTGAATTACAACCAGATTATTTGGTTGAATTGGTATGTGCTGATTTGGAAAAAGTCATGTATAATTTAATGCTTGTACAGAGTCGGTATGCATATGATGTGGCATGCTATCCTGAAAAACAGGACAAAATGTTTGATGATTTTAATGAACTGAATAAGATGTCGAGGGCTTTGAAGTTTTTAGCTGAATATATTGCAGCATGTCCACCGGATGGAACGCAAATATTGGGAGAATGGCAATATGAAAGGCTATTAGCCATTTGTTCTTTAATAATTGATTGGGCATATAAAAATGATTTGTTTTACTATAAAATATTCAATACACCGATTGAAATATTAAAATCTGATAGAGTTGGAATGAAGCAAGATGAGTTCAACAAGTTACAGAAAATTAATATTAAAGCACGTGAAGTGCAACTACACTATAATTCGACGTCTGACTTTAGAGAAAAATTACCACGTGAAGAGTTTCCTAATATTGAAGAAGAATTAAATAGTGCATTTTTAGATGAATATGCATTTTCATTTGATGACTTTTGCAATAGTATTTTTGGAATGATTTCATATGGTAACGAGAATGATAATGAAGTTAAAAAAGCGGATAAAAGTAATTTAATTCTTTGGATTGTGGAGAACAATACAAGTTTAAATAGCGATAAAGTAGAAAAAGTAATTCAGTATATTTCCTTGGCTAAGCGAGAAAAATTTTTAATACCAGGACGACCATATAGATCAGAAGATGTTTATCCATGGCGTTTTAATAGAGAATTGTCTTTTACAAGGCGTCCGCTTATTATAAGAAAACATGAGGTAATATGGGGGAACAGACAGTTATTTCATATGCTGAAGTTTACTATAGACTTAATTTATGAAGGAAAATTAAAAACAAGAGGAAAGAAACTTACTGCATTAATTGGTAAAATTAGCAATAAGCGTGGAGATGATTTTAATAATCAAGTATATAGTAAAATTAATGGAATAGGCGATTTTATCGTTGGTAAAAATTTAAAGAAGATCAATCATAAGAATATAGCTGATGAAAATGGAAATACATTAGGTGATATAGATGTCTTATATATTATTCCAGAGCGAAAGCGAATAGTTTTGGCGGAAGTTAAGGATTTTAATTTTTCTAAAAGTCCTTATGAAATGGATTGTGAATATCAAAAAATGTTTGTAGATAAGGGTGAAAAAAAGTGCTTTGCGACAAAACATAGAAGACGTGCTTCATGGATTAATAAACACCTTGAAGATTTTAAAATACAATATGGATTAGTAGGAGATGGCTGGACCATTAAAGATATTTTTATTGTTAATGAGGCGATTATTAGCAATGCATTTTACAATGCTGGGGCGACTATTATTACGTATGGTGAAATATCAAAAGAAAGATTGCAAAGGGTATGATTATCAGCATCATTGTTTGTGTAAAACTTTGAGTTAATGACTAAGCAATAGATGATGTAGTTAAAGGGGGACAGTTAGGTACGATCCTACCTAAAATTTTCCCGATGAAATGACATAGTTAAAAGTAATTGAAGAACTTCGGACAGAATTGATATTATACTCTAAAGATAAGAGGACAAGAAGACGGTTCATTCAGAGTTCATCTTCGTAGTGCTCAGTGATCAAATTAGTATGGAGAAAAATGGTGAGAAAAATGATTAAATATACTTTTAAGTTTAGAGATAGCTCATTAGTAGTTGAATTAAATTGCAATATAAAAATAGCTGTTGGTGACGTAGTTAACATTGTAGTTAATTCCAAGGATCAATTATTAAAAGTGGATATGACTTCATACGATAATAAAAGATATGATCAATGTGTGGTGGCAGAATATTATTGGCAAACAAAAGTTGTAGAGTTGAGACAGAGAGTAGTATATGAACCTCATGTAAATTTGGTTTACAAACCAATCAAAGAATATGTATCAAAAGATTTCGTTGAAAATACTTTGAGAAAAGTAGCATTAGAATTTAAAATGCGTGCTTTGTATATTGAAGGAGATTACTGCAAAAGTAATATGGGAAGAATCGTTGCAGTTGCGGAAAGATTGGAGTTAGTTGCTCGTATGAATAAAAAGGAAGTTGCTATGAATTTGGGATTCCAACAAGAAGCTCTCTGTATATATCTTTTGCTTACATGTTTTGATTTGCTTGGACAACCAGATGATTGGTTAACGTTTGAATCTTGGCTAAGTTCTTCAAATAAGGAACATGAGCGCATGGAAGCTTTAAGGAAAATTAAAAGTAGTGATATTATCGAAGGCAGTAAATTACTATATTTAGAATATCAGAAGATTTATGGTGTTAAAAATGCATTTTTTAGATTTATAAGAGAGGTTTTGTCGGATGATATGAGGTATGAATTGTTAGATAGTATTAGAATAGTAATAACTAGTAGAGGGAATGAGTCTAGTAAGTCAATTAAAACTCTTGGTACATTGAGAGAAAAGGAAGAATATTTATTTGCGATTCGCAATAATTACACTCACAAAGCTTCTTTTTTAGAAGGGAATACTGGTAAAATACCTCCAGGGATAGAACATGATGCATTTAGGCAGCGAGAATTTATAAATATTAATCAAACTAAGCGTAGGCTTATATATTGCCAGTTTTGGCCTAATATCATCGAGTCGATTGTTCAAAGAGGGCTGGTTAGATACTTGCAAGATATCGATAGCAAAGTGCAAAAGACTGAATGGCTTCCTTCAATTGTAAAACCAGATAGATATTTAAGGTTTGGTGAATCATGGGGGGCAGCGTACTCATCTGCTAATCTTATTAATGAAGTCTATCCATCTGTAAGAGTATAATTTGGAAACCTTGCAGGATGAAAAAAATATTGGGTAGATAGGAATAGCAAATATAAATGTATAGAATTAGTAAATGATAGATAAGCAAGATTACTAAAATGTTAAATTTTGAAAATATGGAATTTCCTCACGAACAGAGAAAGACAGGTTGATTGTTAAAGAAAGATAAACCGCGAGATATAGTGTTAGTTGCGAAGATATGATATTAAATATTGATGCAAAATATATGGAACGGAATTTCGCCGTTGCATATGATACGGGGAACCGTATCATCTCTAACTGTGTAAGAAACCCTTGGATCGGTTACACTAAAATAGACAGTTTTCTTAAGGGATAGTAAACTAAAAACAAAAAGGACGGAGAGATTACTATGCTTCCAAGAAAACGTAGAGAATTTACTGATGAATTCAAAAACCAAATGGTACAACTATACTTGAATGGCAAACCGCCATCAGAAATCGTTCGGGAATATGATTTAACGAAAAGCGCATTTGAGCGCTGGGTAAAACAGAGGCAAACAAGTGGATCATTTCGTGAAACAGATAATCGCAGTGATGAAGATAATGAACTGATCAAGTTGCGTAAAGAAGTTCAGCAACTGCGAATGGAAAATGACATTCTAAA
>NZ_JBGJZL010000017.1:0-70180 GCF_042610375.1 Pelosinus sp. sgz500959
TCTCAGACCGGCTACTGATCGTCGCCTTGGTGAGCCATTACCTCACCAACTAGCTAATCAGACGCAGACCCATCTTTTAGTGATAGCATACATTTAGAGGCCATCTTTAGTATTTATGATATGCATCATTAATACAACATTCGGTATTAGCACCACTTTCGCAGTGTTGTCCCCATCTAAAAGGCAGGTTGTCTACGCGTTACTCACCCGTTCGCCACTAAGATTCCATAAATGAAATCTCCGTTCGACTTGCATGTGTTAGGCACGCCGCCAGCGTTCGTCCTGAGCCAGGATCAAACTCTCCATAAAAGCAGGCATACAATGCTTCAGCATTGATATGATCGCTTTGTTCGATGCGTTAGCAGTCGAACATCCTTATCAATCAGCCTCACATAATATACAAAAACTTTATTTGAAGAACCTTGATGGCTCTTTAAAAAACTTACTTGCGCTAGATCACTTGCGTGACCCAACGTGTGTGTACTCAAAACGAGTACGGCACATCTGGCTTATTTTAACTTTACTTACATTGTTTAGTTTTCAAAGAACACTTGATCGTTTTTTGCGAACGAATATTAGTTTAACACATTTATTTCACCATGTCAACATATTGTTCTTTTTTCTGTGTCGCTGTTGGCAACTTGTTTATATTAACACAGTTCGACAAGCTATGTCAATAATTTTTCCATATTTTTAGAAAAATTTTGTTTTTCTGCCATTATACGACTATTAAAGAGTCCGTAAAAATGCTACAACCTATAATAGTCATAACAACATAAGTTAAGACTTAAGGTTGTAGCATCTATAATACAATCATTCTTTACTCTAAGCTTAGCAGTATGCAGAAATATATTTTTCACTTAATTCATCTAATACTCTATGCATTTCTGCAATACTTTCATCAGCTAAATTATATTCAGCCAAATCTGAGCCATGTACTACAGAAGATAATTTACGAATACGAGACAATAATTCTATTTTTTCCATTTCTTTTATTTACACCTCTATTTTTAAAATCACAAGCCCTATCTTAACAACAAAAAAATAGATTGTAAATAGGAAATCTCAAAAAACTTTTTCTAGTTAAATTCACAGAAACTTCTGCACAGCACTGCCATTTAAATAAGTACAACGTTTTCCTTGCCATGTATCACGTTCTAATAATGTTTGTTCAATCGCATCACGAATTTTCCACCAACCAGTCTGCCAATTAGTGAAAAGTGTATTTGATTCTGGAGCACGACCAATTAAACGTTGTACTACAATATCAGGATGAAGGTATTCAAGGAACGTAACAACTCTTTCCACATATTCTTCTTTCGTAATCAGTGATATTTCACCTTTCTGATATAAATCAGCCATTTCTGTCTCTTTAACAATATAAAGAGCATGAAGTTTTACTTGATCCACACCCATCGCCGATAATATTTTAGCACTTTCAATTACATCAACCTCATTATCCCATGGCAAATTCAATATAATATGGGCACAAACTTCAAGATTGTATCGTTTGATCCGCAGCACTGCATCAAGAAATTCGGCTAAGGTATGTCCACGATTGACTTTTTGCAAAGAATGATAATTCACAGTTTGCAATCCTAGTTCAAGACTAATATCGACTCCTTTAGTTGCCCTGACTTCAGCCAACATTTTCAAATACTGATCATTAACACAATCAGGACGTGTCGCCAATGCAATGCTAACCACTTCGTCTTGACAAGCTTCATATACATACTCTTTAAGTTGTTCTACTGGTAAATAGGTATTACTAAAATTTTGGAAATAAGGAATAAACTTTTTTGCTTTATATTTAGCTGCAATGTGTACACGATTTGCTGCAAGTTGCATTCCTACTGTCATGGATGCTGGTAGGTTTTCATATCCAGCACCAATTTCACCACAAAAAGAACATCCTCGACTACCACAGGTACCATCACGATTTGGACAAGTAACCGGTAAGCTGACAGGTAATTTATATACTTTTTCTCCATAACGTTGTCGTAAATACTCTGAATAAATATTATAACGCATCTTCAATTCCTGTCCCCTCCCTGCCAAAAATCATGAAGAGTTAGAGATTGATACATTGTGTTTTCTTCTTCATAGGAAAACAATATAGGCAATTCCCTCTTTGTAATAGTACGTGTTCTTACATATTCAAGAATATCAATAGAAAAGACTTCAATATGATATTTTTTATTCACATCTCGCCATGTGGTAAAAGTATATTTGGGTAAATATTTGCGTACTTGTTCTTGACTCGCCCAAAATGCATTTTTCTCTTTCGTCCACATTTCTTTGTTCCACGACAAGATTTCAGGACGCAACGAGCCTTTTTCGCTCATAAGAGCATCAAATTTCAAAAATTCCTGGACTAACTCTATTGCATGTTCATGATGGATACGATAGAAATCTAATAAATATTTATACAAAGATTTACTGCTGTGAGCTACTAAATGTAGTTCTCGTTCTTCCCAATAAGAAGCAAGATCATGATAAAAACCAAAGGCATCTTCCCCATGTAATGAGATTAAGAATTGCAATGTATAGTTAAATCGACCAGTATTATACACTTGATTAAAAACTTCTTCCAATATTTTAAGTTTACGAACGTCTCCATAAGTTAAACAATCATTTGCCAATACTTCATAGGGAGCATAATCAAGAAATATATACTTCGATTCGTCGGCATTTTCACGAATTCCAGCACCTTTTAGTAGCTTTAAAAAGCCAATCTGCAGCATATGTGGCTGAAGTTCATATACATCATTAAAGGATTTCCCAAACTGAGCATAACTTTCTTTGGGTAATCCTACAATCAAATCAAGATGAACATGAATATTTTTGTAAGAGATAATTTTCGTAACGTATTCTACAATCTTAGGCCAATTATTATGCCGAGAAATTTTAGTAAGGGTGGGTTCATAGGTAGATTGAATACCAATTTCAAATTGAAAACGACCAACTGGTACATCTTTTAGAAATTCTAGCACTTCATCATCTAAAATGTCTGCAGAAATTTCAAAATGAAAATTAGTTCGACAATTTTGTTTTGCTAAAAAGCGTAATATAGGCAAATAATGTTCCTTACGAGCGTTAAATGTGCGATCAACAAATTTAACTTGGCGTACATTATGAGCAATAAAAAATTTCAAATCTTCATAAACTCTTTCCAAACTAAAAAACCGCACACCAGCGGTCGCACTCGATAAGCAGTATTTACAAGAAAAAGGACACCCTCGAGCACTCTCATAATAAATAATCTTATCTTTTAGCTTGTCGATATCTGCATCACAATAAGGAAAAGGAATTGTATCTAAGTTCCTTATCACTTGGGGTTCCCCAACAATAATTTCTTCCTGTTGACGAAAAGTAAGACCCGGGATCCCCTCAACAGACTGATTGGATTTCAAGGCCTTCAGCAAAGCTTGCAAAGTTTCTTCGCCTTCGCCTTGTACGATATAATCCACACAATCATGCTGTGACATAAGTTCTGCTGGATCATATGATACCTCTGGTCCGCCTAACACAATCGTCACATGAGGTAGTACTTTTTTTAGTAATCTAGCTAACTTTAAGGTCATGTCTACATTCCAAATATAGCATGCCAGTCCAATAAGATCTGGCTGTTGACTATAAATATCACTTAAAATATTGAGCAACTCATTGTTAATTGTATATTCCTTACTCATAATTTTAGGACATACTGGACGGCAAGCTGCTTCCAAATATTTTAGCGCAAAAGAAGAATGGATAAACTTGGCATTCAATGTTGATAAAACGACTTTCATTCTAAAACCACCCCATATAAATTCACATATAATATTTTAATTTTTTCCGCATTGTGACTATACTATCCTTGCTTTTCTAAAATACACCCTTCACCCTCTCACAGGCTGACGAATAGTATAAATAAAATTAACCTTTAGAGGAAGGTGCAATAATGCGGATAGTCATAGATGGACAAAAAGTACCTGTTAATGTCAGGGTTAGTAGAGATTTATTAATGACATTAAAAGCCATGTCACAAACTCTTCATTGGAAAATTAATTATGACACTACCAATGAATTAATCTACATTTATTCTAAAGATTATATTGTGCCAACCCCCTTAGAACGTCCCACTCATATTATTGATGAGCCAGAAAGCAATCGCCTGTTAGGTAAAATTATCTGCCTAGATCCCGGTCATGGCGGCAATGACTCCGGCGCCATTGGTCCATCTGGGACATTAGAAAAAGATAATACGTTAGCAATTTCTTTACTATTAAGAGATATGCTAGAAAGTAATGGCGCAACCGTAATACTGACTCGCGATACTGATCGCGCCGTGTCCGCTTCTCCATCTGAGACGAGTGAAGAACTAAAAGCCCGTGTTGAAATCGCTACCGATGGGAATGCGGATATCTTCATTAGTATACACAATGATTCCTTTACCAGCAATACAGCCATGGGTACAACTACTTTTCATTATGGCGATGCTGATTCAATGAAACTCGCTACTTGTATTCAGAAAAATCTCGTAGCCGAGCTCGGCACTAAAGATCGCGCTTCACGTTTTGCTAGTTTTTATGTCATCCGCTATGCAAAAATGACCGCCATCTTAGTCGAAGTCGCTTTTATTTCTAATCCAGAAGAAGAAGTTCTGCTCTCTAGCACAGATGGTCGAACCAAAATAGCCGAAAGTATTTTTCATGGTATCACAAACTATTTCAAAGCATAAAAAAATATTTTTTTCATATACTACACAGGAATTCACATTCTTTTTGCCAATATATAACGATATATGTAACTTGCATTCACTATTCTAAATAAGGATTTTGTAATGCAACTTATATGGAACTCATCAAATATCAGATTTAATACAAAAATATCCATCATGATTCAAAGGAGCGTGCTCATGTTTAAATTACCGCAAATCAGCCCTTTCATTCGTAATACTGTACTATTTCTCAATACTGAGGGAGAAGTAGCTGCTAAAGACACCTCTCATGTACCTGACCGTAGCGAAATTTCTGCCCAACACAAGTGGCATCTCAATGATATTTATGCCGGCGATGAACTTTGGCAACAAGACTTTGAACAATTAAAGTCCAGTCTTGTACCAATTGAGAATTTCACAGGGAAACTAGCACATTCATCACAAGATCTACTCGCTTGCCTTAAAGCCCGAGATGAAATCGGCATTATCAGTGGAAAACTATATGCATTTGCACGTATGCATCGCGACGAAAATACGACAGATGGCAAATACCAAGGAATGACCAGTAAGGTGGAATCCGTATTAGCCGAAGCAGGCGCTGTTACAGCTTTTATTGAGCCAGAAATTTTAGCAATTCCTGATGCAACATTAACTAAATTCCGTCAAGAAGAAAAAGGTCTTACTGTATATGATTTTTATTTTGATAACCTTGCTAGGCAAAAACAACACATCCTTTCACCTGCCGAAGAAGCAATTTTGTCAAGAGTCGCCGAAGTCACACAAGCATCGGAAAACACCTTTAACATGCTAGCCCATGCGGATTTGGAATTTCCAAAAACAATTGATGAAAATGGGCAATCAGTACAACTCAGTGAAGGACGTTATAGCTTGTTTATCCGTTCAAGCAATCGGGCTGTACGACAAGAAGCTTTCACTCATCTCTTTGCAACATATAATAAGTATCGCAATACCTTTGCCTCAACCTTAAGCGGCAATGCAAAAAAGAATACTTTTTATGCCACAACCCGTCATTATCAATCTACATTAGAATCAGCTTTGAAAAGTGATAATGTACCAACTGAAGTATATGACAATCTCATCACAACTGTCCACAATAACCTTGCACCACTCCAACGGTATGTAGCTCTTAAGAAGAAATTCCTCAAATTGGATGAAATCCATATGTATGATCTTTATACACCACTCGTTGGTGATGTGAAATTTCCAGTCCCCTATGAAGAAGGGTTGAAATTGGTACGTAATGGTCTTGAACCCTTAGGATCAGAATATGTCGATATCCTGGATAAAGGCCTAACTTCCGGTTGGATTGACGTCTATGAAAACAAAGGCAAACAGACAGGTGCTTATTCCTGGGGCAATTATGGCACACATCCTTTCGTATTATTAAACTATAACGATCGTTATGATGCTGTCTCCACCTTAGCACATGAAATGGGGCATGCAATTCATAGCTACTATAGTCAGAAATATCAACCCTACCCTACATCATCGTATACAACTTTTTGTGCTGAAGTAGCTTCTACCACCAATGAAATATTACTCTTAGAATATATGTTAAAAACAACAACTGATAAGAAAATTAAACTCTATTTGATCAACCAATACCTAGAACAAGTCCGAGGTACAGTTTATCGCCAGACGATGTTTGCCGAATTCGAAAAAACAATTTATATAAAAGCAGAAGAAAATACTCCACTGACTGCTGATCTGCTTGATGAACTATGGCATGATCTGAATGTAAAATACTATGGTACTGAGATCATCACAGATAAAGACATTGATATTGAATGGGCGCGAATCCCACACTTTTATATGGATTTTTATGTGTATCAATATGTTACAGGATACTCGGCAGCAACAACCCTCGCAGAAAAGATTTTGCAAGAAGGAGAACCCGCTCAGCAACGCTACATCGATTTTCTCAAAAGCGGTGGCTCTGATTACTCTATTAATCTTCTAAAGCAAGCAGGTGTCGATATGTCTTCCCCTAAACCAATTGAAATCACATTAGCGAAATTTTCTACAATGCTTGATGAAATGGAAAAACTATTAGCCGAATAAATAGTATTGGCGGTAATTTAGTTTATACACAAATGGCCTGAATCAACTGATTCAGGCCATTTGCATCTCTATTTATTTTTCTCTAAGATCTGCTTGATTACTGTAGGCATTTCTTCTTTGTTACATACGATTTCATGACGGATAGGTTCATTTTCTAAAGCTGCCAAAGCAGGTGGTATCGACCAGCCGCTTCGTTCAGACAATTGCTCTAGCATTGCAAATTCATTCTTTTCAGCAATGAAATTTTCACTGTCGATCGCACTCAATACACTCTCATTAAACTTAAATGGACTGGCTGTCGACACAATAATTTGAACTCGATCATCGCCAGTGTTCTGACGATAACGCTCACCAACTTGCCAAGCAACAGCGGTGTGAGGATCAGCGAGATAATGATGTTCTTCATAAACCGCATGTACCATTTGCAAGGTTTCATCATCATCCACACAGTCAGCCCAAAAAATTTCTTGAATAGCAGCCAAATACTGTTCCCCCACATTATATTGACCATGCTCATTTAATTCTGCCATCCAACTGCTCACTTGTACAGTATCACCATCTGTAATGTAATATAATAAACGTTCTAAATTACTGGAAATTAAGATATCCATTGATGGAGAAGCGGTTTTATGGAATGGGCGTTTACGATTATACACACCAGTATGCAAGAATTCAGTCAGCACATTATTACTATTCGAAGCGCAAATAAGTTTACCAATTGGTAGACCCATTTTTTTCGCGTAATAACCTGCAAGAATATTACCAAAGTTTCCCGTTGGTACAACAAAATTGACTGGTTGTCCAAGTTCAAGATGACCATCGCGCACCATATCAGCATAAGCACTAAAATAATATACAATCTGTGGTGCTAATCGTCCCCAATTAATCGAATTAGCTGACGACAACTGAAAACCTTGTGCGGCCAAGTCAGCGTTATAATTTTTATCATTAAAGATATTTTTTACTCCTGTTTGAGTGTCATCAAAATTACCACGAACAGCGACAACAGAAACATTTGAGCCAGCTTGCGTGACCATCTGCATCCGTTGAATGGGGCTTACACCTGCATCAGGATAAAAAACTATAATTTTTATCTGCTTAACATCTTTAAATCCTTCTAAAGCAGCTTTACCTGTATCGCCTGAAGTTGCTGTCAAAATTACAATTTCTGCTGTTTCCTTGGTTTTAACAAGAGCTTTAGATAGCAATTGAGGTAATATTTGTAAGGCCATATCCTTAAAAGCACTTGTTGGACCATGCCATAATTCAAGAACAAATTTGTCACCATTGATTGCCACAAGAGGAGCAATGGCAGCATTATCAAATTTTTCCGTAGTATAGGCGGCATCAATACAAAATTGCAATTCCTCTTCACTATAATCAGGTAAAAATAAGCTTAAAATGGCAAAAGCTCGTTTACCATAATCAAGATTGGCTAAAGAAACCAACCACTCTGTCGTGATCTTAGGTATAGTTGTGGGTACAAATAACCCACCATCACCTGCAATTCCAGTTTTAATGGCTTCAGCTGCAAAAAAATGATCATTTTTTCCTCGAGTACTAATATACATAAAAAACTCCCTTTCTCCAGTACCAAATCATATCTATATTATTAAAATACAAATCACAAAGCGAACCTTAGATAATTCCTTGCTCTTCAACGATACCATCATTATAGCAAATAATCGTTTCACCAATTAATTTAAGAGTATCTGCAAGCTCATCTCTTGTTACTTTTCCATTTCCATAAACAACAGCCAAGAGATTCTTTGTTGACAACGTTACGGCTGTACGCCTTGTATCAACAATTCCATTCGCAAAGACACCATAATCATCGCTTAAAAATGCTTGCCCCTTCGTTGGCATACTTTCGCCATTAATATTGATATAAAACTCTTCCCTTGGCAAACGATACGTAATATTGCCATCAATTTGATCAAGATCGTATAACCCAACTGGCAATAGTAAATACATCGAGCAATATTGAGCAGCAACTACTGCACTATTCACATAATAAGCATCTTTCTTGCGTAAAACTCGACGAACTAATTCTTCTGATTCCAGATCATAACGAGTAATATCAAACTCATTTGGATTATATAAATTACGCGCACTTGCAAGGCGTGGTACTTCGGCTAACCCATCTATATTATAAACTGCAGCGATCGAGCTTTGTAACTGGAAAAATTTCTGTGCCAAGGCCATAGGAGTTCCTTGTACTTTAGCATTACGAATAACCACATACCCAAGTTGAACATGATTATTCTCCTGCTTTATATTTTCATGAATCTTAAATTTCATACGCGCCTCCATCTAAACAAGCTCTGTATGGTCTATTCTGATGCCATCTCACGCGATATTTGACACAAGGTACCATTAACAGCGGTCAGCAAATCATTAGGAGCAATCAGAATTTGACATCCTCTTACTCCAGCACTAATGGAAATTTTTTCCCACAACATCATACTTTCGTCAACATATACATGATACTGCTTTTTTGTACCTAAAGGTGAAACTCCACCTCGGATATAACCGGTTAATTTTTGTACATCCTTTAAAGGTACCATCTCAACTTTTTTATTACCACTAAGAGTTGCCAGTGCTTTTAAATCTAGCTCAGCTCCTCCTGGTATACAGGCAAGCAATACTCCATTTTTGTCACCACATGCCACTAAAGTTTTAAAGACTTCTCTTAAGGGTCTGCCAATTTTGAGTGCAACACTTTCCGCGCTCAAATCATTTTCATCTACTTTGTATTCACGCAATTCATAGGTGATTTTTAATCCATCCAAAATGCGAGCAACATTCGTTTTTTTCAAGTTATCCCTCATTTATAAAATTTAACAATGAAACCAATGTCTAGCTTAGCTGAACATGTTCATTTATAAATTACATTATTCTCATCATTATACAACAAATCATCTATATTTTACACAGTATATTATTCTTAATTTAATTTGTCAATAAACTCCAACCCTATGATCCCCTACTTATTTACCACACTTTGGGCAGGAGATCTACATACAATATAGAATTAATAAAGATAATAATCATAACCAATCGACAAGAAGAGGTGACTTATTTTTGCTTAAAATAGCTTTAGCACAAATGGAAATAATTCCAGGAAATCCAATGGAAAATACGAATACAATGTTAAGAATGATTGAAGAAGCACGACAAAAACACGTGGAACTGATTATTTTCCCTGAAATGTCCATACCTGGTTATTTTCTCGGCGACACTTGGGAACAACCAACCTTCCTACGCGACTGCGAAAAACATGGACAACGTATTATCGAATCCTCAACTGATATTTGCATCATTTTTGGTAATATTGCAATGGACTGGAACAAAGTCAATGATGATGGCAGAGTGCGTAAATACAACGCTTGTTTTATTGCCTTTCAAGGCAAATTGATAGGTAATGATAATTTCCCTTACCCGTTCCGCATTAAAACGCTGCAACCAAACTACCGGGAGTTTGATGATTCTCGCCATTTTTATAGTTTACGCAAACTTGCAACCGAAAGAGGCGAACATGTTAACCAATTATTGCAACCTGTCAATTTACAATTAGCCCACACAAATTTGAAACTAGGTTGTATCCTCTGTGAAGATGGTTGGAGTGATGAATATGCCATTAAACCAATTCAGGCTATCCATCAAAATGGTCCCGTCGATTTATTTATCAATATTTCAAGTTCTCCCTATACTTTGGGCAAAAATAATAAACGTAATCGTGTTTTTTCTACTCAAGCTCAACTTGTGAATAGACCGCTAATTTATGTAAATAATACAGGTATACAAAACAATGGGAAAACCATTTATACCTTTGATGGTCTCAGCACTGTTTATAATTCAAAAGGAGAAATCATAGAATATTGCCCACCATTTTCTACTTTAGTAAAATATATCGAACTTGATCTCGATCATCACACAAAAAAAGACTTAGCTTGCGCTAAGTCAGACGTAAACCATTCATCAATCACTATGGAAAATGATACGACAATCGCTAGTATTTATAAAAGTTTGCACTATGGTGCTAAACGTTTTTTACGTTCAATTGGTATAAGCAAAGTCGTCATCGGTGCTTCGGGTGGCATTGATTCAGCTGTAAGTGCTGCTCTTTATACCAAAATTTTAGGTCCTGAAAATGTATTACTAGTGAATATGCCAAGCATTTACAATTCTCAGACTACGAAAGATCTATCGGCTAAATTAGCACAAAATCTAGGTTGCCTTTACACCATTATGCCAATTCAAGAAGCTGTTGATCATACCATTCAACAAATTAACCAAACTCCAATCATAAACCTTGCAAATGGAAAGGAACAACATTTGAATGTAACTTCTTTTGTAGCAGAAAATATTCAGGCCCGTGATCGCTCTGCCCGTATCTTATCAGGTATCGCCGCCTCCTTTGGCGCTGGTTTCACTTGTAATGCGAATAAAAGCGAGATGACGGTTGGTTATTCGACCTTATACGGTGACCAAGCTGGATTTTTGGCCGTTTTAGCTGATCTTTGGAAATTTCAAGTATATGAATTAGCAAATTTCATCAATCAAGAAATTTATCAATGCGAAGTCATTCCCAAAGAAACAATTAATATTGTTCCTAGTGCTGAACTTTCTTTTGATCAGAATGTTGATCAAGGAAAAGGCGATCCTATTATTTACCCTTATCATGATTATTTATTTAAAGCATTTATGGAACATTGGAATAGGGCTACCCCTGAAGATATTTTATCATGGTATGAGCAAGATATCTTAGAAGAAAAAATTGGTTGTGAATCCGGCCTAGTGACGAAACTGTTCCCTACTGCTGCCCAGTTCATTAATGATTTAGAAAGATGGTGGAAACTTTATACTGGTATGGCCGTAGCAAAGAGAATTCAAGCTCCTCCCGTATTGGCTATTAGTAGACGAGCTTATGGCTTTGACCACCGCGAAGCCCAAAATAGGACCTATTTTACCACTAATTATCTGACCTTAAAAGAAAAATTATTGCAAAAATAATCTTATTTTCGTACAATGTATAAAAATAAACCCACGATACTGATAAAGAAGAGGGCAATTGGCAATGCAATCACTACTAGGACTGCCAAAACAATGCCAATCACTAGTTTAGTAAGCCAATTAATATTACCCATATTAAACTGCTTGATATAAATTTGTTGATTGGCATGACTCTTCTCATATCCACGATAATCTTGCCCATTTTCATCTTGCTCAAGGGTAACACCTTTGAACCCTTGCTGTTCTTCCAAAGTCAATATTTGAACTTTACTTTCTATCTCGTTGCAATTTGCACATATCTGCTCATCGCCTTGTACTTTAGCACCGCAAACGCTACAATTCAAGATGATCCCTCCTGACGTATTTATACTATGACTCAAACAAAGAAATGACAAACCCTTCCTCACTTAAATAGCGTGGATCAAAAACCTGCAGTTGTAATATATGATCAATTTGAGTACTATTCTTGTAAATACTTCCAGTAGAAATATCCAATTGTTCAGCAATCTCTTTCACAACTACATGGTTTGTATTATTAATCTCAGCATATGCATAGAATATAGCCCCTGCCCACGTAGCAGGTTTACGCACATTGATCTCTGTCAGCTGAGAAAAATCATACCACATTTTTTCAAGTAATTTTTGATCATGTAGCGAATACCCATGACTCACTACCAATTCATGTAATAATTCAATTACAGCCTGGTTGGGTACTCTCTTATCTTCAACAACTGGATAACTACGGTCTAAATGTATTGTTGATGTTACATTCACTTTACTTAACGTAACTAAAATCTTTACAGTATGCCGTAGCACTAAGGCATGTCGATTAAAAAAATCTTCTAAAGTCGCATCTGATTTTTGAATTCTAAAAATTTCGGTTTGCCTAACGACTTCATCTTTTATCCGCCGTCTAAGATTCGTACTCATTTCAACACTCGTTAGATAATTAATCATCACAAGTCCTGTCGGGAATACATGTCCAAAAAATAATAATTTTTTTAAGGATTTATAATCAAAATCAAGCAATGGTAAACTGAAGATTTCATCTGTAAATAAATTAACACATTCGACTGAATTAGGATTTAATATTTTACTGACATAAAAGACGGTAAATTTAGAGTTTAATAGTTCTTTTAATACTTGACTTTCCTCTGCACTCAACTTTTCACCATAAATCATATCAAAATATTCTAAAGGTTTAACATCACTTTCTAATAAGTGGTAGTCAAATAAAAAATAATCCCAAAATCCTAGCCAAAATTCATCTTTCCCTTCTTCTGGCACTCTTTCAAAAGGTCCAATATATAAATACAAAGCACGTTCAAAATCTTCCGCAAAATCCTCTTTATGAAAATACTTGCCTAATTTGAGCATGAGTCCTTCAATCGCTTCACCAATAACGCTACCAAGCTGATGATTAAACTCAGCATCAAGGCCAGTTAACTTATCAACATTGTCTTCAACTAACCGAAACCGTTCAACCATTGAATCAACTTTAATTAGTTTTAATTTTTTTCCGCCTGCGATTTTTTGAGCTGCTTCTTTTATCTCATCTATATCATTAATGAGTTTTTTGTTAAATAAATAGCTATAAAAATCAATCAGAACATTAAAAAGATGATGTACACGTTTTAAGGTTGCCTTAAAACCGGCTATGTGTTCAACTAACCATTCAATAGCAAAACTATATTCAATCACAGTGATTTCATTTAAATCAGCATGATCAGCATAATTTAAATACATGATGAACATTTCGATCTGTCTCCATAAGTCTTTAAGCTTATCATCATCAAGTCCCTGCCAAGCTTTTTGCCTCAAAAAACCTTCAACCCATTCTTGCCTAATAATAGGTTCCCAAAGTAAATCCTGGCTATAAAACATCCGTACCTGATCATATACATTTCTTTTCATTTATTATAAAAATCTCCTTTAAACCATCACTTCGGTATGCTGTTTTTCACCTTTACAGATTATTATAACATTTTTACCCGTGCTCAACTAGTAAAAAGCATTATTAGTAACACTCCGACAAAGCTTCCCAAAATAAATTCTAATACGACATAAAATTTAATGAGGTGTTTACATGTCAAAGAAAATAGTTTTTTTATTAATCTTCACCCTATTAATAAGTATAACCACCTGTTTCGCAAGTCCTTCTGATGAAAATGCAATGATTGCAGTTGCTCTTTATGTAGATACATCAGGTCATTATGTTCCTGGTATCGACCTTTTAAACAAAGCTCTAAACGAAATAATCCGCTTTAAGATTAACGCTTTATTTTTAGGTAGCGAAGTCCAATCTGGCAATGCTGTGATACGAGATCTAAACCGCTGCGGAATTACCAATACAACTTCAGCGACTGTAGAACAATTATCAGCTTACTCTAGCGCTGCTCACGTGAATTATGTCATGCTCTTTACAATTCATCCCCTTGATATTTCTCTCGATTTAAGAGCTTTTTCTTCATCAAGCAACACATATCTTGTTGATAAATCAATTACCCGACCTGATGGCACAGAAGCATTATCACTGGTTGATACATATTCTACAATGATTGAAGATCAACTTGCACAACTCTTTAAGACCATGCATACAACTTCATCATAACGTAAGAAAAGACTTGGCTTGTGCCAAGTCCGCAGACGCAGGCAGAAGCCAAATCTTCAGATACAAAAAAATTTAGTTTTTTACTTGACCACGTCCTCTACAGAGAACTTGGTCATTTTATTTTTAAAAAAGCCGAATCCATCAATGATAGGATCTAATTGACAACATTAATTGGCTTCCCTTGAATAAAAGACTCAACATTACCGGCCATAAGCTGAATAAGCCTTTGCCTAGACTCCAAACGTCTCCACCCTATGTGCGGGGTCAAGATAACATTATCCATGGTAAATAAAGGGTTATGGAGCTCCGGTGGTTCTGGGTCCTGCACATCAAGAGCAGCACCAGCTATTTCTCCTTGCTGTAAGGCTTCAATTAAATCAGTTTCATTGATAATAGCCCCTCTAGCAGTATTAATAATAAATGCACTTTTCTTCATCATCTTCAGCCGATCTTTATTAATAAGATGCTTTGTATCAGCAGTAAGAGGGCAATGAATTGTGATAAAATCACTTTGCTTAAGCAACTCATCAAGAGTAACAAATTTCACTTTCGGATCATTCGAAATTTTTGGATTACGATTATAAACCAGAATATTCATCCCCAAAGTCAACGCAATACTGATTACATTTTGACCAATCGCACCAGTACCACCAATGACCCCAAGAGTTTTTTCTTGTAACTCAAAATGCGGCACTTGCAAAAATTTAGTGAAATTATCAAAATTTTTCTGATGAAGCATGATTTGCTGTTGAATCAATGATGAACTTAAATTTAACATAAAGGTAATGACCAACTGGGCAACAGCTTCAGTACTATAACTTGGCACATTGCAAACTGCAATATTTTTTTCTCTTGCTGCAACAATATCAATGTTATTATAACCAGTACCGGCTTCACAAATAAGTTTAACTGAAGGAGGAAATTGTAAGATCAGATCCCTACCTACAGGCATCTCCTTAGTAATGACAATATTTTGCCCCTTCACTCGTTCTAAAATTTCTTCATTGCTACTTGCATCATATTTTGTAACAGTGGCAAGTTCAGATAATAAGGAAAAATCCAGTTTGTTATCAAAGTCCAATTTTGCTGAATTGAGAAATACTATATTCTTCATAGCTACCCCCTACTATTATACTGTTTACATTATTAAGTATATGCCTTAGCACAACCGAAGTCAATTTCAACTTAAGAACGAGTAAAGCTTATGTCAACTACTCAGACGCAGACATAAGCCTTCTTAGATGCAAAAAAACTTCTGATTTAAAATCAGAAGTTTTGATTAATTAAAAATGGTGCGAAGGGGGGGACTTGAACCCCCACGGGCGTTACCACCCTCCGGATTTTAAGTCCGGTGCGTCTGCCGATTCCGCCACCCTCGCAGGTGTGATACTTAAATAAATTTGGAGGCGGCACCCAGATTTGAACTGGGGAATAGAGGTTTTGCAGACCTCTGCCTTACCACTTGGCTATGCCGCCGATTTAATTGGAGCGGGAAAGGAGATTCGAACTCCCGACCCTCGCCTTGGCAAGGCGATGCTCTACCGCTGAGCTATTCCCGCATGATAAATGGTGCCTCAGGGCAGAATCGAACTGCCGACACGAGGATTTTCAGTCCTCTGCTCTACCGACTGAGCTACCGAGGCAAGATGTGCTTTAGATGGCGACCCAGATCGGATTTGAACCGACGACCTCCGCCGTGACAGGGCGGCATTCTAACCGCTAAACTACTGGGCCGTATTCACTAGCAACATGATCTATTGTATCATATTCGGTTAATCTTGTCAACGTTTTTTTGAATTTATTTTTTAAATCCATTTTTTTCATTCACATGTCCTAACCACAAATATTATTATAGCACATTGTTTTTTATTGTCAAGTACTTTCGTAAATATAACTTATGCACTCGTTAAAACTTTTCTTATTGTGGCAATCACTTGTTCATTATCAAATGGTTTAATAATAAAATCTGCAGCCCCCGCTTTTAAAGCGTCCGTAATAATTGCTCGTTGGCCAATTGCAGTAACCATAATAATTCTTGCTAAAGGATTTTCTTCATGGATATGGGTAACAGCCTGTATTCCATCCATTTTAGGCATTGTGATATCCATGGTAGCCAAGTCAGGTTGATGCTGACGATACATTTGTACCGCTTCCATACCATTTCCTGCTTCACCTACAATCTCATGCCCATTTTCAACCAATACTCTCTTCAACATCATTCGCATGAAAGCAGAATCATCACACACTAATATTCTTGCCATTTAGTATTAGCTCCCTCTTAACTTTATTTATGTAAATCATCTTTAGCTAATTGAATTCTCATATTTTCTAAAATTTTTGTAAGATGGATATCGATATTTTCTTGTAGTTTATCGAGAGTATTTCCATCAAAAACTCCTGACATTTGCGGAGTACGGTGAAGGCGCACTTCTCCAAAAAATTCATCTCTAAATATATTATAATAAATAACCAAATTACTTTCATTAGAAAAATCACTATAATCAAGAATAATGTATGAGCCATTAATTATTTTTACAGGTTGCGATGGTCTAATAAACAAGCTAAAGCCTGCTATTTCTTGAGGCAAATTCTCACTATATGTCCATTCAAGGATTTTCTTTTCAATTAGGATGCTATCCAAATTATCTTGATTAAAGACCGCCAAGTTTTTTAAAGTATCTTTTAATCTTTTAATTAATAATTTTTCTAAAATTTTCATATCAGCGACAATAAAATTTACATCAAAATACTCCATTAAACCGACTACAATCCGTGCTAAAAATTCTTTTGTCGCTTTATCATAGATCACAGAAAAGCTTTTATGACATTCTTTATTCTCATAAGTAAATATGCAATACTGTGTACCGCGCTCTTCTAACTCCATCGCCAATGTAAAGCTTTCTAATTCAAGAGGTAATTTAGATAATAATTCCCATGATTTTACTTGTGCGATTATTTTTTCCATATATAACAACCTTTCTTCATAATTATTCTTTATTTTCCTTGTAAAACCCTTTATTTATCACCAAATCGTCTAAAAATGAATACGATGTGATAACTATTCAAATGTGTTAGGAGGAAAAACGATGAAGTACACCTTATGGCTAAAGAACTTAGTTTTGGTGCTTATCACATTATTGATTACAGCCTGTAGTCAAAGCCAAATTACACACAATTCTCAAGCATCCCCAGCATGGGCACCAACACTCTCTCCTTTACCCCAAGAAAAAATCGTTAAAGTCGGCATGAAACAAGTCACTTCTGATGCAGGCATCTTAATTGGGATGGCAAAAGGTTATTATAAAGATGTAGGCATCCTTATTGAGCCCACACAATTTAATACAGGGCAAGAAATGATTAATCAATTAGCAGCTGGTCAGCTAGACGTTGGCGCAACAGTCACCTCTTCTGGCTTATTCAACGCCATGTCTCGTGATATTCCTGTGAAAATTGTTGCGGACAAAGGAATCAACGTCCCTGGTCAAGGCTACTACCGTTTAGTCATTCGTAAAGATTTGGCGAATACTATTATAGATTATAAAGACTTACATGGCAAAAAAATTGGTATTGTTGCCACAGCTTCACTTGATGAAATTGCTTTAGCAAGAGTACTCGACAAAGCAGGATTAACAACAAAAGATATTGATTTGCAAATTATCCGTGCCTTTCCTGATTTATTAGTCGCTCTCGGTAATAAAAGTATTGACGCCGCTATGATCATCGAACCCTTCGTTACTTTAGGTATAAGTAAAGGTTTAATTGACCCTTGGAAAGATCCCTTTGATTATGATCCTGATGCCCAAACAGCTTTATTAGTATTCGGCACAAGCATGACTAAGAATCCAGATGTAGCCAACCGATTTATGACCGCCTACATACAATCTCTACGTGATTATAACGACGCCTTCTTTAAAAACAAAAATAAAGCTGAAATTGTAGATATTCTCTGCAACTATTCAGTGATCAAGGATGCAGCACTCTATGAGAAAATGCTCCCAACTGGTCTAAATCCCAATGGTTACGTCCGTCCTAAAGGCATAAGCATGGATTTAGACTGGTATAAGAGTAATAATCTATTAAAATCTAACATAACCCTTTCCGATGCTGTGGATAATCAATATGTAGACTTTGCAATTCAAACATTAGGGAAATATCAATAATCTAAAATGTCCTTGGGAGATGAGTGCATGTTGAGACAGGCAAATCGAACTCTATACATTCGGATCATCTCTGTATTATCCCCCCTTACTTTACTCTTAGCATGGGAGTTTTTGGCTCGAATTCACATGATAGACGTCCGTTTATTCTCCAGTCCTAGCTTAATCACGAGTTCTTTTATCCCTTTGCTAGTTTCTGGTGAATTATTATATAATACGGCAGTCAGTGTGCAACGAGTATTATGGGGCTTTCTGGCAGGCTCTATCCCTGGTATTTTTCTAGGCATCAGTATGGGCTTATCTCCTTTTGCACGTTCAGCAATTGAGCCAATGATTGCCGCTACCTATCCCATTCCAAAATTGGCATTAATGCCGCTTATTTTATTAATCTTCGGTCTGGGTGAGACATCAAAGATTTTCACCATTGGGATTGGCGTATTTTATTTAGTCGTCATCAACACAATGGCCGGAGTGCTCACCATTGATAAAATTTATTTGGATGTGGCTAAAAATTTTGGTGCAAGTCGTAAAAACTTTTATCTTACAGTGGCTTTCCCCGGTGCCTTACCAATGATTTTTGCAGGCTTAAAGCTCGGTATGGGTATGGCCTTAATTTTAATTGTAGCTGCCGAAATGTCCGCAGCCAAAGCCGGTGTAGGTTGGATGATCTGGCGCGCCTACGATATGTTTGACATTGAACAAATGTTTGTAGCCCTCATTACCTTATCCTGTCTCGGCTATCTTTTTTCACTTATTCTTGACCGAATTGAAAGCTGGGTTCTCCCTTGGAAACAAGAATTATAACAAGGGGATGAGTCTAATGACCTATACCACCGAAAAAATTTCGATCGAAAACATCAATAAAATTTTTTCTACTCAAAAAGGGCAAACAACAGCCCTCAAAGATATTTCATTATCCATTGGTGATGGAGAATTTTTCTGCATCGTCGGGCCTAGCGGTTGTGGGAAAACCACTCTACTCCGTATTTTAGCCGACCTAGAGACGGCTTCAAGCGGCAATATAAAGATAAAGTCAACGCAAAATGGCCATCCCATTAATTCAATGGTTTTTCAAGAGCAGTCAATTTTCCCTTGGATGACAGTACTTGATAATGTGAGCTATGGTCTTCGGATGCGTGGAATACCCAAAAAAGAAAGAAATGAAATTGCCGCGGGTTATATTCATATGATCGGTCTTCAGGAATTCACTCATTCTTATCCTTCTCAGCTATCAGGCGGTATGAAGCAACGCGTTAGCGTTGCTCGCGCCTTTGCCAACGATCCTGAAGTATTGCTTATGGATGAACCCTTCGGCGCTCTCGATGAACAGAATCGTCTCATTTTACAACAAGAACTCCTTAGAATCTGGGAAAGGACAAAAAAAACGACTGTCTTTATCACCCATAGTATTGATGAGGCCCTCTGTCTTGGTGACAGAGTCATGGTCATGAGCGCACATCCTGGTATGATTAAAACTATTATCGATATTGACCTGCCACGTCCTCGGGACATCGCTACGATCCGTACTTCACTTTATTATAATACATTATTTCAATCCATTTGGTCTATTTTGCGTGATGAAGTCATGAATAACAAACTCCCACAGAACTAAAAAGTTCTGTGGGAATTTCTATATCATTCTCGCTAAAGGCAGTTTTCTGCTCTTGCTTTAGGGTTAACGATTTTGCTAAAGTTAACTTAACCATGATTAAATGAATTAAATTTTTTTCTTTTATAAAAGCGATAAGGTACTAAATCATTATTCTTGATAAAAGCATCCTTGGACTTACGGGTCTGGGATAATCTTTTACATAGCCAACTCTTAATAGGAATTGAATTTTTTTATTACTATTTAACTCTGATACGATCTGTTGCAACAGCGGTTCTTCCTCTAGCATCTGGGTCATTGGATGAATTGCGATCATTTTACCTCTAACTTTAAGCCACATTCGTTGCAATTTCCGACCTGTAGCAATCAGTTCTAAAATTGACGAATCCTTACTTTCAAGTAATAACCAGCCACTACCACCATTTACTTGCCGTTGTACTGTCCTTATTGTATCTTCACGAAAACTATTATCCATGACTGACTTATTCGAATAAAAATTCTCAACATACAACCGGGCTATTCCCTGGATTTCCATGGTTTCAGGCGTTAGTCCATTCATATAACGTCTAACATCATCTTTAGACCATCTTATCCATTTTGCCAATTCTTCTTGAGCTGAATTTCGATATGCCTGTATCCGATTTGCAAGGATCGTTCCTTCTTTAAGATACTTGCCTCCTTGAGACTCTTGAGGGTAATAAGTAAAACTATCTTGGTCATCACTTATAATTTCTTTGAGATCCTCGACAGATAATGAATCATTTAGAAAATTATTTCTTATCGTTCTTCGCAATATAATTTTTTCCTCATTAAAATTTGTTGTTTTATGAGTCTTGTATAGTTTAATATCAACTATTTCACTATCCAACGGATGATTTGCCCGTATTTCAGTTTCAACATCATATCCCTTTATTCCCGCAGCAATGATCAGGTTTTCTAAAAAAGCTCCCAACGATAATAATACTTCCCGATTTTCTGGATCAACCGCAGGCAACCATCGAGATTTTTCGGTTCCAAGGACCCAGTGATTCCTATTGATCATCCTTATAGTCCATGGCTGTGTGTTATGCCCGCTAGGTGCCAGTGATGCCAAATATATAATATAGAAAAAATCATCATCTAAAATACCCTCTTTATTATCAGGTATACTTTCATAACGATAGTTGTTTTGATTTAACAACTGTACTACAGTAACCCCACTTAATATAAGAAAACCTAATCCACTATAACTGAGAAAAGTCCTCCTATTCATATACTCTCCCTCCAAAGACTTCTCGTTTAGCACATTCACCCAATAATTAGTTTTAAGAAACTAACTATTTACTAACATCATATCCCCCTATCCGCGAGATGATGAACCGGCAATGATGAGTAAAAGCTTCGCAAACTCTTCTTTTTGTGAATCATCTAGGCAGGCTGTGATTTGGGTGGCAAATTGCCGATATCCCTGGTCCTCAATTTCCATTAGCCTTTGCCCCTTTGGGGAAAGTTGAAGATGAAACACTCTTAAATCATCGACCGACTGTGTTTTATATATATAATCACGTTGAATTAGTTTATTGATAGTAACAGTAACTGTCGACTTTTGAACGTTAAACTTTTGGGCCAACTCAGTATAAGTTGGATTTCTCATTTCCCTTATGGCATAGAGATAATGCAACTGGGTTATTGTAAGATTAAAAAGCTCACTTTCCTCTGGCGATTCCTCTTTATATTTTCGCATTACCTGACGCATTGATTGCGATAATACATCAATGGCCTTTACAATTAAATCTTCTACCAACATAATCTTTACCTCACCAGATATTAGTTTTATAAAACTAACTATATAGTACAAATTAGTTTACTCATTGTCAAGTTTTCTTCTTTGAATTTCCAGATTTTTCCCCTTATACTCTTAATATTTGTCTCCAAAGCTCGCAAGACATTTCACTTATTCAATTCTAGAATACATTATGTCAAGGCATTTGGTCTATTTTGCGTGATGAAGTGATGAATAATGAACTCCCACAGAATTAAAATTCTGTGGGAGTTTCTTATCTAGTTGTCCACATGATCAACCGCGAGCAATTTTAACTTTTTCAACGAATTGTTTGGCAATGTCAGTAATCAACTGATAATCTCCTGTTTTTGCACCACCAGTAAGATTACTGCCTACACCAACTGCTACACATCCTGCTTTTATCCATTGATCCACATTCTCAAGACTCACGCCTCCCGTTGGCATGAGGTTTGCTTGAGGTAATGGCCCTTTGATCGCTTTAATAAAAGAAGGACCGAAGACTTCTCCTGGGAATATTTTTACAATGTCAACGCCAGCTTCCATGGCAGCGACCACGCCATCAATCGTCATGGCTCCAGTCATAATTGGTATTTGATAACGATTGCACAATTTGACTGTCTCCAAGTTAAAGGATGGACTGACTATATATTGGGCTCCCGCTAAGATTGCAATTCTTGCTGTCTCTGGATCAAGGACAGTTCCCGCCCCAATAATCATTTCATCATCTTTGTAGGCTTTGGTCAAATCCTCTATGACCTTACTTGCACCAGGTATAGTAAAAGTAATTTCAATAGCGTTTACTCCACCTTTCCGACAAGCTTCAGCTACTCGCAAGGCTTGTTCAGAAGTATCACCACGAACAACTGCTACAACTCCAGACTTTGTTATTCTTTGAATTCGATTAAATTTGGCTATCATATAAAATGCTCCCCTCAGTATTATCTGATTTAACTTGTCTTATTGATTGTTACATTTCAACATCTAAATATTTTTTTACATTATTGAAACATATTCCTTGTACCATTTCACCTAAGAAGTCAAAATCTTGATAGAAACTGCCTTTTTCTACCCAATTTCCAATAAGATTACACATAATTCTTCTAAAGTATTCATGTCTTGTATAAGAGATAAAACTTCTGGAATCTGTCAGCATACCAACAAATCTCGAAAATAGACCAATACTCGATAAAGCCTTCATTTGATCGATCATACCATCTTCATGATCATTGAACCACCATGCTGATCCGAATTGAACCTTACCTGGCGAGTCACTTTGGAAGTTTCCTGCCATAGCTGCCAACATATAATTATCTCTCGGATTCAAACAATACAAGATGGTTTTAGGAAGTAAATTTGAAACATCCAGGGCATTCAAAAAAGCAGCTAACTCATTGGCAAAATTAAAATCTGCAATCGTATCAAAACCAGTATTAATTCCAATGGAATGTAACATCTTGCTATTGGTATTGCGTATTGCACCAATGTGAATTTGCATCGCCCAACCACGTTTTGCATATTCTTTTCCAAGATACACTAGAATTGCTGACCGGAATTTCAGTTGGTCTTCCGCTCCGATTGAGTCTTTATCAAAACGCTTTTGAAATATCTGATCGATCTCTACTGAATTAGATTCCTGATAAAAATGTTCAGATAGGCCATGATCAGATAATCGACAACCAACTTCGTGAAAATCTTCAATTCTACGTTTCAACGCCTCAAGATAATCATCAAGAGTTGCAATCGTAACACCTGTAAGACTTCCCAACTTATTCATCCATTTCTGAAAATTCTCATGGCCAATTTCCAAAGCCATATCAGGTCTAAAGGTTGGAAGAACCTTTACATCAAAGCTTTCATCCGCTTTTATTTGTTTGTGATACTCTAAAGTATCTACTGGATCATCTGTTGTGCAAAGAGCTTGTACATTCGATCGCTTAATTAAATTTCTTGCTGAAAAGCTTTCTTGTTGAAGCATCTCATTGCATTTTTTCCATATGGCATCTGCCGTTTTTGGCGTTAAATGATCTTGTATTCCAAAATAAGATTTGAGTTCAAAATACGTCCATTGAAATAAAGGATTCCCTACTGTATAAGGAACTGTTTCAGCCCATTTCGTAAACTTTTCATAATCGCTTTTATTTCCTGTAATATAGTCTTCCGATATACCATTCGCTCTTAAGGCTCTCCATTTATAATGATCGCCACTTAGCCAGAGTTGTGTTATATTCTCAAACTTTTTGTCATCTGCAATTTCTTGAACGGGAAGATGACAATGATAATCGAAAATGGGCATATCTTTTGCATACTCAAAATATAATTTTTTAGCAGTTTCTGTCTCTAAGAGATAATTTTCATCCATAAATCCATTCATGTACATCACCTACCATTATTTTCAATTTTATATTTATGCAGCTAGCACAAATGCAGATGTATATCAAACTTTTTATTTAAGATCGGCAGGGCAACAAACATAGCCGTTCGATCAACATAATTCAGTAAATTATGACAAATGTAAATATTTTGTTTCTTCTCATTATACTTCTACATTTACAGAGAAATTTATAATTAAGGTAACTTATTAGATCACAAATAGTAAAAAAAATTATTATTCCGTAAGATAAACCCAGAAACTCATATAAGCTGACACTCCTGGGTTTATCTTCTACATACATCTTACGTCATATTATTGGAATTATTAAATTGTTATATGTTTTTCTAGGGTAGCTTTTACAGCGCCAACTCCTGAAATCAATTCTTTAAAATAATTTTCAATTTTTTCGCCTAAACCAATATTATAAAGATTCACGCCAAATATTTCTTCATTGGAAAGTATTGGTTCTAAAGAATCCCCTACAGATTCTACATTTCCTAATTCAATTCCAGAAATGTGAACTTGCAACATACTCAATAATGGGTCTGGACTTAAACTCATCTTATTTCCTTGATCATCAAGGCCCATCAAATATCTACACCAACCAGCAATAACGAGAGGAATATACTGAAGAGTTTTAGGGTCCAAATCAGGTCTTTCGCAATAAGCTTTTATCGTCTCTCCAAATCGAATGCCTACTTTTTGTGAGGTATCAGAGGCAATACGTTGCGGAGTATCAGGGATATAAGGATTCGGGAATCTCACTTCAATAACTTCCTTGATAAAAGCTTCCGGATCAACAATCTGCGGATTTACGACGACTGGCATCCCTTCTTCATATCCAACTTTTTCTACTAATCCTTTTAAGTTTGGATTTTTCATCTCGTCTGCAATTAATGTATATCCTAATAAACAGCCAAAAACGGCAAGGGAAGTATGCAACGGATTTAAACAAGTACATACTTTCATCTTTTCAACCCGATCTACCGTCTGTCTGTCTGTAAAAATTACCCCTACCTCTTCTAAAGGCATACGACCATTAGGAAATTTATCTTCAATAACTAAATACTGTGGTTTCTCTGCATTAACAAAAGGAGCAATAAATGTATTTTTAGTCGTACAAAGAATATCTGTACTGCCAAAGCCACTTTGATTTAATGCATCTTTTACACTATCAGCAGGTCTAGGTGTAATTTTATCAATCATGCTCCATGGGAAAGATACTTTTGCAGGATCATTGATATACTGCAAGAATCCTTCTTCAACCAAACCTTGTGTAACCCATTTTCTAGCAATAGTTTCCACTGCATTATACAGTTTATCTCCATTATGAGAGCAGTTATCCATACTTACAAAAGCAATCGGAAGTTGACCATGTTGATAACGAGTATATGCTAATGATGCAATCTTGCCCATGACACTTTTAGGCTGCCGAGGACCATTTGCCATATCTTCTTGTACTTCAGCTGAATAATCACCTGCAGAATTTTTTAAACTATAACCTTTTTCTGTAATCGTAAAACTTGCAAGCTGCAGAGAAGGTTTAGAAAATATAGTTTGTATTCTCTTCCAATCCTCTTCTTTTGAAGGATCTCCGATTAGACTTTCGCCGATGCTTCCGATAATTTCTTTGTCTAAGCTACCATCTGTATTCATAATGGCGAGCAATCCTAAATTATCGTAAGGTGCATAAATTTTTTCGATAATTTCATGATCATAGGTTTCCACAACAACAATTCCTGAATCTACTTTTTTTGAGTTGAGAAGTGATTGTTGAAGCATTGCTATAAATCCTCTGAAAATATTTCCGGCTCCAAAGTGTACCCATGTAGGATTTTCTTTTGTCGAAGCCGACATTTGCTCATGATTAAAATTCAGATTTTCTATACCTGCTTTTTTCCATAGGTCAACGTTTTTTATACTTTCTTGATTTAAGACTAACATGAAAAACCCCCTCTCCCCTTTCTATTTATTTGCGCCTCTAACAATGGCATCCCAAAGACCACACAAATAATTAGCTCCTAAGGCTCTATCATATAAACCGTAACCCGGTCTACCATTTTCGCCCCATATCATTCGGCCATGGTCAGGACGGATCGGTCCAGTAAAACCGATATCATGGAAAGCCTTCATAATTTCATAGATGTCTAGAGAACCTTCATCGGCTTTGTGGGCTGTTTCATTAAATACACCTGGTTCATGAACCTGAACATTACGCACATGTCCAAAGGCAACCCGGTCACCAAAGTAACGGATAATTTCAGGGATATTATTTTCTAGATTCGCACCTAAAGAACCGCTACAGATAGTGAGTCCATTGCTCGTACTATCAACCATATCAACAATTCTTTTTAAATTTTTCTTAGACGTTACGATCCTAGGAAGACCAAAAACAGAACAAGGTGGATCATCTGGATGAATAGCCATCTTGATGCCAGCTTCTTCCGCTGCAGGCACAACAGCTTTCAAAAAGTACTCTAAATGCTCAAATAGTTTTTCTTCATCAATATCTTTATACAATTCAAACAGATTCTTTAGTTCTTTCAAACGCCATGCTTCCCAGCCTGGAAGTTCAAATCCATTGGAATTGGCTTGCATTTCTTCTACCAATTTTTGCGGATCTTTATCACGAATCAACTTCATATCAAAATCTAAAACTGTCGAACCATCAGGTAACACTTTAGCTAAATCAGTTCGAGTCCAGTCAAATACTGGCATAAAGTTATAACAAACAACTTTGACACCCGCTTGACCAAGACGTTTCAATGTAGTGATGTAATTTTCAATATATAGGTCTCGCGTTGGAAGGCCTAATTTAATATCTTCATGAATATTAACACTTTCTATAGTTTCAAGTACCAAACCTTGCTCCTCAATCTCTTCTTTTAAAGCAAGAATTTTATCCATCGGCCAAACTTCACCAACGGGCACATCGAATAAAGCTCCTACAACTCCTCTCATTCCAGGAATTTGACGTATATTCTGCAAGGATATTGAATCGTTTTCTTTACCGTACCAACGAAATGACATAATCATTTGTTTTTGGCCCCCTTTAATATTAAATAACAAAACTGATTTCATTAACTTATCGCAATGATGACCTACTAATCGTAAGAAGCGAATTAATGCTATCTGCTTGTTAAAATTATTCTACCATACTACCATACTAGTGTAAATACCATTTATTAGTATTATTCATTAAAATCTAATTTTTAAGTTTTTTTAGAATGATTAATAAAATAAAAATAGCTACCTAAAAAGTCAAAATCTTTTCAAGTAGCTATTTTCTGCACTATGTATAAAATTATCTCAACACCGGATTTTGTTGTTTAAAATAATCAACATGATCTCTATACAACTCTTGGATATCAAATTTCACTTTATTCAAGTGACGCTCAATGGTCTTTATGCCCAAAGCTACATCTTTTTCTTTAATTGCTAAAACTAATTCCTTATGTTGATTCAAAACGGGTGTTACGTTATAGCCACCAGCCATATTTAACATGCGAACTCGATTATAGTGGGTGTTCATTTGTTGAATCATAGACCATGTCCGCGCTTTTTTGCATCCTACAAAGATTGTTTTATGGAATTCTTCATCAAGATCATAAAATTTTAAATAATTTTTTTGTTCCATGCACAATTCTTGTAAGGCAAGATTCGATTGAAGCTCAAAAAGTTTATCACTAGGAAACTCTGTACAAGCAATACCAACGACCACCCGTTCTACTGTCTCGCGCAAAAACTTAGATTCATCAACATTTTCAATATCAATTAGTGATACATAGGTTCCTTTTTGAGGTAAAATATCAAGCAAATATTCCTGAGATAATTGAATGAACGCTTCACGAACAGGGGTTCTACTTACACCTAATAGCTGCGATATTTCTTTTTCCGATAAAGCGCTACCCGGGATAAGCCTTAATTGCATTATATTCGATTTCAAAAAACGATATACATATTCACGCGTAGATTCTTGGACAATTTTATCAATTATAACGACATCCATGCTAGCCCTCTCATTTCTTTTTATTTAATATTGATAAATTCATATAGTATTACTAATATATCAATATTATTGTATATTTCCAAATAAATTATGGTATTTTTATTAATTTACATCGATATAAGAAAAGACTTGGTTTATACCAAGTCTTAAGACACAGACAATAGCCTGATGTCATTCTTACTCGGAATCAAAAAAGTCTCATACTTTCCGATCCGCAATAAAAAAACGACGTAGCAAAAAGCCGCGTCGTTAATCGATTTGAGTGGCAGGGGCAGAAGGACTTGAACCCTCAACCAACGGTTTTGGAGACCGCTACTCTACCAATTGAGCTATACCCCTATGGAGCGGGAAAGGAGATTCGAACTCCCGACCCTCGCCTTGGCAAGGCGATGCTCTACCGCTGAGCTATTCCCGCATAATGAATGGCGACCCAGATCGGATTTGAACCGACGACCTCCGCCGTGACAGGGCGGCATTCTAACCGCTAAACTACTGGGCCACATGTCGTGTTTCGCAACAACCAACTTCTATATAATAACATAACCTTTATATGATTGCAATAGTTTTTTTAATTATTATGTTAATTAATTCAATATTTTTTCAGTGTTCAAAACGAGTTTATAATTTGCGACTACCACGTTTAGTGATCGCCTGACCACTTGCACAAAGAGGGCAAGACTCAGCCTGATAAGTTTCGACCGTAAGATGCAACAAGGCTTGATGCGGTACACCAAAATCTACAGTCCCGTCACTGCGATCAACCAGTATTCCTACACCAACTGGTATGCCGCCATGTTCCTTAACAACATCGATGACCTCTTTGACCGAACCACCTGTTGTAATAATATCTTCAACAATAAGTACACGCTGACCAGGTTCGATTACAAAACCACGACGCAAAGTCATACGTCCATTTTCACGTTCCGTAAAAATAGCGCGCGTTCCTAAGTTTTTACCCACTTCATGAGCAAGCAGAATTCCTCCTGTAATCGGCCCTATTACAAGCTCTACATCATCTTGTACAAAGCGCTCAGCCAAAGCCTTGCATAAGGATTCTGTATGTTTTGGGTGCTGGAGAACTTGAAATTTTTCTACATATAAAGGACTATGTAATCCTGAAGTCAACAAAAAATGTCCTTCCAATATAGCTCCTGTTTCGATAAATAACTGTTTTACTTCAACTTCTGTCATGCCTTATCCCTCATTTCTTCTAAAATAGCTTGTACTGCTTGACGAGGATTTTCTGCGGCTGTAATTGGACGCCCAATGACTAACTGATGAGCACCATTTTTGAGAGCACCAGCCGGTGTCGCGATCCGACTTTGATCATTAATCGCCGCACCACTTGGCCTGATTCCAGGTGTAACAATCACAAATTCATCCCCACAGATAGCGCGAATGGCCTCGGCCTCTTGGGGGGAAGCCACGACTCCGTCTAACCCCGCCTGTTGCGCAAGTTTTGCCAAATGTACTACTTGTTTTGACAAATCTAAATCATAACCAAGAGCAGACCATTCAGCAGAATTAATACTGGTTAATACCGTCACAGCAATTAATTTTGGACGTTCAATGCCCATCTCATCGGCTTTTTTCCGTACAGCTTCAGCACCTGCTTTCATCATAGCAGGGCCGCCTGAAGCATGTACATTAAGCATGGATACTCCAAGTCCTGTAAGTGTGGCTAACCCTTGCCCTACAGTATTAGGGATATCATGTAATTTCAGATCTAGAAAGACATCTTTTCCTTGAGCACGCAAGTAGGTAATCACTTGACTGCCTACACTATAAAATAGCTCCATGCCCACTTTATAATAATTAACACTGTCCCCTAGAGTTTCAACTAATTGCTGTACTTTGTCCATAGAATGAACATCGATGGCAACGATTAAACGTTTATCAGCTTTCACCATATCACATCCAAAATTTATATCATCACTTGACCAACAAGTTGGTTCACACTTGCTAAGTTTCTTTTCTCCAGATAACTCTTAATACCATCTGCTACTGCTTGTGCAGCACATGGATTGACAAAATTGCCTGTCCCAACAGCAACAGCACTTGCCCCTGCCAACATAAATTCGATCGCATCTTCAGCAGTCACAATACCACCCATACCAATAATCGGCACCTGAACAGCTTGAGCAACTTGCCATACCATACGTACTGCGACAGGTTTAACAGCTGGACCAGACAAACCGCCCACTACATTACCAAGCACTGGTTTCCATTTATGAATATCAATGGCCATACCAAGTAACGTATTAATAAGAGATATGGCATCTGCTCCAGCTTGTTCCACAGCCTTTGCCATTTCTACAATATCAGTGACATTAGGGGATAATTTAACAATGACAGGTAAATTCGTATTGCGTTTTGCCATCTCCACAACAGCTGCAGCACTATTGCATTGGGTACCAAAAGCAATTCCGCCTTCCTTTACATTAGGACAAGAAATATTGAGTTCCAAACCAGCGATGCCTGGAACCGTAAGAAGAGCAGCCAATTCACCATATTCTTCTACTGTATTACCAGAAATATTCACAATGATGGGTACATCATACCCAGCCAAATTCGGTAATATACTTTTTAAAAATTCTTCAACTCCTGGATTTTCGAGCCCAATTGAGTTGAGCATTCCTGCTGGAGTTTCAGCAATACGGCGTCCCTTATTTCCAGGCCGCGGTTTCAAAGTTGTACCTTTAACGACCACAGCACCGATTTGATTCAGATCTACAAAATCACTGTATTCCGTACCAAAACCAAAGGTTCCTGACGCTGTCATCACAGGTGTTTTCATTTTGATGCCGGCAATATCGACCGCTAACATGAAACCACCTCCTCAGCCCAAAAAACGGGTCCATCAGTACATACTTTTTTCCGTGATCCATCCGTCATAGCACATGTACAGGACAAACAACCACCGACGCCACAGGCCATGTACTCTTCTAAAGAAATTTGGCAAGGAATCTGATATTCCTGTGCAAGTTTCGCCACGCCATCCATCATAATATGAGGACCGCAGGTATAAATCATATCGTATTTCCCCGTTTTTAGTAAGCCTGGTAACAGGTCAAGAGTAACGCCTTGGCTCCCTAACGTACCATCATCAGTGGTAATATGAAGATTACTGCACATATCGGTGAACATATCCACCCAAAACATTTCTTCTTCCGTACGCCCACCCATTAGGACTTCGATGGGTCTTGGGCATAAGGCGCCTGCTAGACAAACGAGCGGCGCCAATCCCATTCCACCTCCAACGAGCAGAGGTCGTTTTCCTTGCAATTTAAAACCATTGCCCAAAGGTCCAATGGTATCCACAATATCACTGTTGTTTAGCGTAGCAAGACAAGCCGTACCATGACCGACAATCCGATAAATAGTGCTTACAGTGCCCTCCTCAGCATCCACATCTGAAATGCTGAGGGGACGACGTAATAGAGGATGATAAGTAGCATTGGCTACTCGAATATGGAGAAATTGCCCTGGTATAGCTTGCGCTGCAATTTCTGGAGCATACAGCACTAATTCTTTGACCTGAGTACCAATTTCTCGATTATCGATTACTTGAGCCTTTACCAGCATTTTAGGCAAGGCTATCGCCTCCGCCCACATAATCTTGGATCGCAAGTACATAGGATAAACGGCGTTCCCGCATGAAAGTCAATACATCAAAAACAGCTTTCGCAGTATCCATTGATGTAAAACACGGAATGGCATGTTCTACTGTTGCTCGACGTATTTTATAACCATCACGTTCAGGCGCTTTACCATGAGTGAGTGTATTAATGACCATATTAATCTTACCACTCTTGATCATTTGCATAATATCAGGTTTGTGCTCATGCATTTTGTGAACAACATCCACATCTAGCCCTAATGATTGCAGATGAGTGGCTGTTCCACCAGTAGCAACGATACGATAACCAAGGTCAGCAAGACCTTTAGCAAGTTCCCCGCCCTCTTCTTTATCTTTATCTGCTACTGTAAATAGTACTGTACCACGTTCTGGTATATTCATCCCTGCACCAGTAATGGCTTTATATAAAGCTCTCGCATAGTGATAATCAATCCCCATAACTTCGCCCGTAGATTTCATTTCGGGCCCTAAGGAAATATCAACTTGTTGCATCTTGGAGAAAGAAAACACAGGTGCTTTCACTGCAATATAAGGTTTTGCTGGCATTAAGCCAGATTGATAACCAAGAGAACGAAGTGTCTCGCCCATGGCAACACGCGTAGCAACATTAACCATTGGTACATCTGTCACTTTGCTTAAGAAAGGAATGGTACGGCTAGAACGCGGATTGACTTCAATCACGTAAACACCGTCTTCAACCACTACATATTGAATGTTGATTACACCTCTTACATTCAATCCTGTCGCCAAGCGAGTCGTATAATCTACGATAATCTTAATGACCTCAGGAGATAAGGTTTGAGTTGGATATACAGCAATACTGTCACCAGAATGAACTCCTGCACGTTCCACATGTTCCATAATTCCTGGAATAAAGACATCTTTTCCGTCAGAAATGGCATCTACTTCAACTTCAGTACCTTGCATATAACGATCAACAAGTACTGGATGCTCTGGAGAAGCCTTTACCGCTCTCGTCATATAATCTTTTAGTTCATCTTCGTCATACACAATTTCCATCGCCCGACCACCGAGAACATAAGAAGGACGAACCACAACAGGATAACCTATTTTAGCAGCCTCAAGAACAGCATCCTCACCGTTAGTAACCGTTCCGCCTCGTGGTCTTGGAATATTTAAGCTTTCCAAGAGGGCATCAAATTTTTCTCGATCTTCAGCGCGATCGATATCTTCTACGCTTGTACCCATGATTTTAACCCCAGCTTTCGCCAGTGGTCCTGCCAAATTAATAGCTGTTTGTCCACCAAACTGTACAATAACCCCTTCAGGCTTTTCTTTATCGATAATATTAAGTACATCTTCTGGCGTTAAAGGTTCAAAATACAGACTGTCTGCCGTATCAAAATCTGTACTGACTGTTTCAGGATTATTATTAACAATAATTGACTGAAGCCCCATGTCGCGCAATGCCCATACGGAGTGAACAGAACAATAATCAAATTCTACCCCTTGGCCAATCCGGATAGGACCGGAACCAAGCACCATAATTTTGCGTTTATCAGATACAAGAACTTCATCCTCTTGGGCATAAGTAGAGTAATAGTAAGGTGTATCTGCTTCAAACTCAGCAGCACACGTATCAACCATTTTGTAACTTGGCACAATGTTTTGGCTTTTGCGCCCTTCTCGTACCTCTTCTATGGTTCTTCCAGAAATTTCTGCAATGGATTTGTCTGCAAATCCCATTTTCTTTGCTGCCAACATTAATTCTGGGCTATGTTCTTCCACAAGCAAACGTTTTTCCATTTTAACAATATTTCTAAGTTTATTAATAAAGAAGTAATCGACTTTTGTAATTTCATGAATTTCATCGATACTAATGCGGCGGCGCAGAGCTTCTGCGATGACAAAGATCCGCTCATCATTGGTAATGGTTAATTTCTTTTGTACTTCTTCCGTTGTAAGTTTTCCAATTTCAGGAATTTGCAAACGATGAACACCAATTTCTAAAGAACGTACAGCTTTTAATAAGGCACCTTCAAAAGAACGATCAATGGACATCACTTCACCCGTTGCCTTCATTTGGGTACCTAATATGCGATCTGCATAAATAAATTTATCAAAAGGCCAACGCGGGAATTTAACGACAATATAATCGAGAGCAGGTTCAAAGCAAGCCATTGTTTTCTTTGTTACTGCGTTTTGTATTTCATCCAAATGATAACCAATGGCAATCTTACTAGCAACTTTCGCAATCGGATAACCTGTTGCTTTTGAAGCGAGAGCACTCGAACGACTTACCCGTGGATTCACTTCAATAACATAATAATTATTTGTATTAGGATCAAGAGCGTATTGAGCATTGCAACCGCCTTCAATTCCTAGCGCACGAATGATATTCAAGGAAGCTGTTCTGAGCATCTGATATTCATGATCTGTTAAAGTTTGGGAAGGAGCAACAACGATACTATCTCCAGTATGCACGCCAACAGGATCAAAATTTTCCATGTTACACACAACAATACAGTTGTCGTTAGCATCACGAATCACTTCATATTCAATTTCTTTCCAACCGGCAACACTGCGTTCAATGAGAACTTGACCAATCATACTGTATTTTAATCCCCGGGTCACAGTGCTGATTAAATCAACTTCATTATCAACAATACCGCCACCTGCACCACCCATAGTATAAGCAGGACGTACAATGATAGGATAACCAATTTTACGTGCAAATAAGCAAGCGGCTTCCACATCTTCTACAGTGGTACTTTCAGGAACTGGCTGACCAATTTCTTGCATAGTCGCCTTAAATAATTCCCGATCTTCAGCTTTTTTGATCGCACTTAATGGTGTTCCCAATAATTCCACATTAAAATTTGAAAGTACTCCACTCTCATGTAATTCAACAGCTAAGTTAAGCCCTGCCTGCCCGCCCAATGTGGCAAGTAATCCATCAGGACGTTCTTTGGCAATAATGGCTTCAAGGAAATCTAACGTCAAAGGTTCTATATAAACGCGATCAGCAATATTCGTATCTGTCATGATCGTCGCAGGATTACTATTAACGAGGACAACTTCAAGTCCTTCTTCTTTGAGGGCGCGGCATGCTTGTGTACCAGCATAATCAAACTCAGCAGCTTGCCCAATGACGATCGGACCTGAACCAATGACCATTACTTTTTTAAGATATTGTTTTTTTGGCATAATTATACCCCTTTCTTGAGCAGAACCATAAATTCATCAAATAAATAGGTGCTATCATCAGGTCCTGGTGATGCTTCAGGATGATATTGAACGGAAAATATCGGTAATTGATTATGTCGAATTCCTTCAACGGTCTGATCATTGACTGCTCGATGACTAATGATCACATCTTTACCGATCAATGAAGCTTCTTCTACTGCATATCCATGATTTTGTGAAGTAATGTGTACTCGACCTGTCAATAAATTTTTCACAGGTTGATTTGAACCACGATGACCAAATTTTAATTTATACGTATCAGCACCAAGGGCTAGGGCTAATAATTGATGCCCTAAACAAATGCCAAAGATCGGTTTTTTACCAATTAATTCTTTAATGGTTTCAACAGCACACATCACATCTTTTGGATCACCAGGTCCATTGGACAAAAAGATACCGTCTGGTTTAAGCGCCAAAATTTTCTGTACTCCCATATCAGCTGGTACGACTGTTAAGGAACATCCTAGTTTGCTTAAAGAATTAAGGATATTCTTTTTGATACCAAAATCCATGACAACAACATGAGGCCCGTCATTTTCAATGCGGTATACTTCTGGTGTTGTTACTTCCATTACTTCGCCTGTTACTGCTGGCTTTGCAAAATATTGAGCGATCTCTTCTTCACTTACTTGTTCTGAAACAATGATACCTTTCATTGTGCCATGAGAACGAATCCGTCGTGTAATAGCGCGTGTATCCACACCATAGATACATTGAATTTTATTTTTAAGGAGATAATCTTTTAATGTATTTTGCAGTTGCCAATTACTTGGCTCTTCACACAACTCACTTATAATAAATCCTCGCACAAAAGACTGCCTTGATTGTTCAAATAACTCAGCCACTCCATAATTACCAACAAGAGGATAGGTCAAAGTCACAATTTGTCCGCAGTAGGAAGGATCTGTTAATATTTCTTGATATCCAGTCATACCTGTATTAAATACAACTTCACCAACAACACCCGTGTCGAGTAAGATTTCCCCTGTAAATACACTACCATCTTCTAATATTAATTTGCCTTTCATGTACACACCTCACCATTTCGCATAACAAACTTGCCTTTGACTATTGTTGCCACGACTTTGCCTTTTAGTGGCTTTTTGTCAAAAGGAGTATGTTTGCCTTTTGTATAAAATTTACGACTATCTACAATCCATTCTGCATCTGCATCAAATATGGTAATATCTGCGTTGCATCCAACCTTAAGCACACCAGCTTCAAGACCTAAGATGCGCGCTGGAGCTGTGGACATACGCTCAATCAGCTCCAATAATGTAAGTGTACCCGTATGATATAAGCCTGTCAATACCACGCCAAGAGCTGTTTCCATCCCTGTAAAACCAGGAGGCGCCACTTTATACTCCATATCTTTTTCCTCAAAAGCATGAGGCGCATGATCTGTGGCAATGGCATCAATGGTTCCATCTTGCAAACCTTTTATTAAAGCATCCACATGATCTGCCGACCGTAGTGGCGGATTAACTTTCGTTGCTGTATCAAAGGTTTTTACCGCCTCATCTGTAAGAGTCAAATGATGGGGCGTGGCCTCAGCCGTCACTTTAATGCCTTTTTTCTTAGCTTGGCGTA
This sequence comes from Pelosinus sp. sgz500959, assembly GCF_042610375.1. Taxonomy (NCBI): domain Bacteria; kingdom Bacillati; phylum Bacillota; class Negativicutes; order Selenomonadales; family Sporomusaceae; genus Pelosinus; species Pelosinus sp. sgz500959. Next base: position 36,778 of record NZ_JBGJZL010000017.1, read on the forward strand.
TGAGTTCTACCGCACCTTTACTGCTCACATGAGCAATGTGAAGTTTTGCATCAGCATACTCAGCAAGCATAATATCCCGCGCTACTGCAATGTCTTCCGCAACAGCTGGTCGCCCTTTCATACCAAGCATGGCAGAAACTGCACCTTCATGCATAACCCCATCTTCCACCAAAGATTCATCTTCTGAATGGGTAATGACTGGACAATCAAACATACTTGTATATTCAAGACCTGTTTTCAACAGACTGTTGTTATTTAAAGAACTTCCATCATCAGAAATGGCAACTGCACCCGTGAAAATCATATCTCCAATTTCCGCTAGTTCCTTGCCCTCTTGTCCTTTACTCAACGCTCCAATGACTTTTACATTCACAACACCTTCATATTGAGCGCGATGTATAATTCCAGAAACGACAATGGAACTATCGACAGCAGGCTTGGTATTTGGCATACAAGCAATTGTTGTAAATCCTCCTGCAGCAGCGGCGCGAGTACCTGATACAATGTCTTCTTTCGCTTCCAGCCCAGGTTCACGTAAATGTACATGCATATCGATGAGTCCTGGAGCAACGACCAATCCTTCAGCGTCAAAAATTTCTGCACCTTCCGCGCTAATATTTTCGCCGATTTCAATAACATGACCATCTTCAATTAATAAATCTGCCACAGCATCAAAACTTTGTGCTGGATTGACGATTCTTCCACCTTTAAGCAGTAGTTTCAATGTCTTTACCTCCCATCAGCACCAAAAACAGCACGGCCATTCTCACTGCCAGTCCATTTTTAACCTGTTCTTGTATCACTGACTGATCACCATATGCCACATCAGGAGAAATCTCAAGTCCCCGATTCATCGGGCCTGGATGCATAATGAGGGCATCTGGCTTTGCCAATTCCAAGCGGGTTTGGTTGATACCAAAAATTCGTGCATACTCTCTTGCTGATGGAAACAAACCTTTATGTTGACGTTCTCTTTGAATACGCAAGACATTCACAACATCGGCCCCATCGAGCGCATCTTCGACACGATTGTGTACATAGACACCAGTTTGCTCAATATCCCGTGGCATTAAAGTTTTAGGCCCTGCTAAATGTACTTCAGCACCCATCTTTTGCAGTCCCCAAATATTCGATCGTGCAACTCGACTGTGTAAAATATCACCAATGATGGCAACCTTAAGTCCAGCCAAATTTCCTTTTTTCTCTTTAATACTAAACATATCCAGCAAACCTTGGGTTGGATGTTCATGAGCACCATCACCAGCATTAACGATTACAGGTTTCGCCACCTTGGCAGCGTACTGTGCCGCACCATCAGCACTATGACGCATCACAATAATATCAACGCCCATGGCTTCTACCGTATACAACGTGTCACGCAAACTTTCCCCTTTTGTCACACTGCTGGCACTTGCCGTAATATTAACAACATCAGCCCCTAAGTATTTACCTGCTAATTCGAAAGAAGTTCGAGTCCTCGTGCTTGCTTCGAAAAACAAATTAACAATGGATTTGCCACGCAAAGTTGGCACTTTCTTTATATCACGGTCAATTACCGACTTCATCTCTTGGGCCGTCGCCAAAATTAATTCGATTTCTGGAACTGTCATGGTTTCTAAACCTAAAATATCTTTTCCTCGCAATGAAATCTGACGTTTACTCATAGACACTCCTCCTCATAACTAAAACCCTAACCAAATATCCTAAAGTAACTTACTCATCGGATAAACTTACAGATTAGTATTTGTATTTTACAACAGAATACGCCTTGCTTAAGTAGAGTTTTTTTATTGATAGCGTTTTATCGACTAATATTTATTCATATTTCATGCATATATATACTATCATATCCAGAAGACAATTGCTACCCATTAAAAGGCAAACAAAAATGCCTTCTTGGCGTATGATGACGCAAGAAGGCATAGGTAATACACTACTTTACTAAATGTCTCCTTGCTCGCCTCACAGGACCAGCTTAAAGGCTATATTCTATTTAATGTAGCATATCAAATTTACCTATGGATTGTCAATAGTTTTTAAGAAAACTGCCACAAAAGTTCTAAAATAGAACCTTTGTGGCAGATAATATTATTCAACTGTAACTTTTAACATTTTGTCGCCTTGGCGAATTTGATCAACAACATCTAGACCTTCAATGACTTTTCCAAAAACAGTATGAATACCATCTAAATGAGGTTGTGGCTCATATACGATGAAGAACTGACTGCCACCTGTATTAGGACCAGCATGAGCCATGGACAAGGAACCTCTATCATGTTTATGAGGGTTGCCTTTTGTTTCGCACTTAATTGTATAACCAGGTCCGCCAGTACCATTACCCTTTGGACAACCACCTTGCGCTACGAAACCTTTAATAACGCGGTGAAAGGAAAGTCCATCATAAAAACCTTCCGTAATTAATTTCTCAAAGTTAGCAACTGTATTTGGCGCTTCCTTTTCAAATAACTCAATGACAATTTTGCCCTTTTCCATTTCAATGATTGCTTTTTTCATTAGTAATACCTCACTTTTTTGTTATCTTGCTATTATATCACATTTTAGCAATTAGGATTAGTAAAATAATCCTATCTTATTTTACGTTTTTTGTTAATACCATAGAGCCATTATGCACTCCTAATTTTACGCTATCACCTTCGGAAATTTGACCGCGAACAAGCATCTTACTCAGTTCAGTTTCCACCGACTGACTAATCTGCCGCCGCAGAGGTCTTGCGCCAAAAGCTGGGTCATATCCATCTTGTGCTAGTAAGGTCAGTGCAGCCTCATCCCACACCAAGGCAATATTTAGTTGTTTTTGCAATCGGCTGGCAAGATGCTCTAACATAAGTCCTGCAATGTGACTAACCTGTTCTAATGTCAGGGCATTAAATACAATAATATCATCAATACGATTTAAAAACTCTGGACGGAAATAAGTTTTAACCATAGTAAGAACCAATTCTTTTGCCACACGGAATTCATTTTGCAAAATATCGGCAGCCCCTAAATTTGAAGTCATGATAATCACTGTATTTTTAAAATTGACAGTACGTCCTTTGCCATCCGTCAATCGTCCATCATCGAGAATTTGCAGTAAGACATTCAGTACATCTTTATGCGCCTTTTCGATTTCATCTAGAAGAATCACACTATAAGGACGGCGACGTACAGCCTCAGTCAGTTGCCCCCCTTCTTCATAACCTACATAACCAGGAGGAGCACCGATCAATCTTGCGATGGTGTGTTTTTCCATATATTCGCTCATATCCAAACGAATGATACTTCGTTCATCATCAAATAAAACTTCTGCCAATGTTTTTGCTAATTCTGTTTTACCGACTCCAGTTGGCCCAAGAAAGATAAAAGAACCAATGGGACGATTTGGATCTTTAATTCCAACTCGGGCCCTTATGATGGCATCACTGACAGCTTGTACAGCATAATCTTGCCCAACCAAACGTTTATGTAAGACATTTTCAAGATTGGCCAACTTTTCTCGCTCACCAGCTAACATTCGATTGACTGGAATACCTGTCCACCGACTCACGACCTGAGCGATATCATCCTCACTCACTTCTTCTTTTAGCAAAGTATTCGTTGTTCGTTTCTTTGCCAGTATGTCCTCTTCTTCGTTAAGTTGCTTTTCAAGCTCAGGAAGACGACCATATTTTAGTTCTGCCAAATGATTAAGATCATAAGCACGTTCAGCGCTCTCCATCTCACTCTTAACAGATTCAATTTCCTTCTTAATACTACGCAAACGAACAATCGCTTGTTTTTCAGTTTCCCATTGAGTTTTCAAATTGCCTACTTGCTGACGCAGTCCTTTGAGTTCTTCCTGGATACGCGCTAACCGTTCCATGGAATCAGTATCACTTTCTTTATTCAATGCTTGCTCTTCAATTTCAAGCTGCATCACCCGACGCTGAATTTCATCGAGTTCTGTAGGCATAGAATCAATTTCAGTACGAAGTTTTGCACTGGATTCATCCACTAAATCAATGGCTTTATCAGGCAAGAAACGATCGGAAATATAACGATCGGACAAAATTGCCGCCGCTACCAATGCCGAATCTTTAATGCGGATACCATGATGAATTTCATAACGTTCCTTTAAGCCCCGCAAAATAGAAATCGTATCTTCAACTGTTGGCTGCCCAACATGTACAGGTTGGAAACGTCGCTCTAAGGCCGCGTCTTTTTCAATATATTTACGATATTCATTCAAAGTCGTTGCACCAATGCACCGCAGTTCACCCCGCGCTAACATAGGTTTGAGGATATTACCTGCATCCATCGCCCCTTCCGCCGCACCAGCACCCACCACGGTATGAAGTTCGTCAATAAAGAGTAATATTTTCCCTTCAGATTTTACAATTTCATTCAAAACACTTTTTAATCGCTCTTCAAATTCTCCACGAAACTTAGCACCAGCTACCATCGATCCTAGATCTAAAGAGTATAGAACTTTATTTTTCAGTGTCTCAGGAACGTCGCCAGCGACAATACGCCGCGCTAACCCTTCAACGATCGCAGTTTTGCCAACACCAGGTTCACCAATTAACACTGGATTATTTTTAGTCCGCCGTGACAAGATTTCGATGACTCGGCGAATTTCTTCATCACGGCCAATCACCGGATCAAGCTTTCCTTGCTCAGCCATCTTTGTTAGGTCTCGTCCATATTTTTCTAAAGAATTATAACCTTCTTCAGGATTATCATTTGTAATCCGTTGTCCCTTACGGTATTCACTGATGATCTTTTGAATGCGGCTGCCATGAAGTCCAAATTGTTTGCAAAGCTGGACTACATCATGATCACCATCATCCACAATCGCCAATAATAAATGTTCTGTACTGACATAATCATCTTTCATAGTTGTCGCCATTTTTTCGGCCAACGCCATGACCCGGATCATTGCGGTATTCATCCTCAAACCACTATCTTGTCCCCGCACTCCTGGTTGTTCTTTCAATAATTGTTCTACTTTAGCCTGAAAGAGTTTGGCATCAACCTTAGACTGTGACATAATTTCTTGGATTAAACCTTCTGCTTCTTTTACTAAGGCCATAAGCAAATGCCTTGTCGTTACTTCTTGGTGATAATAAAGCGCGCTAAGTTGCTGCGACTCCTGCAAAGCAGCCATCGCCTTTTGAGTAAATTTGTCTTGTGCCATAGTGAATCTCCTCCTCATATCATCATGTCCAAAGTTGTGATTTATACTACATTTATTTGCCATTCAACACAAAATTCCTGCAACCTTATGATATGGTTTTAAGTGATAGATTTTTTACATCTCCTAAGAGGTGTGTTATATTACAAGAAGAGCTCGTTGTATTTTTTGACATATTTTTATCGTCATATCTGCGAACTCAATCCATTATATCGGAGGGCATTTTTTTGTGAAACAACGAGATATCATCATTGGCTTACTCGTTATCATTGTGTGGGGTCTTAATTTTATTGCCATCAAATTGGGGCTACAAGATGTACCTCCGCTTCTCCTTGTCACACTACGATTTGTATTTGCTTGTTTTCCTGCTATTTTTTTCCTGCCAAAACCACCCGTATCGTGGCCTTGGCTTATTGCTCTCGGTTTATCTATCAATGTCGGACAATTTTCTTTTTTATTCTTAGGTATGAAAATGGGTATGCCTGCCGGTCTTGCTTCTCTCGTACTACAATCTCAAGCCTTCTTTACCTTATTCGTTGCCGTGACTTGGTGCAACGAAGTCTGGCGATGGAACCACCTCTTGGGACTTGCCGTATCAGCCTGCGGTATGGCAATCATCGGCCTACAACAAGGAGGCAATATGACTATCGTGGGATTTGGATTGACTTTGGCGGCAGCTGCCTGTTGGGGCATAGGTAATATCATCATGCGCCGCGCAACACTTGGTGTTCCTCCTTTTTCCATACTTTCTTTGATTGTCTGGGCTGGCGTTGTCGCCATCTTACCTTTGGCACTTCTATCTTGGTTACTTGAAGGACCCGCTGCATGGCTAACTGTTTTTCACACTCCAACTTGGACTATGTTTGGTTCAATCATATACTTAGCCTTATTTGCAACGCTAGTTGGTTATGGTCTATGGGGCAAATTATTGTCTCGTTATCCAGCTGCCATAGTCTCACCTTTAGCTCTCATGGTTCCATTGGTCGGCATGAGCAGTTCGGCGATCTTTTTGGGAGAGTCGCTCTCATTTGCACAAAGTATAGGTGCACTACTCGTTATGCTCGGTCTAGTCGTCCATGTATTAGGTGGGTGCTGGAATGATAAAAAAACCAAGGTCGAAACTTTAACTACAAAAGAACCTTAATATAATGAACAAGCCGAAGCTTACTGCTTCGGCTTGTTTTATGAAAGTTACTTTTCATCCATTCTCATGGGGAACGTATCTCATGATTATTCTTACCTGGAGATGATCTTCTTAGTTTTTGAAACAAAAGGGTTGTCTTTTATCGTAAATCGCCAAAGATAATCGCGTGCTTCCTCCGCATAATCAATATTAATACGAGGAGTTGCTATGATGTTTTCTGGAGCAATCACTTCGCCGCTTACTAGATACATTTTATCACCACATAAATCTATCGTATTTTCCATCTTCGAAATGCCCATCGCTTCACATAATTTTCCAGGACCACTACATAAATTAAGAATTTTATCTGTTTTACGTCGTCTTTTCATAAGATCAAGTCCATCACAGGGCTCTAAGGCTCTAATCAATACTGCTTCTGGATAGTCTTCTTGATTGGTTACAATATTCATGCAGTAGTAAACGCCATAAATTAAATACACATAAGCATGGCCACCTTGACCGAACATCACTTTTGTTCGATTTGTATATTTACCATTATACGCATGACAGGCTCGATCCTTAACACCGACATAGGCTTCCACTTCTACAATTTTGCCAACTGTTTTGCCATCCTTCGTATGATGAACTAGGTATTTACCTAATAAATCTTTCGCTACATCCAAAGTCTCTCTCTCATAAAAAATCCGCTCTATTTTTTCCATATAACCTCTAGCTCCTTTCCGTGTATCGCCTTACCTCACGCTTTGGTAATTATAATTAGAAACGCCCCCTAAAGCAGGTTGATTTTAACAATCGCTCGCTCTGCCGTAGAGGGTCTTTTGAGAAGAGGGACGCAGACACATCATCAGGACTTCACTCTCTCTAAATTTTAATCAAAATTATTATTTAATTTCTTTAGCAGCCTTAGAAAAACTTCCTTTTCTTCTGTCGAAAATCCTTTATAAGCCGTCACTGCTACTTCACTTGAGATTATTTTAAACTTTGCTTCGATTTGCTTCCCTTTTTCAGTCAATATAATATAAGTAACTCGTTTATCGATTTCATTTTTTTCTTTTGTAATATAACCTAAATCCACTAATTTATTGACTAATGGCGTTATCGTCGACTTATCTTTACCAATGATTTGAGCAATTTGTTTCATGGTTAGCTGACCATCATTCTCATAAAGTGCTGTAAGAATATTTCCATGAGAAGGGATCAAATCATCTAATCGATTTTCTTGTAATTGTTTTTCAATAAAATTCAGCATTTTTTTCTTCGTTTTACTGATAAAGTAGACTATATATTTATCCTTCATATTAACAACCTCATCATAAATAGTAAGCATAGATTGCCTAGCTATGTCATTATAGTCTTACGTAAAACCTCATGTCAATATGAGAAGATTTTCAATCATCACTTCAATAATCGATATAGTTTGACACAAAACTATTCTATGTTATAATGTTTGGTATCAAACTAATTTCGTAGAAAGGAATGTGAATGTATGCCTACTACTCAATTTAAAGCTCTCGTCGTCACAGAAAATAATGACAATCAATTTTCCAGAAAAATTGTTGATCGGAAAATCAGCACTCTCCCTGAAGGTGATGTATTAATTAATGTAAAGTATTCTTCTTTAAATTATAAAGATGCGCTTTCTTCTTCTGGTAATAAAGGAGTAACGCGAAAATATCCTCATACTCCGGGCATAGATGCAGCTGGCGTGATTATCGAAAGCAAAAATGAAACATTCCATATTGGCGATAAAGTACTGGTTACCGGATATGATCTAGGTATGAATACGTCTGGCGGTTATGGTCAATATATTCAAGTCCCTGCTGACTGGGTTGTCAAAGTGCCTATCAATCTTTCACTAAAAGAAACGATGATCTATGGTACAGCTGGCTTTACCGCTGCTCTTTCTGTTTATAAATTGATACATGGGGGCGTTAAGCCAGCTGATGGTAATATTTTAGTAACAGGAGCAACAGGTGGCGTCGGCAGTATTGCAGTAGGTATCCTTCATAAGCTCGGTTATAGTGTTATTGCTGCAACTGGTAAACCCGATGCAAAAGATATGTTACTTCAAACAGGCGCAAAAGATATTATTCTCAGAGAAGAACTGGATGATCAATCTGGACGAATACTCTTAAAAGGAACTTGGGCTGGCGTCATTGATACAGTCGGCGGAAATATGTTAGCAACAGCCCTAAAATCGACTAACTATGGTGGCAGCGTAACATGCTGCGGCAACGTAGCATCTCCTGAATTACTAACTTCTGTTTATCCATTTATTTTAAGAGGGATCACTCTACATGGAGTCGACTCTGTCATGTGTCCAATGGAACTCCGCTTAGAGCTTTGGTCTTTGTTAGCTAATGAATGGAAGCCTTATCACCTAGAACAAAACGTAGAGGAAGTATCTTTAGATGGGTTAAGTCAAAAAATTGACTTAATTCTACAGGGAAAACTCCAAGGTAGAACAATCGTTAATCTTGATTTATAAATGAATATAAAGCTTAAAAATGCGGGGCGTTAAATTCTAAAATGCACCCATGTAAAAAATTCATGTATAATCTCAAAACTTCAATAGGGTGACAGATAGGCGCCATAAGACGCCATCTCTGTCACCCTATTCTATTGAATTAAATCTGAAACTTAGTAACGGCGCCCCGAAGATCAGCTGCTAGATGGGCCAGCGCTTGACTGGATGAGGCGATTTCTTCCATGGATGCCGATTGTTCTTCAGTGGCAGCCGATACTGTCTGGGTTTCGCCAGATGTCTTTTTACTCAACTGATCAATTTGTTTTACGGACAGTACAATTTGCTCACTCCCGATCGCCATCTGCTCAATCGCTAAAGATATCTCTTTCACCTGGTCGGACACTTGTATGATCAGATTAGAAATTTCTAAAAAGATTTTTCCAGAATCATTGACGATCTCCGCTCCTAACTTAACTTCACGGGTACCACCATTCATAGCCACTACGGCTTTGTCTGTATCTCCTTGAATTTCATTAATCAGTGTCGCAATCTGTTTGGCTGCCCCTTGAGATTGTTCTGCAAGTTTGCGAACTTCTTCTGCAACTACAGCAAAACCACGTCCTTGCTCTCCTGCACGTGCTGCTTCAATGGCGGCATTTAAGGCCAAGAGATTAGTTTGACTCGCAATACCAGAAATTGTATCAATAATTTGACCAATTTCCTTCGAGCGTTCACCGAGCTTAACAACAACCTGGGCAGAAGTAGCCACTGTTTGTTCAATATTCGCCATCTGTTTGACCGCTTTATCAATGGAATGGTTTCCTTCTTTAGCTTTGTTAGTCGCTTGGTCTGATTGTCCGGCTACTTCATTGGCATTAGCAGCAATTTGTAGGATACTCGCTGACATTTGCTCTACCACCGTCGATGTATGATTAGCTGCAGCAAGCTGTTCTTCTGCGCCTTTTGCCACATCAACAATAGATTCTGCAACCTGGGTAGCTGCTTTAGCTGACTGATCAGCACTAGCGGTTAATTCCTCTGAAGAAGCTGCTAACTGCTCCGATGATTCACTGACATTTTTCATTAAAACACGCAGCTTACTTCGCATTTCGGCCAAGGCATCCGCTAATTGACCAATTTCATCTTTTCTAACAAGCCTTCGCGGTTTATCACGAAAATCCCCCAATGCGAATTCTCGACAAACTAATACCATTAAATTGAGAGGTTTGATTATGATTTTTGCAATATAAAATCCACTTACTAGTAGTATTAAGAAGGCTATCAAAATGACACTAATAGTAATTTGAGTTGCCTTCTTAAAAGCTGCTTGGTTATTAGCATTCATTTCCTCTGACAATTTAGCATAATAATCAGAAAATTCACGTAAACGATCCGTAAGTTCAGTGGCTACTGGTTCTACATCCATTATATATAATGCATATGCTTCCGTATTTTTATTTTGTAATGCTAATTCAATCACTTTAGCTCTGACCGCGCGATACTTTTTCAGCGTCATTGCCGTTTGATTCAGCAGTTCTTTTGCTTTGGAATCTAAAAATTGTTTTTCGATTTCTTCAAGATTACTATTAGATCTTGCTACACGATCATCGATCATCTTCATTAGCTCTTGATTTCTCTTATTATCAGTTGTCATCATCAATTCTAAAGTTGCCCCATTGACTCTATTAATATATGAACGATTCTCATTTAAAAGTTTAACCGGAATTAATCTTTCAACATACATAGTATTCATATCTATATTGGATTGCTGCAGGTAATAATATCCTGTATATCCCATGATACCTAGTGATATGACGGCAATTAGAATTAGGACACCTAATTTCAAACTTACTTTCATGTCATCAAAAAATTTCATTTTAATTCCCCTTTTTATGAATTAATTGATTATTGAAAATATTCTACATATTTCGCCATTTTCCTTTATTTATATAAAATATAGTCAATACCCAAAACTAGTTTAGATATTGACTATAAATTCTAGAATCTCATTTAGGTAACTCGAATTTGATGTAGAATGTTGTGCCCTCTGTGGAAGTATCAACATCAATCTTGGCTTTGTGACGGGCAGCGATTTGATAACAAACTGCAAGTCCAAGTCCCGTTCCATTATCTTTTGTTGTTAAAAAAGGCGTTCCCAGCTTGTCTAACATGGATTGAGATATCCCGCTTCCTGTATCACGGATAGCCAATATTACTTTATCTTTTTCTCGGTAGGATTTAATTGTCAGCCTTCCATTCGACTCCATTGCATCAAATCCATTGCGTACCATATTCAATATCAGTTGCCGTACTTCATTGCCATCCATATAAATATCAGGAATATCATTTTTTTCTATTTGCAGAGCATGACCAGAATTATATGCTTCTGCCTGTAATAAGGGAAATAGTGCTACAAGAGTATTGTTGATATTATCCAATTTTAATTTTATGGATTTATTCTTAGCTAACGATAAATATTCAGTAATAATCTCGTTAGCACGATCTAACTCCTCGACCATCGTAGCAAACTGCATTCTAAGTTCAGCATACTTTTCATTGTAAAGATACCATTGCAGATAGCCCCTTACCGTCGTCAATGGATTCCTAATTTCATGTCCAATGCCTGCTGCCATTTCACCTACAAGATTTAGTCGCTCTAGCCGCGATAGTTCACTATTCATTTTTTGTCGCTTGGCGTACTGAGTAACCAACAAACTGCAAAATGCCAAAATGAACAAGGTGACAAGTGAGGCGCCAATAATATAGCCTTGCTTACGTCTATCAAAATTGGCCAGAGCCACTTGAGTCGATTTTCCGATAGTAACAATTAAAGGATAATCTGGCATGACTCGATAGCTGGTTATACGGCTAACACCATCAAGCATATTCTTCGATACGTAAGTTGCGTTTGGGCGGCCAGACTGAACCATCTCCCAAAATTTCCCCATCATAATGTTTTGACCTGTTTCAAAATTATCATTCACTTGGCGAACCCGATTATATCCATCTGTACCACTTAGAGAAAGCAATTGATTATTGCCAAGATCGATCTTTTGATAATATAAAAGGAAATAGTTGGCACTAAGACCTATATAAACGATTCCACCAAATGTGCCATCAGGTTTGTTGATGCGTCGTGTAAGGGGAATGGTATTCTGCCCGTTCACTCTACCTACAATCGGCAAACCAATATATAGTTCATGATTATTACTGTTTTGATGAAAACAATAATAATCTCGATCTGAGCGATTTTCCGTGATACTCTTTAAATTAGAAGATTTAATTATATTTCCCCGTTCATCATAAATCGCCACTAATGTTCGGCTGGGATCTTTTTCTGATCTTTCCACATACTCATTAAAGATTGAGCTAGAAAGACCGTCTCGTTCATAGACATGGCTTAAATCAAGCAGCTCTTTATCTGCTTCTGCAACAATTCTTCGTACATGCTCCTCAAAGGCCTTGGTTAAATTGATGGTTTCCCTAGAATTTTCTTCAATAGCTCTATCGTAATCATCTCGGATTTGATATTGGACAAAAGTCCAGAGACCACCAATTAAAATGACTCCTAATAAAAAAATAAGACATGAATAACTATTCAAATACTTTTTTTTCATTCTCTCGACTACACCTAAAATCGTGAATCTGTCCAATGATACTCCTCCTATTACTATGAACTGAAGTCCGATGTAAAAGTCAGCCCCCTCTAAAATAGTTAGAAGATTTGTATACAGATATAATTCATCCTAAAAAAGTTAATTCTAGGCAGAGTATCATTTTTTTCTCTAATTTTACAAAATTAAAGAAAATAGTTTATGTTATGGATCAATATACTATCCATAACATAAACTATTCAACAAAAACCAACAATTTCCTTTTAATACAAGAGGTTTTTTCAGTGTATTCTGACTACATCATCAATGCAACAGAATTCAAAACCAATATGAATTTAAGTCTCTGTTCTTTAACCTCTTTCCAATCTGAGCAGGGATTTTTTCTGTGGATAACCAAATTCGGTCATGTATTTCCAGTAGCGTTTTGGCATATGACTCATACGACATACGGGGTTATGACGTCCCTGCACCTCAATCGTAGCATAGAAAAGTTGCCATAATTTGCGGAAAGATTCTTCTTCCTCATCTGGTTCAGGCATTTCAAGAGAGTCAATCGGAATCACAGTTGATTGATAAGGTTGATAGATCAATGCCATACCATGAGTTTTATCATAAATTAAAAACCGTTCTTCTGGGTAGCGCTCACAAAAATGTTGGGTCAATAAAGGGAGTACGTAATTTTTAGGCTCTATTTCCGCTACGAGAACCTTATTAAAAATAGAGAAACGCACGAAACCCTTTAGTAAATGACTTTCATTTTCTAACTGTTTGACGGCTTTAAAAAGGGTATTTACCACATCATCAGCTAACATACTGACTACTGATGGACCATACTGATAACCCATGCGTAAAAATAAGAGAATGTACAGCTCCTTTTGAGTAAAACAAGTTAAAAAGGCGTGCCGTACCAACTCTAAAGCAGGATCTCCAATTTTCTTCGGGATGGAAACCAGTACCCTCTTGGATTTTTGTAAATCAGTCGTAATCTCTTTTACATCGAAGAGGACGGTCTGAGACGTGTCCGGTGGAAGAATCTCCATGGGAATTTCTTTTTTATCGTAACTTTCAAACACGCAACATAACAGCCCATCAAAACTCCCATCATAGCGATAGATCACATTGGACTGGTTAAACATGCTTGGATATCCTCCTGTATTAATTTGGGCTCGTTCATCAATGATTGGTCAAAAAGAGAAAGTTGCTTGGACTCAGACTGGCCAGAGAAATTTTGGTGGTACATGCCCAAGGTTTTCTCAGACATTAAAGACCGCAGTACTCCATCCTGAGTAATTTTCAAACCATCTAAAGCTTTACCGCCGCAGGTGATAAAATACTGAGCCCGCTTTAGTACGACTCCCAGTTTTTTAAGGCCTTCGAAATTCAAAGTCGTTGTGCGGCGAGCCATTACAATCCGCTTTGCACTATTGACACCAATACCTGGAACCCTTAGTAAGTCATGATAGGATGCGCGGTTTACATTCATGGGAAAAAACTCCATATGATTGAGTGCCCAGTTGCTTTTGGGATCGATATAGGCATTAAAACTTTGGTGATTCTGATCAAGCAGTTCATTTGCCGCGAAACCATAAAACCGCAGCAACCAATCTGCCTGATACAGTCGATGTTCGCGCCAAAGAGGTGGTTTAGTATCAATCGTAGGAAGCAAGGTATTTTCCATCACAGGCATATAGGCCGAGAAGAAGACACGCTTTAGCTTATATTTTTTGTAAAGCCCTTCTGTTAAATTCAAAATTTGAAAATCCGTATCTGGCGTTGCACCAATAATCATCTGTGTACTTTGTCCTGCAGGAACAAATTTGGGCGCATGCCGATATTTGATGATGTCTGTGGAATTTTCTTGTATGCGATTCTGTATATATCCCATCGGTGCTAGAATGGAATGTTTTGATTTATCCGGTGCTAACATCTGCAAACTACTTTGGGAAGGCAACTCAATATTCACACTCATACGGTCTGCTAACATACCAAGTTGGGCAATCAACGTGCTGTCAGTTCCAGGAATGGCTTTTGCATGGATATATCCAGAAAATCGATATTCCTCACGCAAAATACGTAAGACCTCAATGATTTGTTCAGAAGTGTAGTCAGGGTTTTTGAGTACGCCAGAACTCAAAAAAAGACCCTCTATGTAATTACGCCGATAAAAATTTATAGTCAAATCAGCGAGTTCCCGTGGCGTAAAAGAAGCACGCGGCGTATCATTCGATCTGCGATTAACGCAATATTTACAATCATAGACACAAACATTGGTCATTAACACCTTTAGCAATGAAATGCATCGACCGTCTCCTGCAAAACTGTGGCAGATGCCGCTGGCTGCTGCACTGCCAATTCCCCCGACAACCGCTTTTTTATTCACTCCACTGGAAGTGCAGGCCACATCATATTTCGCGGCATCGGTTAAAATTTTTAGTTTATCAAAAACATCCACGCCAATCATCTCCTTATTGCTCTTTATTATACTATAGAACATTTGTTCTTGCCAAGAAACATTTCCAATACATCCATCGTTAACTTCTTCATTTCTTACAAATAAACAACGATCAAATATCCCTTTAAATGAACTACGCCCCAACTAGCAGACTTATTGGTCTACTAGTTGGGGCGTAATTCATTTAAAGTTCAGACGCAAACATAATTTACTAAGCCGTAATGACTTCCGAATCATCTTCACACTCTTTTTCTACTAATTCAATTTTATGTTCTACCCATAAAGGATTATGATGTCGAGCTTCTGCTACAGACATAGTACCATCTGTAAACATTGCCTTAAAATCTGCCCAATTGTAAATTCCCAAGAGAATATGAGCAAGCGTACATAATCCTAAAAATATACCTATCCATAAGTGTCCAAAATCAATCCAATAAATAAGTACCTTAGGTGCTAAAGGAATAAAAGCATATAAAATCCAGCCGCTTACCAATAAAAATATTCCACCGTGAAACATAAAAACACCCATCATCTTTTGTCCTGAATTTATTTTCCCCATAGGCGGCACTATAATTTCTTTTTTTAATATAATTTTGTGGGCATACCCGCCCCCTACTCTCATCCATTTCAAATCATCACGATTCCACTCCGAAATATTACGAATAAATGCGACAATGCGATCTGTTGCTAAAATACTATAAGAAATCGCTACAATGGTTAAAATAGTGGCTCCAATAATATGAATTCTCATCGCCATATTAACAAAATCTTCATTACCAGGCTTTAGCCAAATAATAAATCCAGTCATAGCAGCAGGCAGAAAACCTAACACTAATCCCCAATGAAACAAACGGGAAGGCAAACCATGTTTTAATACTCTTGGTTCAGATTCAATCTGATGACTCATAAGGAAAAACCTCCTCTTTA
The DNA here is from genome assembly GCF_042610375.1 of Pelosinus sp. sgz500959. Taxonomy (NCBI): domain Bacteria; kingdom Bacillati; phylum Bacillota; class Negativicutes; order Selenomonadales; family Sporomusaceae; genus Pelosinus; species Pelosinus sp. sgz500959. The sequence continues at coordinate 52,555 of NZ_JBGJZL010000017.1, forward strand.
TTCTACCTCTAACCTAACTTTGTTCTATCGACATAAGAAGTATGAAATAACTCCTCGGACAATGGACTTAAAGGTTTCTGAGCAAACTTTTTATACATCTCATTTAAGGGCTGATTATTGTGACTCTGCCGTGCTTTGGCTTTCACATCATCCTGATAAATACCTTGGGCGCGCATTTTTATATATTTAGTACGATCTTGTACCAAATCAGTTGCGATGTACGCACCTGTCCACATTACAGCTCCCGCCACACCTATGACTTGCAAAAATTCCCGTCTTGATATTTTTACCGCTTTTTCCACATAATCATAACTTGCCATTTTTCACACACCCCACACCTTAATCCCAAGGCAATATCGCCTTCCATTTATTAACCCAAGACGTTCCCATCGCATGAATCGGTTGACCGCCACCATTTACACATCCTCCTGGACAATTCATCACTTCAATAAAATGATAAGGAGAAGTATTATTTATAACTTGTTCAATTAATGGCACAACATGTTCTTTAATCCCATGAGCAACTGCAACTCTCAGTGTCAATTCTTTGCCCGTTTTGACATCTTTCATCGTGACACTAGCTTCTTTCATCCCCTCTAGCCCGCGTACTGGAGTAAATTCTAAGCGCTCTAATTCTGTATCTGTAATCAAAAAATAAGCAGTCCGCAGAGCAGCCTCCATGACACCGCCTGTATTTGCAAAAATAGTCCCTGCACCACTATATTGAGCCAAAGGATTATCAGCATCCGTATACTCAGGTATTGTATTAAAATTAATATTTAGTTTTTTAAATAATCGTGCTAAATCTCTAGTTGTCAAATTAGAATCTACATCAGGATATTCACCTTGATGACCTTGCTTCTTCCAATACTCAGCTGCGCTATCAAACTCTGGCCTTGCACATTCAAATTTTTTAGCCGTACATGGCATCACACCAACAACATACATATCTTCAGGTTTAACATGCCACACTTCTTTTGCCCCATAGGTTTTAGCTAAACTCCCAGCCATCATCATTGGCGATTTGGCCGAGGAAAGGTTTGGAAGAATCTGAGGATAGTTAAGTTCGACATATCTCACCCACGCTGGACAGCACGATGTAAATTGAGGCAAAGCACCTAAATGATGTTCTGCTGCTTCGCCTAATAAATAATGACGAATCTTAGCTAGCAGCTCACTGCCCTCTTCCATAATTGTATTATCCGCAGCAAAATTAATATCAAAAACCTTAAATCCAGCTACTTTCATAGCACCATATAGTTTTTCTGTTACCAACTGACCTGGCTGCATACCAAATTCCTCGCCAATCGCGACCCGTACAGCTGGAGCAATGGCCGCCACGACTGTAACTTGCTTATTATTCAGTTTTTCAATAATTTTATCGACTGGGTCAATCACATCTGTTGGCGCACCAAAAGGACAGTTTACCAAACACTGGCCACAGAATACACACTTTTCATTATCAATACGATGCACCGCACCGTATTTTCCATCAATAGCATTGGTTGGACAAAATACCTTGCACGAGTCACAGCCTTTACATTTAGTACGATCAATTTCAACGACCTTTAAAATTTCATGTTTTTGAAAACCTTTCAACAATAATTCCTCCTACTCAGTCCAAACAAGCTCTCCATTCTTTTAACGCATGGACGTCATAACTAAAAATAGACCCATTGAAATCTTACATCCTTTTTTGCTGATTGTCAACATCCTCCTTTTTAGCACAATTGTGGTAGCTATTTTAAATCATTGTGCTAATTTTTCCACAATGATTACAATTTGTCATGACTATGGAAATAGCAATAGACTCAACAAGCAGAAGAATACTGCATGTTGAGTCTATTAAAATGATACATCGTTATAGAATGATATTTTCAATAGAAAGATTTTTATTATTTATCCATTCCCCTCCACTTCTACATGGCGATGGACATGAACATGTCTATTTTGTCCATGAATATGAACATGCTGGTGTTCTCCAATCAAATTAGCCGAAAGCAACAATAAGCGATTTTCCAGGATCGCTACTGGCTGGTCATCTGCCAAGATTTGATGATTTTCTCCCATTACGACGACTCGACTCGCCAATTCTGGCACCAATTCTAACTGATGAGTCGCAATGATAATCGTTTTTCCTTGCTGATTCAATTGATTTAAAGTATCCCTCATCCAAGCCTGGGTTTTGGGATCAAGCCCATTTGTTGGTTCATCCAGAATCAAAACATCAGGATTTACAGCTAATACAGCAGCGATTGCTACCTTTTTTTTCTCTCCACCACTTAAATGATGGGGAAGTCGATTCATGAGATGAGTGATCCCCACAAATTCCAGTAGCTCTAAAGCTCGCGATCGAGCAACAGCATAGTCCATACCCATACTTAAGGGGCCGAACATAATTTCATCAAGAACACTCGCACAGAAAATTTGAACATCAGAATTTTGGAAGACAAATCCTACCTTCTGACGAAATGTTGCAGCAAAAACTTTATCTTTCATACTATCCTGGTTAATCTCCCAGCCAAAAGCTTGAACCTTGCCCTTGTGAGGAAAAATTAATCCAGCAAGTACTTTCTGCAGGGTCGACTTACCACAACCATTAGCCCCTAATAATACTAATTTTTCTCCAGCCGAGATTTTAAGACTGATATTTTCTAAAGCACACTCATTCTGCCCATAAGCGTATCCAATATTTTGTAAATCAAAAACCAAGTTCTTTAACAAAAGAGGCGCCTCCCCATACACTCATACATACAATCAAAATAATCCCGAGAAAGCATACATCACGTACCATCAATCGAGTTGATAACCTCTGATGATTGTCACCGTTAAAGCCGCGAGCTACCATGGCTGTATTAATTTCATAGCTATATTGCCACAGCATGCGAAAAAATCCAGCCAAAGAGCTACCAATCCATACCAATCCGCCACCAGTTTTTTCAACTGCTACCAAACGACTTTTACGCCCTAACAGATATTCTGATAATAGTAACAAGAATAGAAATAAATACCGATAAGTCAGATCAAGAACCATAACAAATACAACTGGTAATCCCATAGAACCAATTGCTTTGGTTAAAATTGACCAACGGGTAGTCTTAACTAATAACACAACTAAACCCAAGGAGGCGGAAGCTCGCAGTAATACAAAACAGGCCGTTGCAATGCCTTGAATCGTAATTGAAAGTTCTCTTGGCAGAGTAAAAGAACCAATATGCCAAACCACATTTTGATAAATGACTACCACAGCCTGCCCTGGAGTCACCCAGTTAAAAATTGCTGGTAATACAACAATTCCTGCAAAGACTAGTGCTGGCAGCCATACTCGTTTAAGATAGGCCGTCCAACCAATGTCCGAAAGTCGCGCAGTAAGAAGGAGGAATAGATGAACAATGATTAACATAGGCAACGAATGGGTCAGCCCTACAGCTAACAACAAAATACCGACTCCAAAAACCTTGACTCTTGGTTCAATACTCTGCAACCACCCTTGTTCAGCAGCAATCCCAGCCTGAAACATATCTTCCGCCATGACCTGCTGAATATCTACTAAAGTTTTCTCTAAATAATCACTTCGCTGCCACCATCTAGTTTTTGGTCGCATTAATGGACGATTTTCTATGACACCTAGCCAAGTTGGAAGTTTATCATTCATCAATACTATTCTTTCGACCCGAGGACAGGCTGAGAATTAGTGCGTAAAATCATTTTTCCATAGAGAGAGATTAGAGCATAGATCAAACCTGATCCTAAAACTGCCGATAGAAAATATCCTATCTTGCCAGGGATTTCGCCCTCACCTAAAAAGTTCATACCATAATCGGGAAATAAGGCTGTCCACCACGAGCCGGCTTGTTCAATCCCCTGAGGTATATAACCAACTACCTCCATTAACTCATCAGTTCCCCATTCTCCCCAAGCAGTCCCTTCTGCTAACGACCCTAGAGGCGTCAGCATGGCTAACACAATTAATCCAATCCAATATCGACGCATCTTATTCCCCTCCTACTGCGATTTCTTTGACTTGTCTCACTAATTCCGGTGAAGTTTTCCAAGCAAATTTTAAAACCAAAGCGGTGACTGTTCCTTCTATAAAACCAGCGATTAATAGATGGACACTCATCATCGCAGGTATAGAAACACCTAATCCATAGGGAGAATACAGTGGCGTACCATCAGCAGCAAGGAATAGCAATGGTTGAATCCCAAACTCAATTGCTGCAACCAAAGCAGCCAGATTAATTCCTACATAACCACTCACACCTGCTGCTATAATAGAGCGCGTCGAACCAGAACGTCCTTTCCCTACAAGGAGCTTATAAGTATAATAGCCAGAGAAGGGCATAATAAATGCCATATTAAAGGCATTTGCCCCAAAAGCCAACATTCCACCATCACCAAATACGAGCGCTTGGATGAACAATGCCACACTGACAGCAATCACAGCCGCCCACGGTCCAAGAGCAATGGCAATGAGGACACCCCCCACCGCATGAGCCGTTGTTCCATCGGGAATAGGAACGTTAAACATCATAATTAAAAAAGCAAAAACCGCTCCCATGGCCATAAAAGGAATTTGAGCTAACTCTAAGTGTTTTTTCACCACTGCCGACGCCCGATACCACACTGGTAACATGACACCACCTAGTGTTAAACACGTCGACGGACTAAGGTATCCATCAGGAATATGCATAAATAAACCTCCTAAATTTTTTTATCATGAGTCTATAGGGAATTATAACGATTCCACTTCGTCCTTCGTGAACGAATCTAATTGAAAGTATATAATAAGAGTCGATCGAGTCTAAGTCGTAGGAGTTAAAAGCACTCATAGTCATAAAAAAACCATGACAGGCATCACTCTCTTCAGAGTTAATAAACCTTCATGGTTATCTTTTATCCTATATTTCCTTGCAAAATGATATTCATATCATTGCACAAGTCATTCTTTATCATCCAACTTCAAGTCACTAAGCAGCTTCATGCTACCATTTCTCATTCATTATAAAGGAATTTTATTCCTTTGTCAATTTTTCAAGAAATCTCCATTAATAAAAAAATATAGCTTAATTCGTTTCAATTCGTTCCAAGATAATTCTATGATCAACTAAATGAAGTTCTTTAATGCGTGCAGCTACTATTTTTCGTTCACCAAAAATATTTTCTAGATAAACCTCTCCATTCCCAGGTATGATTTTATCGACCCTCTCAAGCAATAATTCCTCTATATCTTTATTTTTTAAATAAACATTAGCTTCACACATGTTTTATACCTCCTAAATATTTTTTCATTTCTACGATTAAAGTATCTACCAGATGAGGAAGAGGCTCAGTTTGCAGTCCAATAATATCAATATTTCCGCGATAGATCGGTATTAATAATTTGCGTGCTTTACTATCCATTATTGCTTCTGCCATTTTAGGTGTAAGTTCGCCAAGCATTGAATTCGCCATAATAATACTCAATGAACCTATAACAATATCACTGTCCTTACTATTATACACAATCGCATTCTCACCTGTAGCACCTTCATTGGCACCAGCCTTCAACATCGCGGAAGTTGCTAAGGCATTCGTCCCTAAAGCAAGGATGCTCACCTGCTCTCGAAATTCTTTCCTCATCTTTTCGATAATGACTCTCCCCATGCCTCCACCTTGTCCATCAATCACCGTAATACGCATAGTTACCTTCCTCTATCATCTTCTGTGTTCTTTGTTCTTCTTATATTTCAATATTTTATCATTATTAAATCAACTATTCCAGATAAGATATCCCTTAAGTTAAAGAATGCTTCGAAGCACTTGATCAGCAACACCAGCCATAACTTCATATCCAGCATGATTGGGATGTATACCGTCGCAATGTAAATTTTCCTTTATATGTACGCCATTTTCTTCAACCATCGCTTTATGAAAATCAATCATTACTATTCGATTGTCTCCAGCAAATTGGCGCATCTCTTCACGATATTGCCTTAATAAATTCTCTTCTGCTACGTCGTCGCAAGATATTGGTAAACCAAGGATCGGAGTAATACCATTCTCTACTGCTGTTTCTGCCATAGTACGAATATTATTAATCACTTCTTTGACAGCAATTCCAGCATATGCATCATTAGTTCCGCCCATAATGATGACGTGGGACGGATTGTGCCGTAGTACATGCCTATAAAAACGCTCTAACATTCCAACAGTCGTATCACCGTTGATACCACTATTGATATACTCAAGATTGAGCTGTTTAGCAGTCCTGTTAAACCATGATACTGCTGGTTCATATGGAAACCCAAAAGTGATAGAATCCCCAATCCCAACGATTTTAATTACACTGCTTTGCATATTTCTTTCCCTCCCAAATGAATTGAAATTGTCTAAAAGGATCATTAAAAAGACTTATAAGCAAAAATGCTCATAAGTCTTATCATTTAAAGATTAGTACGCGCACCATCACCTACAGCTTTCAACACGGGCTTTGGATCGTCAACTTGAATAAATCTAGCCGATACAAAGTTCATCAACGCAATGACAGCACCACCCATGAATACATATTTATATCCATTCGGGCCGCCATTGTACCAAACTAAACCGCCTAAAATAGGTAAGAACATGGTGACAACATGGTCAATACTGGTACCTAAGGACAAACTAGGTGAAATATCTTCAGGTCGCAGAGCAATTTTTTTCATATAAGTAGCCCTTGCCATACTCACGCCATTCATAATCTGATCCAAAACATAACATGTACAAATGACAATCAGTGCTAACTGTGGACCAAACAGGTTGTCAGCAAAAGCATATCCTAAGCAAATGATAAAGCAACCTACAGCTTCACTACTAAGAACAATTTTTTCTCCCAAATGATCAATCATATTCCCAATCCATGGTTTTACAAAAATACCCGCAACCGACACAACAAAAAATAGCATGATCATCGTTGTAACCTGTTGCCGGAATACATCAACCAGAACCCATGGACCAAAGGTAATAAAGATCTGTTTGCGCGCTCCATATAGGATACTAAGCCAATAATAGAGCCCATATTCTTTCCTAAAAACAAAACGACTCGACTTTTTCACTGCATGAGCTGGTTTCATAAAAATCAGTGTGATGGCAGCTAATAAAAAGGCCACTGCACCGATTGAAAAAGCCGTCATATAGCTAATATGCAAGAACTTGAACAACATCCATAAGACCGCACTGCTAATAACAAGTGTCAAAGTATTAACGGCGTTCATCCGTCCCAACTTTTTCCCCAATTCACCAGCAGTAGCAAAACTCATACCAATACTATTAGACAATGGCATATAAATATGAGTTCCCATATTGTAGACAAAAATAGCCACGATAACAAAGCTGTATTCCGGAGGAATGATCCCCAAAGAAAACATACCGATCGCTGAAAGAATATTTCCAACTAGCATAGTTTTGATATCACCTAAAAAAGAAAGCATTCCAATGATGACAACCATCAGCAGTCCTGGTAGTTCCCGTGGAAACTCCAAAGCTGACCGCTCCAGAATCATCATCCCCAGACCTTCCTTTAGATAATTAGTTAGAATTGCCCCATCAACACTCTGCCCAATACCGATAAAAGCTGTCGACAGCATGAAGAAAAAATAATTGCGGTCTATATCCTTTAAAAATTTCATTTTTATAATATCCCCTTCCCCCATGTATATTATTTTATAAAGTTTAGCATAAAATTAATCTATTATTTTTATAAAACCATTCCATAACACTTACATCATGGTATTATTATATATAAATTAACAATATAATTCATGGATTATATTACTAGATACTAGCATAATATTAACAATTGAGGGTGATACCAATGACTTCTGATCGCAATCTCTGTGCGCAAAATTGCAGAGTGTGTACCTTATTATGTAATGACCAACGGAGAACTAACAACAACAGTCGGCAGTGGGACTACGATATGTATCGGGATTTCCCCGTGAAAATCAGCCGCAGCGAACGTTTTAAATATGGTCCTGTATTTGGAAGTCATTGGCATGAAGAATTTCAAATTTTATATTTTGAGCAAGGGGAAGCATTGATTCACTGCAATTCCCACCCTTATAAGCTTAAACCAGGGAATTTAATGATTATAAATAGTAATGAAATACATTACGGAGAAACTCTTTGCCAACATCTGGTTTATTATATAATAAAAGTTGATCTTAATTTCCTACTAAGCAGCCATATAGATTTTTGCCAAACAAACTACATCACACCTTTATTGCAAGGTCTCATTCGCTTTCAAAACCATATCACCCACAATGATCAATTGTCAGACCACATCCAGCAAATTGTTAAGGAATATAGACAACAAAAAACAGGGTGTGAATTGGCAATCAAAGCACACCTTTATAACATATTAGTTTTACTTCTGCGTCATTATCAACAGGAACTCTTCAAAAAAACCATGCATGATCGTCAGCAAAAAAATATGCATCAGTTACGCACAGTATTACAATACGTAGATCAGCATTATAACGAGAATATCACTCTAAACCAACTCGCAAATTTATCCAATATGAGCAGCCAACATTTTTGCCGTGTCTTTAAAAACACCACTGGTAAACGCCCAATGGATTATATTAACTATTTACGAATTAATAAGGCAGTAACCCTATTATCGACAAGCGATTTTAATATCAGCGAAATTGCCATGGCTGTCGGTTTTGATGATAGTAATTATTTCAGTCGTTTATTTAAAAAATACCAAAATATATCCCCCTCTGCCATGCGAAAGTAAATTAATCATTGTTAAAACTTTTAAATAAGGAGCTCACTATGAGATTATCGAAAGGATTCTTAGGGTTCTTTTTTTTTACTCTAGTGATTGCCATGAAAGTTGAAGACCATTTAGTCGATATATCGCAGATTATTCACCAAGTACCTACTTCCCATAAAGTAGTAGCATTAACCTTTGACGATGGTCCTCTTGCTGAATCTACATCTGAAATTTTGAGTATTTTAAAAGAAAAAAACATAAAGGCAACTTTCTTTGTAGTAGGAGAGCAGGTTGAAAAATTTCCAAAGCTCGTACAACAAGAAATTGCAGAAGGGCATGAAGTTGGTAGCCACACTTATAGTCATCCTACACTAATTAATCTACGTAAAAACGCAATAGAACAAGAACTGGACAAGACAGAACAAGCGATTTTAAAAGTCGCACCTAAACCTACCCTTTTTCGTCCACCTGGAGGCCTTTATAATGATCTTATCTTAAAAATAGCTAGAGACAATGGATATCTCACTATTTTGTGGTCAGTTGATCCCTATGATTGGCGTTATCCTCCTGTAGGAAAAATCGTAAATGTGATCTTAAAAGATAGCAAACCAGGAAGCATTATTCTTTTGCACGATGGGAAATATCCTTCATCTACACCTGAAGCCCTTGGATTCATTATTGATAGCCTTAAGGCTCGCGGCTATGAATTTGTAACCGTTAGTGAATTACTCCAATACTATGAAGCCAAACCTTAAAATGATTCAGTTTTCTATTAAACACAAATTTTTATATTTTGTGTTTATTTTTTTAGTAGCAGGAAATTTTTACATTTTTAAAGAATCATTTTGACATCAGATTTCAAGGAGACGATCATGCACTCTATGTTACTTTTAAACCTATCCTTCAGGTTCCCCCTTTAACTTCTTTTTGCGGGTAAGACTCTTTGGAACAAGTCGCAAATAATATAACACCTAAACTAACAATAATACCTGCCACACTGTACATCGTCGCATATCCCCAATACTGGCCAACAATTCCTAAGATCACCGCTCCAGTTGTAATCCCAACATCCATAAATGCAGTGAAAAAAGCAAGTGCACTCGCTCGTTCATGAGGCAATGTCTTATCAACTACATAAGCATTCAATGCAGGCATAAACGCGCCAAAACCTAGTCCAAAACACCCACCGATCAAAACTAATAGAGATACATTTTGTAAAAATGGTAACAAAAATGTTGCGATTGCCAAAAGAGTTAAGAAGGGAAGAATCACTTTACGCCGCCCATAGAGATCTGATAATTTTCCTGCAACCACTCGGCTAATTAACGTAAAAATCGCATATGTTGTAAAAAATATTCCGAAATTAGTCACTCCTTGCTTAGGTGCGTATACTGGCAAAAACGTTATCACCGTGCCATATACTGTTGCCGCAGTAAAAAAAGTTAATGAAGCAATTAATACAGCCGGTTGACGACCAACTGCCCAGACACTTACTATTTGTTTCTGGTGCTCTTCTTTTTTAAGCTCATCTATAAACAGAATAGCTAAAAAAGAAGCACTAGCAGCAATGGTAGAAAAAAAGAATAATCGAGAAAAATCATGAGTGCTTGCGATAATCATACTGCCCCACGCTGGAAAAAGTGCCATTGCCACAACATTAGCAACACCATAAATTCCCATGACTTCTCCGCGGCGTTTAAGAGGTGCTAAATCAGCAACATAAGCATAAGCAGCAGCTAAATAACTTCCATGTGCAATTCCGTGGAATACTCTCAATAAATATAGAGGGACAATATCCTGAATTTGACCATAGATCACAAAAAGCAGTGCAAAGAGACCTGCACCAAATATCATTATTTTTTTACGTCCATGCCGATCAGCCATTTTAGCAAAATAAGGACGAAATACAATTGATGCCATTGTAAAACAACCCACAACGATTCCAATTTCACTCGTTGTTCCACCTAGATTTTCTACAAATTGCGGCATCGTGGGTAAAAGCAAATAGAAGCTACCAAAATACAGAAAACTGGAAAGACAAACAAAAATAAAATTCTTTGATAACAAGCTAAAGTCGTTCATTTTATTTTTACCATTCCTTCTTTTTTTGTTTTCATATCCCCTTATCTCTTTCTGTCTCCTTTAATAGTTAGCTATATATTCCACTTTATTATATAAAATCCTTTTCCCTAGGTTATTGATCATCATAAGGATTCCTACCATTAAAATTAGAAAAGGAGTAAAAAAATGTTATTTTTTATTAAAGGTATAGTTTTAGGTTTCTCTATTGCCGCTCCCGTAGGCCCCATAGGATTACTTTGTATCCGACGTACACTGGCCAATGGAATGGCAAATGGCTTTGTATCGGGCTTAGGTGCTGCTACGGCTGATACACTCTACGGCTTTATAGCTGCACTTGGCATTTCAGCTGTATCGATTTTTTTAGTAGATCATCAATCCTACCTGCGTTTTATCGGAGGAGTATTCTTATTTTATTTAGGTTATACAACATTTAAATCTATGCCTGCTGAAGTTGCTGCAAATACAAGCAGCGAAGGACTTATGGGAGCTTATGTTTCCACCTTATTTCTGACCATTACTAATCCAATGACGATAATGTCTTTTGCCGCTGTTTTTGCAGGGCTAGGGGTAGGTGCTGTAGCTGAGAATTATATATCATCATTTTTTTTAGTTATTGGTGTTTTTATTGGCTCCATGCTTTGGTGGCTAATCTTAAGCGGAATAGTTAATATGCTACGCCATAATTTAGATCGAAAACATTTAAAATTGGTCAATCAACTTTCAGGACTTATCATTACCGCTTTTGGTATATGTAGCCTAATCTCAATTTAAATTAGTTCTTTCCACCATGATGCACACGGATACTTCTCAGCACCAATAGTGACAATTTCACCGATTATCGGTGTAGCTACTTTTATCGTCCTCATTTCGGCTTCTCTTAGTAGTCGTTCAACCTGATGTGTCCACTCAGTATTCGATTGGCTAAACATACCCCAGTGGATGGGTAACATGAGCTGTCCCTGTAAGTCTATTTGTGCCCGTACTACTTTTTCAGGAGTCATATGGATCTGCCTAGAGAATTCAATAGCTTGGCCACATTCCATAAGAGTCAAATCAAATGGCCCATATTGATCACCAATCTCTTTAAAATGCGGGCCATAAGCGCCATCACCACTAAAGAAAACATTTACTTTCTTACTGGTAATCACCCAGGAACACCATAATGTCTTATTGCGGTCAAACAATCCTCTTCCTGAAAAATGCTGATTTGGCGTACAAGTAAATGTCAGTTCAGCATCGCACAATGTTTCTCCATATGACAATTCTGTAATCTTTTCATTAGCAATTCCCCATCGCCTAAGCCAAGTACCAACGCCATGCGGCACACAAAACCTATGTACTTTATCTTTGATTGCCATAATCGAATGGTAATCCATATGATCGTAATGATCATGGGATAAAAGAACAACATCAATTTCCGGAAATTCCTGCGGTACAAGCGGCAATTGCTCTGTAAAACGTTTTCCTGTAAATATAGAGAAAAACCAAAAGAGATTGGAAAAGATCGGATCACACAAGATCGTTTTTCCGCCGATCTGCATAAAAGCTGTGGAATGACCAAACCATACGACTTTAGGTTGCTTCGAATTTAACAGATCATCCAGATTTAATTTTTTCACAGGAATTGACTGCTGCGGCCTGCGATTTGGATATTTGTGTAAGAATCTTTTAAATAGAACATATGGTATCTTCATATCATATACATCCTTTATTCTAATACATAAAATTTTTTTATCAAAACTATAAACATAATGCCCGAGGAATCCACTCGAAAATGCATTTGACAGTTAGCTGTATGACGTTATCATTATTCCCCTCTTGTTTCCATAAAAATCATTGGGGACTTTCTATTTCTGACAACTAAAAAACATCATCAGTAATTTTTTTATTGTTATTTATATAGGAATGACTATTCATTCCTATATAAATAACAAAGAGGAGGTATAAGATTACCTTTTAGCTAACTATTTTTCTTAGTACATATCCGAATTCATCTTATGTTTATTGTAGTAACTCTTTCCCCATTGAGATAATTGTTCTAGTATTGGAAGAATACTGATCGCTTCCTCTGTCAGTGAATACTCAACTCTAGGTGGAACTTCCGCGTATACTAGTCTTTTTACAAGACCACACTCTTCTAATTGACGTAATTGTTGAGTAAGCATTTTTTGCGTAACAGAACCTAGCTGTCGTTTAATTTCACCAAAACGCATTGTTCCTTTTTTTAAATTCCAGAGAATCGGAATCTTCCATTTCCCACCTATAAGATAAACTGTTAATTCCATCTCGCATTTTAAGTTATCCTCGTATAATCTCAACATATTTTTTCCTCCATTAGTATGGATAAAGGTACTATGATACACATAAGTGCGTACTAGTTTATCAATCATAGTTATAGTACCATTATATCATAGCAGCATTGATAGAAGCATTGAGCTTAAGGAAATGTACATTTTGAACTAATTGGGAGGTAGTTAAATTGATGACAAGCCCTATAACTAAAGTCATACAACTTGCATTTATCGTTAATAATCTTGAGGCAGGAATAGAACACTATCGTCAAATTTTTGGATTAACAACTTGGGAAGTGTATACAATCGCCCCGCCCTCTTTAAAAAACTTACGTTACCATGGAATGCCTGGTGAATTTTCCATGCGACAGGCAATCGCGTTGTCAGAGGATGGTATGCAATATGAATTAATTGAACCGTTAACAGGTCCGAGCATTTACCACGATTTTCTAAAACTCCATGGCGAAGATCTTCACCATATAGCATGTGAATATACCGGTAACTTCGATGAGGCTATATCTCACTTTTCTCAAATTGGTATAGTGCCTATCATGCAAGGTAATTGGGGAGAAATTAGATTTGCATATATGAATACAGAGAAAAAAATTGGTACGTGCATTGAAATTTGGGATATTCCAAATGACTATGAGTTACCCCTTCCTGAAAAAATCATACGTTAAGCGTACAGAATTAAAATAGGATGGTGCCATCATATTTAATATCATCTCCTAACTTTACTAAGCTAAGAAAAAGTGATATCATCCCAATATGTAATATAATTCCTTTCAGGAAAATACTTTATGTTCAATCAATTAATAACGAACTAAAATTATAGATAAATCCCATAACCAGCCAGATAAACTATTACTTAACAGGAGGTAACTATGGAAAATCATGAACTTAAACACATCATCGAAGAAGCGGATAATGCTATCAATCGAGAAGACTTCGTGGCATTGCTAGATTTCTATTCTGACGATGCGACCCTAGTGATCAAACCTGGGATGCTTGCAAAAGGGAAAGATGAAATTCGAAAGGCATTCGAAGCTATCGCTGAATACTTTAATCATAGTCTTGTAGTTAAGCAGGGCGAGATGTCTATAATTGAAGCTGGTGATACAGCACTAGTTATCTCAAAAACACTACTTAGCGCCAATCAAAAGACTGATTCAATATTCTCTATGGAGCGCAAAGCTACTTATGTCTTCAAGAAAGACTTTAATAAAATTTGGCGTTGCGTTATTGATAATTCCTATGGGGTAGATTTATTAGAAGAAAAAAATATCTAAGAAGCAATTTAATAATATTTTAAATACAGTAATAAAAACCGATTCGTCAAATACTTTAAAATCACGCAAACTGACATTGTTTCTCAAACAGTGTCAGTTTTGTTTTTAATTCATAAACAACAAAAAAGACCTACAAGCAAAATGCTCATAAGTCTTATCATCTTAAGATTGGTGCGGTAGACATTATGGTTATAAACTTATAACGATTAATGTTTTCAAACTATAAGAAGTCTATAAGAAGTTAGAAAACCACTTTTGTCTACATTTTAGGTTGAATGAAATATTATTCTGATCTTACTTAAATAAATCACTATGACTATGACTACCAGTCCGAACTAGTATTAATTCCCGCTCATCTTCATCGATCTTATAAATTAATAACCAATCGGGTTCTATATGACATTCTCTGTGATTAATATAATTACCTGTTAAAATATGGTCTTTATTTCTAATAGGCAAGGGATTTTCATTTGCTAGATTGTCTATTATGATTTCTATTTTTGCAAGATTTTTACCACGTTTATGCGCCTTTACTAAGTCTTTTTGAAATTGTTTTATGGGAATAATCGCTAATATTACACCCCTAATCCTTTAAACATATCTTTTGCACTCTTATAGCGTGTCAGACCTTTTGTATTTTCACTATCTTTTAAAGCCTCTAAAGTAACCTCATTAGAAATTTTTATTGGAAAAGGTATTCCTTTATTTAATTTGATTTGTGTGTAAAATAAAGTAATTGCTTGACTAGGAGATAATCCAATAGTAGCCAATAAACCTTCTACATCTTCTTTCAATTTTGGTTCTACTCTTGCCCGAATATATCCACATTTAGACATCTCAATCATCTCCTTTATCTCATCGTACCCCATTTGAGATAAAACTAAAAGAAAAATCTTAGATAAATTAAATGTTTATCAAATCTTAGTTGCCTTAAGAAATTTTTTAAAACACTGCAAAAAGAAAAAAGGCAAGCTATAAATAACTTGCCAATGCAATAAAGTGTTGCTGCTCACACAGTCTAACCGCATCTTGTTCAAATTCATTGTCCGTAAGTTTGTCTCACATTGCTTGACCGAAAGATTCCGGCCAAGCAATGTGAGATGGGCTTACGTACCGAACTCGTTTTCAATCACTTCTTTGACTAGATGATCATCAATTAGCTGTTTGTGCCGCATCGCGGCACAAAGCAAAAAGGAATCGCCCCCTCAAGCAACGGTTGCGGAGACCACTACTCTACTAATTGAGCTATACCCATATGGAGCGGAAAAAGAGATTGGAACTCTCGGACCCTCGCCTTGGTAAGGCGATGCTCTACCTCGGAGCTATTCCTGCATAATAAATAAAAAAATTGGAACTTACAACTCTTTTAAAGGCTTAATAATTTTTNGGAAAAAGAGATTGGAACTCTCGGACCCTCGCCTTGGTAAGGCGATGCTCTACCTCGGAGCTATTCCTGCATAATAAATAAAAAAATTGGAACTTACAACTCTTTTAAAGGCTTAATAATTTTTTCAATTAAAGCTTCATCATCTGTAATGTTTATAAGAGGGACACTAAATACCTGTGCCTCTTGTATATGTTTAACTTCCTCTGACATGAAAGTATTAATTTTACCATCCAACTCATAATTATTATTTTCATTGATGTCTCTCCAAAAGAACCATATATTCCAAAGATCCCAGTGACCCCTTTTGCTCAAATCTGAATAAATAATTTTTCCAGCGGTTATTACTGGCTGATCAATGTCGTCTCCCCAAAAAGATATCGTGATTGCTTTATTAATCTGATTATCTTTATTATTTCCATAAACACGGAATATCGCTTCTATAATCCACCGATTAGGATCTTGCAAGCTTTTACTTACATCTCTAGTAATTGTATTACCATAACTAGTACTCCATTCTGGTGCCATTTGATTGTCGATTTTCAAAAATAATCTTTGGCATTCATTAAATACTTGTTGGATATATCCAAAAGCATCTGTAATTTGATGACCTTTCTCTATATTCTCCATTTTTTAATTCCCCCTAAAAAATATAAATGACTTATAACTTAAACCAACGTCAGGTAATGAGCTAAAATATGTTTTACTTTCATCTTGAATTTCTTCATCTTGATAAAATATAGGATAGTTATGCGAAAATCCAGAAATCAATGATTTACTTGGAAGTGTAATACCAGAAAAATCTCTTAATCCTAGCTTTTCTAAGTACTTCATTAGGTCATCTGTAATAACTCTTTCATTATCAGAATAATATGAGTACATCATTTCGAATGTTTTATAAAGTTGATGCCATCTTAAATGAAATACATTATCCTGAATTCCATTATGTCGACTTTGTATAATTTTAGAACTAGCACAAATATCAGTATGAGCTTCTGCCTCTGTAAGGTATACCATATATCCTTTTTTTCCCTTAAAGTTAGAAATAGAAGCATCTGAAAAATTTTCAATATCTTTATTTATCGCATCAAAATAACGAGCTAATTGATCATTTTCGTCCGTACCACTTTTACCAGATTTAAATTTAGCCTCGATTATAAGAAGAAAGTCATCCTGTCCATGGATATGACTAGAAAATACAATTATTAAATCTGGTTCCCCATAATTAGAGTTTGATGCCCAAAATACATATTCTACTTCTCGGTAGCATCTTAATTCAATTCCTTCTGAATTTAGTCGTTTCCAAAGTGTAGTTCTTGTTTCATCATATAGGAATGCACTTTCAATAAAAGGAATCAAAGCTTTATCTGGCATAAGGTATTTTAATGTCCCAAAAATTGTAGATGTTAAAATATCTTCCGTATATTCATACCCTAATGACTTACTTCCAAGTACTGCCTGAATAATAGTACCACCCCCATAGAATTCGGAACTGATAATTATTTAGACTATTAATTCTTCAACTTAAAATGAAAATCCTGCCATATCAACGCATATATGGCAGGATTTAATATTTTTTACAACGATTATCGATATTTTTACTTTTAATTTATTAAACAGATAGTGCTACCTTCCCCCTAAGTATTGAGTTTAAAATAAAGCCAACTATAAGAACAATGCAAAACAATAGATATTAGAATGTTGCCCTATATTATAATTAGAACAAATGTTACTTTATATAACGCTTAGAGATAACAGTAGAAAAACATTCATAATATGCAGATAATATGCGTGAAGATCTTACGGTGTCGTAAACGATGCTAAACTACCCATAATAATC